>JBASAY010000157.1:0-60935 GCA_049650865.1 Tunicatimonas sp.
GTTTTCCCCCACTCCGGCGGTGAATACCAGCGCGTCTACCCGGCCCAGCACGGCCAGATAAGACCCAATGTACTTCTTGATCCGGTAGGCGTACATCTCCAGTGCCAGCCGCGCCGCATCGTTACCCGCCTTGTACTGCTGCGTCACCTCGCGTAGGTCATTCTGACCCGTGATGCCCAGCAAACCGCTGTCGTGGTTGAGCAGGTGATTCACTTCGGCAGCGGTACGGCCGGTTTCTCGGGTCAAGAAGTAGACCAGCGCCGGGTCCACGTCGCCCGAGCGGGTGCCCATCATCAGGCCAGGCAGCGGGGTGAGTCCCATGGAGGTATCGATGCTCTTGCCCGCTTGCACGGCGGCCATGCTGCAACCGTTGCCCAGGTGAATGGTGATCAGATTGAGTTCAGTGATTGGTTGTTGCAAAAAGTCAGCAGCGGCGCGGGCTACGTAGCGGTGCGAGGTGCCGTGCATCCCGTACACCCGCACTCCGTGCTCGTGATACAAATCGTTGGGAACCGGATAGCGAAAAGCGTAGTCGGGCAGGCTTTGGTGGAAGGCCGTATCAAATACCGCCACCTGCTGCGCGTGGGGAAACACCCGCTGCGCCTCAGCAATACCCGTCAGATTGGGCGGATTGTGCAAAGGGGCCAAGGGGGTAAGCGCTTCAATACGCTCTTTAACTTCTCCGTCGATCAGCGTAGCCTCACCGAAGTATTCGCCCCCGTGCACCACCCGGTGACCGATCAGGGCCACTTCTTCGGGGTGCTCCACCACTCCGTATTCGTCATCTAGCAGCAGCGTGCTGATCCGTTGCAGTCCCTGCTGGTGATTGGGGACTGCCTGCTCGCGCGCGTAGGTGCGGGGAGTAGCACTACTAAAAGAGGTATGCTTAATCTCACCTTGTGCCTCACCAATACGTTCTACAGCTCCCTGAGCCAGCACTTTTGCCTCGGGCATGCTAAATAATTGATATTTAATAGAAGAGCTTCCGGCGTTTAGAACCAGCACAATCATAGGAGGTACGAAGTTATTTCAGTGACGAATATAATGGCATTCGCCCGATGAACGGGAATTTTTTTCTTCTTTCTTTTGTGAAAATAGCCAACTTAGCTGAAGAACATGACCTTAGAAAATAACTCTCCCGCGGCGGAAGAACCTACTGATTTGTTCGACAAAGGAAGTTTGATGTTCGGGAACGAATGTCAGTTTAAGAAGTGCTGCAAAAAGTACAAGAAGAAGGGTAAGTACTGTCGCAATTGTCCGAAGCTGTAGAACGGAGAACGGAGAACAGAGAACAGAGAACGGAGAACGGAGAACGGAGAACGGAGAACGGAGAACGGAGAACGGAGAACGGAGAACGGAGAACGGAGAACGGAGAACGGAGAACGGAGAACGGAATTTGCGCAGTTAATCTCTTCCTTCCAATATCTTCTCAGTCGAAGGTGATTCCGTACCAAACATATAGGCCCGGTTGCCAGTTGTATCTCTTGTGCTTTTAGCATAATTCAATAACCAATTTAAAACTAACCTAACTCATAATAACTATGCGCTGGCAAGGTAGAAGACAAAGCGGTAACGTCGACGACCGGCGGGGCAGTACGGGCAAACGGGTAGCCGTAGGAGGCGGACTCGGCACCATCGTGCTCGTGGTGATCACTTTACTGATGGGAGGCGACATTGGCGATGTGCTGCGCCTGGTCACCGGGGGCAACGGCCCTGCCGTGAATACTTCTACTACCGCGCGGGCACCTAGCGCCGAAGAGGAGCAGCAGGCCCAGTTCGTGAAGGTAGTGCTGGCCGACACCGAAGATGTGTGGAACAAAATATTTCAGCAGCAGGGCGCGCAGTACCAAGAGCCCACCCTGGTGCTTTTTACCGACGCGGTGCAGTCGGCTTGCGGTAGTGCCAGCGCGGCCACCGGCCCATTTTACTGCCCCGGCGATCAGCAGGTGTACATTGATCTGAGCTTTCAGCAGACCCTGAGTCAGCGACTGGGCGCCGGAGGTGACTTTGCGATGGCCTACGTGGTGGCGCATGAGGTAGGCCATCATATTCAAAATCTGATGGGCATCACTAGCAAAGTGCAGTCTCAACGACGCAGCCTCAGCCAGGCCGACTACAACGAGCTATCAGTGCGCTTAGAATTACAGGCCGACTTTCTGGCAGGAGTGTGGACGCACCACGCTCAGAAGATGAACAATATTCTGGAGCAGGGCGACATTGAAGAGGCCATGCGGGCGGCCAATGCCATCGGCGACGACCGCCTGCAGAAGCAGTCGCAGGGCTACGTGGTGCCCGACGCCTTCACGCACGGCACCTCGGCCCAGCGCATGCGCTGGTTCAAGAAAGGATTAGAGACTGGTGACATCAACCAGGGCGATACCTTTAGTGCACAAAATCTGTGAACCAACGCATCGGGGCCGTTAGCCTTCTGGTTAAAAACTACGACGAGGCCATTGCTTACTACACGCAGACCCTCGGCTTTCGGTTGATAGAGGATACTCGGTTATCACCAGACAAGCGCTGGGTGCTGGTGGCCCCGCCGGGGGCCACCGAGACGCACTTGCTGCTGGCGAAAGCCGACACTCCAGAGCTGGAGGCGAGTTGTGGCAACCAAACCGGCGGACGGGTGTTTCTCTTTCTGTATACCGACGATTTCTGGCGCGATTACCGTGCCTTTACCGAGCGGGGCGTCCGGTTTCTTGAAGCTCCCCGTGAGGAGGAGTACGGCACCGTAGCCGTCTTTGAAGACCTGTACGGCAATCGCTGGGACTTGGTGGAGAAAATGTAGATGATTCTAACGCGCGTTTGCAACGCGTTACATACGCGCGCCATTGTACATACCTAGATGACTCTAGCGTGCGGTATCAGCGCGTTAGTGCCGCTTTACAGGCACTCTTATTAGCTTTAATTGAGGGGCAAAGTACTCCGCCAACATCCGGGCCAGCACCTGGCGTCCTCGGGAGTTAGCATGCACCGGATCGCGCAGGTAGTAATCGTAGGAAGCGTTGCTCTGCGTCAAATACGCGCCCCAGGCCGATTTCATATCGAAGTACTCTACTTCAGCATCCGCGCACATTCGTGCTAACTGCACCCGAAAATCATTACCCGCAGGGTTTACCGTGAAATCAGAATTGGTGCGGGGATCGCCGTCTCGGCCCAGCGGACCACTCAGTACCATGATATCAGGAGCAGGGCTCATGCGTTCTCGTACCTGCCGGATGACGCTATGGATGGACGCAGTATCGTTGTTATTAGAAATGCCGCCGATCATCAACAAATCGGGCTGATACTGCACCACGAAAGTATCCACGCGGTTGTGGTGCTGGTAATAGGTGCAACCCGTGCCTCCCCGCACCGAAGTAATGACTTGAAGATCAGCACCAGGATAGTGCTGCTCAACGGGCAGCTCCCAGCCCGAATTGCCGGTGTCGTTGATGATAGAATTGCCCAGCATCACCACCCGCAGGGTACCGCCCTCGCGAAGCGTCTGCATCGTGCGGGGCAGGTGCTGCCAGCGCTCGGCAGGGGGTTGATAGCGCAGGGGCGGCACGCTGCGGTAGATGCTGTCTTGCCAGCGCAATATCTCGTCGGGGCTTTGAGCTGGCGTAATGCGCACCTGCCGCAGGTACGCGGTTTGCCCGGCGCCAGGCTGGAACCAGAACTCAGCCCGGGCGGCGTTGGCCTTGGCCTGCACGTAGAACACCTGCTGCTGGAGGGTCGCACTAGGATCGATGCTGGAATAGAAATCGGCCAGCAACACCGAGTCGTTTCGGTCGTAAAAGGTCATCGCCACCAGGGTTTTCTCCTGCGCTTGCCCCTGCATCGCTACGCGGTAGTACTGAAAGGGTTCCACCGCGAAGGCGGGACTTTCCAAGCGGCCGTTTTGTACGGGCATGGCGTCCTGGCGCGGCGATAGGATCGGTGGTGAAGCGTTGGTAGAAGTGTTGCTTTCCGCTGGTACGAGTTTCCACCCCCTGGGAAGGCGGTCGTTCTCGAAGGTTACATCAAGCACCGAATTTGGTGAAGATTGACAGGCAACCAGGGCCAAGCAGGTGAGTAGGCAGAGGTATTTCATGGTGGTGTTTTTGGAAAACGGTAACGTCATTCATTCAAAGAAAAAAGTACCGAACCGCTCGTACTCATGGAAGCTGCCCGAAGTGGGTTGCCACTGCCAGTAGCGAGGTTCATCCAGATCGTAGTCGATACGATAAATGTTAGCACGCCAGCGCGTTCCGGGTTGGGGCGGCACGTTGCCTAGGGGCTTTAGCAACGCATAAGGAATGAAAAACTCGGCCGTCCATCCGTCAATTTTAGCCCCACTCTTTTTTTCACCTCCCCGCACTGAAGTGGCGTGCCGGGTGCGCCGATCACCTTCGTAGTGCCAGGGACGCCAGCCAAAGAATGTGCCGTCGCGATTAGGAACCAGAATGGGTAGTTCATAGTCAAGCGGCGAGAGCTCGTACTCGAAGTACAGCGGCTGGGCTTCGTCCGTCCACAAAAACACTTCTACCACGTCTTCCTTGTAGAGATCCGCAAAGTCTTCGGTGAGGGTAGCGGTGAGCATTTCGTCGGCACACTCCATCAAAAAGTAAACCCCGGTTGTTGAGTACATTACTTTCGCGCGGGTCTCTGCATCCGGGCCCGGTCCGTGGCGCAGGGGGAGCACCACCCAGTTGGTCTTATCCCAGTCAGAATGATCCCCCCGCCCGTTCACGTCAAAGTCAGCAGTGTAAGGTACGCGCAGGGTATCGCTCTGAAAAGCAAAGGATGAAATAGACATCAGTAGCAGGGAAGTTAGGAGTAAGTTGAGCATAAGTCAGGGATACAAAAAACGATCACTAACCGCCGGTGGCTCTGAGCGGCGAAGAACCGCTACGCTATCGTTATTGCGCGCGAACAGCCACCGATCTTCAACGTAGGCAATATCGCGCACGTCGCCGGTGATTTGTACACAGGTTTGGCGGGGCGGTGCGTAGGCAAAGTCACTACCTTGATTAATAAGCACCGTACCGTAGCTGGCGTCGTAGCGGCCGGTGCTCACCCGGGTGTTGGTGAGGTTTCCCCCGAGCAGCAGATCAGGCAATGAGTCGCCGTTGATCTCGGTAGGGAGGATAGCGTATACCGGAGCAAACTGAGCTTCAACGGGCAGGGGTTGCACACTAAAATCTTTCCCCTTCTCGTTGCGCACCCAGACCGTCTCGAAGCAGGTAGCCATGAGGGTGTCGGCCCGCTCCCGTTGCTCTTCGCTAAGCACGTCCGACAGTTTTGCCCGGGAGTAGTCCGCGTAGCTCGGAAACTTCTTGCGCAGCGACACCATTTGCCCAATCAGTTCGTCACGGCTGAAGGCTACCTGCTCTTCACCGTCGATGTAGTAGGTGAGCAGCGGATCGATAGCACCGTTCTGATCGAAGTCGGCGAAGTACAACCGCACGGGGGTTTGCGGGCTAGCCCTAAACTGGTTGTTGCCCCCCTGGTTGCCCGCCACCAGGTCAGGATACCCGTCATTATTCACATCGTGCGCCTCCACGGTATTCCACCAGCCGGAGGTTTGGCCTAGTTCCTCGAATTTAACTTCTTCTAACTGCCCTTCACGGTTCATAAAGACCCGGATGGGCATCCACTCCCCTACCATCACCAGGTCGGGCCAACCGTCCTGATCCAGATCGGTCCAGACCGCGTTGGTAACCATGCCCGGAGCTAACAGGGAGGGGTTTAGGTCGGCCGTGGCATCCCGAAAGCGGCCTGTACCGTCGTTGCGCAGCAGGTAGCTCCGTGGTGCCTGTGGGTACCGACCGGGAATTAACCTACCCCCCACAAACAGGTCCGTATCACCGTCCTGATCCACGTCGGCGGCGGCTACGGACGAGCCACTGCTTAGCATCGCGGGCAACGCGGCTGTATCCCGCACGTAGTTGCCAGCTCCGTCGTTCCGGTACAGGCGATCCTGCAGCGCCCAATCTAGTTCGGCAAAATCACTCCCGCCACTTACCACGTACAAATCCAGGTCTCCGTCGCGATCGGCATCAAAGAATAGGGCGTCGGTATCCTCGGCAGCACTGTCCCGCGCCAAAACCGGAGTACGTAACTGCGCAAAGGTGCCGTCCGCTCGCTGCGCGAAAAGTTGACCGGCAAAACCCTTCGCCCCTCCCAGGTACAGGTCATCGTAGCCGTCGCCGTTCACGTCGCCCACCGCCAATTTAGGACCGGCGGTAGAGATGCCCTGCGCGAGCAACTTGTCGCGCTTAAAGTCCTGAAAGTCGTTCTCGCGGTGGCGGTAGCTAATCACATCTTCCGATGGCACAAGCCACGGGGCAGTCCGAGGCAGCGCGGTCTCCATTTTTCTGGCTTCGGATTGTTTCAGTCTGATCGTCTGGTTAGTCGCCACGCGGGGTAGCACCTGGGTTTCGCCCGTAGGCCACTGCACCTCCAGGCTATCCAGTTGCTCCACTACTCCCACCCCGAACAGCAGCTCCGGGTTCACCGCTGACTGAAAGCCGCGCGTCGGCATCAGCTCCTGAAAGTAAGTTTGCCCCCCGGCGTAGAGCCAAACCTTGGCCCCCAGTCCGAAAGTGTTTTTCCCGCTTCCTTGGCACTGTACGGTTAGGTAGCGATTGCCGGAATGTTTCTCGCTATTATTACGGTACACGGCGGCGAAGTCGTTTACGTTGTTCACTACCAAGTCCAGATCACCGTCGTTGTCCAGGTCGCCGTAGGCCGCACCGTTCGACAAAATGTTGCCGCCCAGTCCCCAGGCCTGGGTTTGGTTCTGAAACGAAAGTCCGCCCAGATTTTGGAACGCGTAATTAGCGACCTCAATGGCGGGCATGGCTTCCATCAACTTCATGAGTTCCAGCTGTTCCTCACCCCGGTCTTCCCGCAGTTTTTGCCCCACCACGTAGTTCATAAAGTCCATATCGAGGTAGTTGCGCAGGTAACCGTTGGTCACGAATAAGTCTTTGTGGCCATCGTTGTCGTAGTCAGCTAGCAGGGCCGCCCAGCTCCAGTCGGTGCTGCCCACTCCGGCCAGTTGGCCCACCTCGCTAAAGCTGGGAGAGCCGTTCGGGCCACTGCCGTTGTTGATCTGTAGCATATTGCGCATGGTTTGGGGATGAAACCCCTGACGCAGCAACTCCTGGTACTTATCGTGGTTCTCAGGACCGAGCGACGATTTTAGGCGGCTACTGCTGGCCGGAAGCATATCGAGCGTAATAATATCGGGCAGCGCATCATTGTTGACGTCGGCCGCATCGCACCCCATCGAAAACAGCGAGGTATGTCCCATGCTGCTGCGCAACGATTCTTTAAACGTGCCGTCTTGCCGGTTGACGTACAGATAGTCCTCTTCGTTGTAGTCGTTGGTCACGTAGATATCATACCAGCCATCGGCGTTCACGTCGGTAACGGCTACCCCCAGTCCGAAACCCAGCACGTTCTGGATGATTCCGGCTTCTGATGAGATATCCGTGAATCCCACCCCCTGCCCCCCCGAATCCACGGCGGCCCCCGGGGGGGACAAATCGTTGCGAAACAGCTTATCGCCCAGCATGGGGTTGCGGCGCTGCTTGTGACTGGCGGTGAGCTTGTTAAACCCAGCGTACTCTTGCGTAGAGTGGTTGAGCAAGTACATGTCCAGGTCTCCGTCGCGGTCGTAGTCGAAGAAGGCGGCTTGGGTAGAATAGCCGGGGTCGGCTAGTCCGTAGGCGGTGGCTTGTTCGGTGAAGGTCACCGGCCCTGCGTCGGTTGTTTCGTTGATGAACAGCAAATTTTTCCGTCGGCTGGGGTCAGCAGCCGCCGAGCGGCAGACGTAGATGTCCAACAAGCCGTCACCATTCACGTCGGCCATGGTCACGCCGGTGTTCCACAGTCCGGCCGCCGCTACTCCGGCTTCTTCGGCTACTTCTTCAAAGGTCCAGTCACCTTGGTTTAGATAGAGCCGACTGGCTACCAGGTTGCCGGTGAAGTAAATATCGGGCCACCCGTCGTTGTCCACGTCGCCGATGGCCACTCCGCCTCCGTTGTAGAAGTAGCCGTACTTCATCACGTTGAAATCTTCGGTCTCGCGCAGGGTGTTTCTGAACTCAATACCGGTCAGCGCCGGGGGCAAAGACGTGAAGAGGGTATCTTCCTCCGCTGGAGACTGACAGGCTCCCAGTGCCAGGATGAGCAAGTATTCTAATTTCAGTTTCCGTACCGTAGGTCCCAATAGTTTAATCATTCGCTAGAATACAACAGCCGCGGGTAGTGCTACCCGCGGCTATCGTCAATATAAATAGTCACTCATTGGGTTCAGAGAACCTACTTATTTTAGTCTCCGGGCGGGACGCCCGGCGCCAGATGAGATTCATCAGTACAGAAAAGCATCCTGCCTATCCTCACTGATCCGACTCATCCCGATCATTTTTTGTCCCACCACAGTCTGGTCGTACCGTCATCGGGGCCGCCCAGCTTGTTGTCGATGGCTTCTTGCACCGCACTGCCGTTGGTCGTGAATTCGTCGGCCGTGAAGGTTACGCGGCGGGGCACCTGGTCTACCGATATCTTCGCGTTGTCGCTATTAAGCCGGTTGTAGAACGTAGGGTAGCCGGTGCGACGCTTCTCGGCCCAGGCTTCGCGCGAATCGGGGTACAGCGCGATCCACTTCTGGGTAATGATTTGCTCCAGCTGGCGCTCGGCGCTCCCGGCTGCATCGTAGGCCACCGGCACATCCGAAGGGGCGGGAGCAATATCATTGAAAGAAGCCGGGGTGTTGAGGCTCGTCACGTAATTCGCTCCGCTCAGGGTAGTGCCGTCGTAGCCGTGCTGTTGGTGCGAGGTGGCAATGCCCTGCTCGTAGAAGCTCTGAGCCGTGCCGCCGCCCATGTTGTAGCCTTCCAAAGCACCCTCAGCGCGTAGAAAGTATGACTCCGCCGCCGTCATCACCACCCAGTTGGGACCAGCAACTCCGTTTTCTTTGAAAGGAGCGGCCATGTCGGAAGCAATGTCATTGAACTTGATAGCCTGCTTATCAATCTTCGACTGCCCGTTGCGCATGCCTTCGTAGGGAAAGTCCACTCCGGCCGGATCGTCGGTGGGGTCGGGATTAGCCGCCGGGGCTACGTAACTGGCCACCCGAGGGTCTTGGTAGCCCTTCAGGATGCTTTCCATGTCGGCACTCATGCGAAACTCGCCCCACTGCGTGATGGTATTGTAACGGTTGGCGTAGTCAGCATTGGTTTCGACCTCCGCGATATCGTCGTTCGACTCCAGCACTCCGCCCGCCACGGCCTCTTCGGCTTCGGATTGGCTCAGACCCGGCTCGGCGTACTTCACCCGCATGGCCAAGCGCAACTTGAGTGTGTTGGCGAAGCGAATCCACTGGTCAACGTTACCACCGTAGAGCAAGTCGTTGGACCCCAGAAAAGAAGTTTCACCGGCGTTACTCTGCAGCACGGGGATGGCCTCGTCTAGCGTAGCAAAGAAGTCGCGGTAGATATCTTCCTGCGAATCGTAGGCCACCGAATTTTCCCGGTTACCAAATTCCGAATAGGGAATCGGACCCCAGTAGTCGGTCACTTGGTGGTACGACCACACCCGCCACACCTTCATCATGGCGTTCTCTAGGGCGAAATCGTTTTCGGCCGCGTAGTCTTCGGCGTACTTAATCTGCGGCGCGGCCGTGCCGTAGAAGTAGTTGAAAGCCCCGTTGAGCCAACCGCCCACCAGGATAAACTTGTCCGAATCGAAGTTGGGAGCCGTGGTGGCGAAGTAGTTGGCGTACACGTCGGCAAACAGCGACTGCGTGAGCTGAAAGGGCCCGCGGGCGCTGTTGGGCAGAAACACCGGGCTGTACATGGCCGCCCTTACCACTCCGCCATATTCGCTCTGCCCCAGGTTATCAACCGTCAGGTTTTTAGGGTCGGTATTAAGTTCAGTAAAGTCGTCGGTGCAGCCACTGATCAGCAGCGCGAAGGCAACGATTGAGGTGTATAAGATGCTACGTTTCATAACAGAAGGATAGTTACTGTGATTTAAAAACCAAAATTAAGGGATACTCCGAAGCTGCGCGTGGTGGGCGGGGCGAAGGAGTTCAGACCTTCGGCGCTGTTGTCGACCGATTGCACGGCTTCCGGATCGAAGTACTTGGTTTTGTTGCTAAAGAAAAACAAGTTTCGGCCCACCAACGACACGCTGGCGGTACGGAACGGCAAACGGGAGGTGATTCCTTCCGGAAGGGCGTAGCCCAGCGCCAGTTCGCGCAGCCGGATATTAGACGCATCGCGTACGAAGGCCTCACCGGCAGGAGCGTTTCGTCCTCCGATGCGTCCCCAGAAGCGTTCCGCATCAACTTCAATGTTGTTGGGGGTAGTCGTGGGGTTTCCGTCTTCGTCGACCAGCACCGCGTTTTCGTTGGCAAAAACATTTTGTCCAAACACCAGGGTGCCGTCGCGGCCCTGCGCGGTATAGTCAATCAGACCGGCATCCGCCATGATGGCTTCGGTGAACACCGCCACCTGTCCGCCCTGCCGAAAGTCAATCAACGCCCGCAACGAAATGCCCTTGTAATTGAACGTGTTGCTGATACCCATCAACCAATCGGGTTGGAAGTTGGCAATCTGCACGGACTTGCCAGGAGTCACCAGCGGCAGCCCATCGACATCCACCAGCACGTTGCCCGCGCCATCACGCTGGAATCCACGCGAATACTGGTTGCCAAAGGGTTGACCGGCTTCAATGCGGTACTCCTCCAGAAACCCGCCACCTTGGATGAGTACGCTGTCGCTACCGGATATCTCCAGCACCTCGCTAACGTTGCGGGCAAAGTTGGCGTTAAGGTCCCACGAGAAATTCGGGGTAGACACCGGAGTAACTCCCAGTACGATTTCTACACCGGTGTTCTGAATATTCGCTCCGTTGAGGAAGATACGCGTGATTCCGGAAGCGCGGGGCGCGTTGGCGGCGAACAGCTGATCGAAAGTGTTGGACTGGTAGTAGGTGAAATCCAACCGCACGTTATCATCAAACAGACGCGCGTCCAGTCCGGCTTCCCACGTAGTGGTTCGCTCGGGCAGCAGGCTGGCCAGGGGCAGCGTACCGTCCAAAAAGATAGCCCCGGCAATCACATTGGCCTGCTGGGATAGACGATAGGGGCCGGTATCGTTGCCCACTTCCGCGTAAGAGCCGCGTAGCTTAAAAAAGCTGATTGCGGAGGGGAAGTTCACCAGATCGCTCACCACGGCGGTGAGTCCGACCGAGGGGTAGAAGTACGAGCGGTTTTCTTCGGGCAGGGTAGAACTCCAGTCGTTGCGAACTGAACCGCTCAGGAAGATGGCGTTTTTAAATCCAACTTCCCCAAAGGCGTACACCGACTGTTGCTCTCTTTGCGCAAATTCTTCGGTGGGCCGGGGTTCTAGGGTGTTGCCCAGCGCGAATAAGTTTTCTACGCTAAAATTCAACCCGTTTCCGCCTAGTTGATCAAAGCTAGCCTGCCGCAGGTTGGCCCCTGCACTCAGGTTAAGCGAGAAATTGGTGGAAAGGTCTTTGTCAAAGTTAAGCAGCACATCGGAGTTCCACTCTAGGTCAGCACTGTACGATTTCTCGTACGATCCGCCGGGCGCTACCGTGTAGGTGTCAACAAAGCGTATGAACTCTTCTTGGGTATTGCGTTTGTCAATCCCGGTACGTCCTAGAATATACAGGTCGTCGGTGATCTGGTACTTTAAAGAAACCAACCCGAGCACCCGCTCCCGAATGCGGGGGCGTAATACATTATTGATTGTCCAGTAGGGGTTGCCCGTTCCGTTGTCGTTGGGGTTATAAAAGTGCTGCCGCGTCTGTCCGGCGGCGTTCACAAACTCGTAGCGCTCCATATCCTGGGTGCGGATGTTGCGGGGCAACACGTAAGCGTAGCGCAAGGGGTTATCAAAACCTTCACCTGCCGCCAGCACATTCGAGAAGTCGTCGCGGATGTAGTTCGCCTTGGCATCAATCACTAACTTATCCGGGATAAGGTCGGTGCTGAAGCGAAGATTCAGGTAGTGACTATTCAGGTCATTGCCCGGAATGATGCCGCGCCCGTTGCTGTTGGTGTAGTTGAAGTGGGCCCTGGTATTGTCACGGTTGACGGATACTCCCAGGCTGGTAGCAATGGTGTGGCCGACCTGAAAGAAATCGCGTACGTTATTAGACTGGGGGGCTAGTGTGTAAGTACCGCCGAGCGACTCAAGGTACTCCGGATCGTTCGACCAGTGGGGCACAGTCTGCCCCGTCATGCGCGGCCCCCAGGAGGTGGTTGACCCCTCGGCATACCGACCCGCCGAGCCCTGCCCGTATTCGTTCTGGTACTCGGTGAGCAAAATGGGGGTGTTGGCCTGGTAGTTAAACCGCAGGTCGGCACTTATGCCCTCGGGAGTGTCGGCGCCCGACTTGGTGGTAATCACAATGGCTCCGTTGTTGGCCCGGCTGCCGTACAGAGCCGCCGCGTTACCGCCCTTTAGGATAGAAATATCGGCAATGTCGCTGGGCGAGATGTTAGAGATATCACCACCCATCGGGATACCGTCTACCACGTAGAGCGGCTGACTGCCGTTGGGTTGCAGCGAGCGGTTGCCACGCAGCACCACCTTGGTGGGCGCGCCCACCCCGGCACCCGTGGTAGTAATGGCGATCCCGGCCACCTTGCCACTCAGTCCTTCGGTGATGTTGAGCGTACGGGCTTCTTCCAACCCCTGGCTCTCTACATCCTGGGTGCTGTAAGTCAGCGTCCGCTTCTCCTTGGTAATGCCCAGGGCGGTCACCACCACGTCTTCTAGCTGATTGATATCCGAATCGAGCTGCAGGTTGATTTGCGAGCGCCCATCAATATCCACCGTTTGCCCCTCGTAGCCTACGAAGGAGAACGTAAGTGTAGTAGCATCCTCAGGAACAGTGAGGCGGTAGGCACCTTCCACATCGGTGATGGTACCAATGGTAGTGCCCTGCACCAGCACGTTCACCCCGGGCAGGGCCGAGCCATCATCGGCGGCAGTCACCGTCCCGCTCACGGTCTGGTCTTGGGCGTAAGTAACTCCAACGATTAGAAGGAGTACAATCGTAAGTAAAGTTTGTCTCATTGGGTTAGGGTGGTATAGGGTAAGAAAAACAGGAAACAACCCACCGGAAGTGGGCAGACGGGCAAAGCAAGAAGGGTTGTATAAGTAGCCGCTTGGAAAAACGAATGTAAGGTTTTTTTTAAGATAACCCTTTTCTTGTTCGTTTTTTTGGAAGTTCTCTAACGAGGATGGCTCAACTAGGTTGAGTCTACAGCTAGACTATGCTGAGGCTTAGAGATCGGTCACCATGGAGTTGCGTCAGTGAGCTACTAACGGTCTGCTTGTCGGCACGGCGCTGTCTAACGCTTCTCCCGCTAGATTAGGCAGCCTAAGGATAAACACCGTTCCTTCACCCGCTACTGAATTGACAAGAATCTCACCGCGCAGGCGGTTTACCATTTCCCGAACGATAAACAAACCCAGGCCGGAGCCTCGGGCCTGATCACTGGCCCGGTAGAACATATCGAATATTTTATCCTGCTGGTCTGCCGGAATGCCCAAACCGTTGTCCGCTACCGTTAGCTGGAGTGCTTCAGGGGTAACCGTTCCTGATATCCTGACAAAGGGTTCAGCCTTGTTAGGGTCGTAGTACCGAATGGCATTAGAGCACAGATTTTTGATGATCACCGTTAAGCGGGTAGGATATGAGTAGAACGGTACGTGTTGTTCTATCTCAATGGGCTTATCAATGGTAGCGTACTGTTCTAAAAATTCGTAGTTAAGCAGGACCTGTACCGCCAGTGCGTTTAGCGCTATTTCTTCACGTTTCACCACTTGCCGGTTGTTGCGCGCGTAGTCCACGATATCCTGGATAAAACCGTCGAGGTGCTTAATGCGGCCCAGCATCAGTTCGTGGTAGTGGTCGCGCTCGGCGGGGTCATCTTCGTGGCGACTTATTGTAATCAATCCTTCTAGTGAGGTAAGCGGGGCCCGCAGGTCGTGCGAAGCGCTGTATACCAGCAGGTCTAGCTCCCGATTCGTTTTGGCCAGGGCTTGATTCCGGTCTTCCAGTGTGCTGTTCGTTGCTTCAGCTTCCTCCAGCAGCGTCTGCAATTGCCCCATCAGGGCATCAAACGAGTTGCCGAGGGTTTTTATCTCTTTTACCGAACTGTTCAGCGCTGCCGGTGAGTAACGGCGGTAGTCGTTGGTAATGTGCTGGTCGATGGTTTGGGTGAGGCGACTCAGGGGGGTAACTAGCTGGCCGCAGATGAAGTACCCAATCCCAAAAACTACCGCCAACGAAGCGCCGATCAGCCAGAAAAACCTTCGCTTGTTTGTTTGCATCATCGCCGCCACTTCCTGGTGTGAAGCCGTCGAAAGTAAGGTCAGTTCGCTATTGATCTGGTCGGCCAGGGTTAGAATAAGGACCTGCAAGCCTTTCTGAGAAGATGAACCGATTTCGCGTTCTAGATCTACGATTTGGTTAAACGCGGCCTGATACTGCTCCAGATGGTAGCGCGCTGTGCGGTCTGGTTCGTAGCTTTGGGCAAGCTGCGCGCAGCGCTGATTAAACAAATCTACGTACGCTAGATCGTTCCGCAAAAAGTAGTCTTTCTCGTGCCGCCGAAGCATAAGGATACTGGCTTTATTATCGCTACTGTCTTCCAACCAGTGCGCGTGGTAACGCATGCTTCCCTCTAGTCCGTAGTCTTTGAACCCCCGGGTACGAATGACCTGAAAGGCTTGGTCTAGACTAGTTTTGTACTTTGCGAACAGGCTGTCAACGGTCTGCTGCTGCCGGGCCAGCGGGGTACGCTGCACCAGATCGGCAATCTCACGGCGCTCCGCGGTAATTTGAGTGAGTAGTGCGTCGTGCCGTTGTTGCTCAGCACTTGTTCCCGACTGGTAAAAGGCGGGCGATACGGCTGCGAAGGTGAAGAAGTTTTGGTCGGTGAGAAAGAGTTCGTGGCTCAGCAGATGTAAATTCTCGATTTTATCGTCAAAATCACGGATTTTTATTACATCTTGGAGATAAACATTGGTTAGCACACCGAGCAGAAAAAGACTAAGTGCCAGTGTCACAAAGGACAGGGGCAGCATCAACTTAACACTTACGCTCATCGTATCACCCAATTTTAACCCGAACCCGTTTGCTCACTCATCGGCAAACCACGCCCAATGATAGCGAAAATTCAGTGCCGGATATTCCATTCTTTTCCACCATTCATTATGAAAACCTACCTCACTTTATTCGTTGCGTTGCTATCGTTCGGAGCAACCGCGCAGACCGACACCCTGGCGCTAAGTGCCGACCCTCACTTCTTGCAACTGCCCGAGGGCGAAAACCTGGGTGAGGTTACCGGAGTAGCCCTTCGCCCCAACGGTAACCTACTAGTATTTCACCGGGGGGCCCGTCCGCTGCTGGAGTTTGACAACCAGGGAGAATTCGTTCGCGAGATCGGAGCAGGCATGTTTTCGAGCGCCCACGGGTTGCGGGTAGACCGGCAGGGTAATATTTGGACCACCGACGTGGGTTCGCACCTGGTGCTTAAGTTTAATCCCGAAGGCCGCATCGTGCTGGTGCTGGGCCGCCGCGATACGCCGGGCACCTGGGACGAAGCCAAGCAAATGATCCTGTTCGATAAACCGGCCGACGTGGGCTTCGACGCCGACGGTAATATCTACGTGGCCGACGGCTACGGCAACTCCCGCATCGTAAAGCTCGATCCCTACGGCAACCTGATCACGACCTGGGGCGAAAAGGGCAGCGCCGAGGGCGAGTTCGACAATCCGCACAACGTGCTCATCGACCCGCAGGGCCGGGTGCTGGTGGCCGACCGCTATAACAAACGCATTCAGCTTTTCGATCAGGATGGTAAGTTCTTGGAGTCCTGGACGCACCTGGGCGTGCCCTCGGGATTAGCTCTGTACGACGACCGGGAGCTGTACATCACCGACGGCACCGCCGAGCAGGTGGTGAAGGCTGACCTCACCGGAAAAGAACTAGGGCGGTTCGGCGGTCCCGGCCGCGCCCCGGGGCAGTTTTACATCGCCCACGGCATCTGCGTGGATGATGCCAAGAACGTGTACGTATCGGAGGTGTTCAACTGGCGCGTACAACGCTTGTCGCCCCCGGGCAATTCGGAGTCTGCCGAACGTCCCCGGTAAGCGTTTTCGTTAGTCCATTTTGTAAATCCGTTCCAGCAACTGCCATTTGTCCTTAGCAGAAGCGTTGGCATCGGTCCGCTGAAACCGGGCCACGTAGGCTTCCCACTCCGACTGCCGGGGTTTGGTGGCGAGCGCCTCCATCGCGCGGTCGTGGTCGAAGTCGGGCAGCGTGTCCATGATCATAAACAGTACGGTGCCGTAGCGGTAAATTTCCATATCGATGATGCCGACCTCCCGCATCCCCTGCGTGATCTCGGGCCAGAAATGATCCGGATGGTGCGCCTCTTCGTAGTCGGCAATCAACTGCGGGTTGTCGGTAAGGGTGAGCGCTTTGCAATAACGGCGGTAGGAAGACTGTGATGTGGGCATTAGCGAATAGAAGTGTGTGGTACCAAAAATAATAAAATTGGTGCAACAACTGGTTTCATAGAAGAGAAGGAAAGCTAGCATCCAGACAATATCGAACGCCGAACAAGTAATAGTGAATTTCGAAATGTAAAGAACTACGAGATGCGGCAACGCTAATCGATTATCCGTGCCCTTAGTCGGAGCGATCCATCATCCTGACCTATCCCACTTCTACCGGGGGCGTCATGCGTTTGGCACCGATCAGCAGGTACAACCAGCCCACCAGGACCAGTAGCGCCCCTAGTCCGTAGGCGTAGCCGAAGCGGGTATCGTCGTTACCGTAGATCCATCCCGACAGCAGCGCTCCCATCCCAATGCCAAACTCCAGGGCAATGTACATGGTGGCCATGGCCCGCCCCCGGTAGCGGTCGCGACTCAAATCGATCGTCCAGGCAAAAACGGTTGGGGTGTTCATGCCCGCCCCCAACCCGAACACCACGCCCCCGGCAATAAACATCGGCACGGTGGTGGCCCAACCGGTCAGCAGCATGCCCACCATCAACGTAAGCGTAGCCACCCGGAGCACGGCGATCCTGCCGTAGCGGTCCGATGCTTTGCCCGCTAGCACCCGCACCGCCACCGAAGCCCCGGTAAAGTACAGGAAGTACAGTCCGCGGTTGGCAATGCCCAGGCTATCGCTGAGGTCGGGCGTGAGGGTAAGTACTATCCCAAAAGAAAAGGTAGTAAGGACCACCACCACGCAGGGGGCCACCACCCGGGGTTCCAGAATCTCGCGGGGCGATAACCGAAACAGCGCCAGTGAAAACGGCTGCCGCTCCACCAGCGTCTCTTTCATCCCCACCAAAACGAGTACCGACAGCACGGCCGCGGCCGATGAGGCGTAGAACATCGTGTCGAACGAGTACGCATTAGCGATAGCGCTACCGATGGCGGGCCCGGCGGCAATGCCCAGGCTACCGCTGAGTCCTAAGATGCCCATCGCCTCGCCCCGACGGTGGTTGGGCACCAGGTCGGCCACGTAGGCCGAGGTACCGGTGGGTTTGAAGCCGGTAGACAAACCGTGAAAAAAACGCAGCGCCAGGAAGGCAGTAACGCTGGTAGCCAGCGGGTAGATAAATCCGCACACGCAGCAGACCACCGCCCCGAAGATCATCACCGGAACCCTACCCACCGTGTCGGTAAGCTTGCCACTGAAGGGCCGCGACAGTCCGGCGGTGAGGGTAAACAGCGCGATAATGAGCCCCTTATACTGTCCCCCGCCCAGGCGGTCGAGGTAGGCGGGCAGCTCCGGAATGATCATGTTGAAGCTCGTAAAGAACAGAAACGAACTCAAACACAACAAAAAAAACTGAAAAGTATACACTAACTTACCATCAATAATACCCGTAAAGACGCCTTTCAAGGCGTCTCATTGCGACACGTCTCATCTCAAGGCGTTTCACTACAATGCGGCACTACGGCGCTACCGCCTGCATCAACAATCCGCACAGGTACGCCCCGTAGGTACCTACAAAGTAGCCCAGCACCGCCAACAGCACCCCCACCGGGGCCAGCGACGGACTAAAGGCCGAGGCCACCACCGGCGCGGAGGCGGCTCCGCCCACGTTGGCCTGACTGCCCACCGCGATGAAGAAGAACGGCGCTCGGATGATCTTGGCCACCACGAACATCACCAGGATATGAAACGAAATCCAGATTAAGCCGACCACAAACAGCCCCGGACTCTTCGCCACCGCCGTAATGTCCATCTCCATACCGATGCTGGCGATGAGCACGTACAAAAATACGGTAGCCACCTTGGAAGCCCCCGCCCCCTCCAGCTCCCGGTACTTAGTGAACGATAGCGCCAGTCCGCCCGCCGTGGCGATCACCACGATCCAGAAGAAGCCCGAGGTCAGACTAAACTGCTCCAGCACCGGGTAGTTACTGGCCAAAAAAGGCGCAATCCAGTCCGAAGCGTAGTGCGACAGTCCGGTGAGTCCGAAGGCGATGGCCAAGATGAGCATTAGGTCGGCGGTGCTGGGGTTTCTACCCACGTTAGCCGAATACTCCTCGATCTGTTTGCGTACGACCGTGATGGCGGAGCTATCAGCCCGGAAAAAGCGATCGATCCGTTCGGCGCGACCGCTACCGTACAGCAGCACTCCCAGCCATACATTGGCCACAATAATATCCACCGCCAGCACCGCCGGAAAAATTTTGTCTCCTACCCCGAACACCTCCTTCATAGCGGTTTGGTTGGCCCCGCCCCCGATCCAACTACCGGCGATGGTCGTCATGCCCCGCCACACCGCATCGGGGCCCACCCCGCCCACCGTTTCGGGCGAGAAAACCGAGACCACCAAAATCGCCAGCGGCCCTCCCAGGATAATCCCCACGGTACCGGCGAAAAACATAATCACTGCCTTGCGGCCCAGTTGGGCGATGGCCTGCAGGTCGATACCTAATGTAAACAGAATTAGACTGGCGGGCAGCAGGTAACGCGAGGATACGAAGTAGAGGTTAGACTCTTCTCCGGAGATGATGTTAAAAGAATTGAGCAGCCCCGGCACAAAGTAGCATAGCAGCACCGATGGTACTACGGTGTAGAACTTCTTCCAGAAGGGGCGCTCGCTGGTTGAGGTTTGGAACACCAGCGCCAGGATTACGAACAAGATGCCCAGTACCACGGCGTCGTTGGTAAAGAGCGCAGTATTTTCCATGCGGCGAAACTACGCAATAAATACGTTTCCCCCGCAAACCCTTGCACCCGTAAGGTCGCTCTAATTCTTAGCGATTTAAGCTGGCATTGTTTTTTAGCTTTGCCGGTAACCACAAGCCCGGAGTACCCATCGATGAAGAAGTATCTTTTGTGCGTGCTGATTGCCTGCACCGCCACCAGTAGTGGTTGGGCTCAGCGCTTGCCGTTCTTCACCCACCATGTGCTCAATCCCTACATTTACAATCCGGCCTTCGCCGGGTACGACCAGAGTGCCGTTTTTTACCTTACCCACCGCCAGCAGTGGTTCGGGGTAGAAGGCGCCCCGGTAAGTACGCACCTGAGTTTCCACACCCCGGTAGGCAACAACAATCCGCTGTCGGTGGGCGCCAACCTGGTGCACGACCGGCTCGGGGTGCTGCGCCACTCGGCCTTTAAGGCGTCGGCCGCCTACATGGTGCCGCTATCGGCTGAGGCAGAACATTACCTGAAAGCAGGCTTTTCAGCAGGAATCCGGCTGCACCAGTACAGCGTCTTCGAGAGCCCTACCGCAGGCGACCCCGCCGTGGCCCGGGCCTCGCAGAACGGCACCGCCCTCGACGGCCGCTTCGGGGTGCACTATCACTACGAGCGCCTTAACGTAGGAATCGCCCTCCCCCACCTGTTTACCACCGCTCAGAATGAACCCGACGGTACCGGCGGGGTCGCGCTTGACCAGTTCACCCGGGCCATCGTCTCGGCAAACTATCGCTTCGACCTGGGGGCAGAATCGAACGTTACGCTCGTGCCCACGGTGCTTTATCACTACGCGCAGGAGTCCGCTTCGCAACTGGAGGCGGTAGCACTGGTTACCTTCCAGGACGCTTTCTGGGTGGGCGGCAATTACCAGCAGCAGCTTGGCTACGGGGGGCTGGCGGGGTTTAAGATGAAGAACTTTCGGTTTGGCTACCACTTTGGGTTAGGCGGCAGCGAGCTGGCGAGCTACGCCAGTGGCACCCACGAGGTGCAGCTGAGCTTTATGATCGGCAAGAAGAAGGTAATGATGAAGCGCCAGCCCCGCCTCACTACCCAAACCAGCGACGATGCCATTCCGGAGGCCGCCCTCAAGAAGGATAGCCGTCGCCGTCGCCGCCGCGAAAAGCGACGTCAGAAAGAAGAAGCGGCTATACCGGACCGTAAAAAGCTACCGGCGGAGCGATCGAAGTCGGAGAAGAACCAGCCGGAATCGTTTGACGATGATTCGTTCAAGGAGGTAGAAGAAGGGATCATTCTGATGCCCTCGATCCAAGACGTTTTGAAGCAGCCTGCGCCCGCTGAACAAACGCTAAAAACGGCTCCCAAGCCTAAAGCGAATAAAATAGACCCATCACCGGCGCCTCCTAAAGAGTTGTACGACCAGGACTTAAACAACACCTTTGAGGGAGAAGGAACCGTGGACCCCTGGCAGGGCATCGAGGATGAATCGCAGGCCGCTCCGCCGCCTTCGTTCGACGAGTCGGCAGAACGGGCAGTCACCACGGTGAAGCGGGTGAAGAGTAGCCACCCACTGGAGATGCCCGGGGGAATTTATCTGATCGCGGGCACCTTTTCGCAGCGCGCCTACGCCGAGCGACTGGCCCGCGAGCTGGCCCAGCAGGGCTACCGCACCCAGGTAGGCTACAACACCAGCAAGGGCTACTTCTACGTATCGCTGTTTGAAGCAGATGATATGGAAGAAGTGAAGCGCCGTCTGTACCGCGCCCGCGGCAATCCCAAGCTGCAAAAGGCCTGGGTGCTGGTGGTAGAATAACCTTATCCGTTGATTAGCTTCTGAAAAAACGCTTCGTAGTTGTCTATTGTCTTTTGGATAGCAAAATCTTCTAGTGCTCTCCGCTGGCCATTCGTAATAAGCCGGTCTCGCAGCTGCGCATCCTGTAGAACGCGCGTTACTGCTTCGGCCAGTTGCAGTGAATCCCCGTTTTCGTAAAGCAACCCGCTCACGCCGTCTTCAATAACATCTTTTATTCCTCCGAAGTTGGTGCCAATCACGGGGGTCCCCATCGCCATTGCTTCTACCAGTACCAGCCCGAAGCCGTCCATATCTGACGGCAGCACGTTGACATCCATAAGCCTATAGGACGCTAAGGTTTCAGTCCGGCTAAGATCACCGGCGTAGATGATTTGATTTTTAACATCATAACGTTCTACCAAGTGATTCAAACTGCCTGGTTCAATGCCGATAAAAAGCACCTTGACGGTTGGATCCACGTGAGGAAGTGCAGCAACAAGTTGATCCTGTCGCTTCATGCGGGCCACACAGCCCACTACCTGATCAGTAGGTAGTATGCCTAGTCGAACGCGTAGTTTCTCGGTGACTGACCCATCTACTTCATACTGCTCAGGGGGGGTACCGTTGTAGATAACGTGCAAGTGCTTGGCCGGATATCCCCGCTGGATAAATTGCTCCTTCAACGCATCGCTAATTACTACAATCTTATCGGTGCCTTTCACGTAGAAGTTGTTCTGCAACCACCCCCCTATGCTTAAGGAGCGCTGCCGACGGGTATGAACCAGCTTGGTGTCTAGGCGGTAAAACCAACGGGCAAAGATTGTCAGGTAACGGTCCACGGACGATTGAGCGTTCACCAGATAAATTTTGTGGGCGACGATAATCTGACGCAGAGCGCGCACCGTAGTCCAGTCGACCTTCGAACGAAACGGAAGATCGATGCACTCCACCGGGGTGTCTTCCAGCAGCTTAAACAGCAGGGAACCAGCTTTGCCCGCCACCACCACCTTATGCCCCTTCGCCGCTAATCCTTTGGCCAGGTAAGAAATAGAGTAGGTAGAACCGGCGAGTCCGCCCTGGTAGGTAGTAAACAGGATGTTCATTCTTGGTTGGCCGTATTTGGATAAGGATGCTTCCACCGCCGGTGCGACCACAGCCAGTTGGCGGGTTGCTGCTCGATCATCCGCTGCGCCTCCTCCGCGTAGCGGGGCAGTATCGTTAGCGAATCTTTATCATAAGGCGGCTCGCCCAAGGGAACGAAGCCCGCTTCGTAGTACCCCCGCCGCAGGCGTTTCATGCGCACAAAGAACACCGGGTAGTTCACCGCCTTGGGCAACTGCTCCACGGCCCGGTAGAAGCCCGTTTTCTGGTGCAAGAAATCTACCCAGTAGCGGGCTGTTCCGCTGGCGGGCGTCTGGTCGGCCACCATGGCGATGGCCCGCGTCTGGTGTCGCCGCCGCAGCACCTCGCGCAGCACCCGCTGCTTGTCGATGGGTTGCCCCCCGAAGCGCGCGCGTGCGCCACGCATCAGGCGATCCACCTGGGGGTTGTTCAGCGGTTTGTACACCGCATCCACCGGGTGGGGCAGCGCCAGACAGCCCGCCAGCAGCAGCCACTCCCAGTTGCACTGGTGGGTAGTGAGTAAGATCACCGACTGCTGCCGCGCGTAGGCATCCTCAATTAGGGACAAATCCCGGAAAACGACGCGCTTTTGCAGTTCTTCGGGCGAAATGGTCAGCCCCGTTAGGGTTTCTACCAGCACGTCGGTTAGGTTACGGTAGTAGGCCCGAACTAATTCGTTGACTTCGCGCGGACTCTTTTCCGGAAACGATACCGCCAGGTTTCTCACGATCACCGCGCGGCGGTACCGCACCAGGTACATCAGCACCCCGGCTAAGCCGTCGGACACCGCGTAGAGCAACGGCAGTGGTAGGCGCGACACCCCGCGTAGTAACCACCCGATCATACGCGGGCCAGTGCTTGGTGGTACGAATGCAGCAACTGCTGGGTAGTAATATCCCGAGCGCAGCGAAAGTGCCCCTCGGGGCAGGCGGCGTGTCCGTGCAGTCCGCAGGGGCGGCACGACAGCGGCTCCGCTACCTCTACGGTCCACGATGCGTCCGAGAGGGGATAAAAGCCGAAGCGGGGCACCGTAGAGCAGTACACCGCGCACACCGGAGCGTTGGTGGCCGAAGCCAGGTGCAGCGGGGCGGAGTCGTTTACGTAGTTGATTACCGCGCCCCGCATCAGCTCGGCCGACTGCAGCAGCGACAGCTTTCCGGCCAGGTTCACCACCGGGCGGTGGGTGCTGCGCTGTAGCTGAGCGCAGTGCTCAGCATCTTGCTTACTACCGAGTAAGTAGACCAGCGTTTCGGCGGGCAGGGCATCAATGAGCTTGCTCCACTGCGCGGCGGGCAATTGTTTGGTGAACCACACCGAAGTAGGAGCCACGCACACGTAGGGTTGCTGCTGGTACGTACGCACGCACTGCCGGTCGGCAGCGGTGGGGTACAGTTGGGGGCGGCGGCGCAATTTTTCCGGGGGCTTACGAACGACCGAGGCGGTGAGTAGCGACAGATTACGATCCACCTCGTGTGTACCCGCGGCGAACGTGTGGGAAACCGAGACGTCGTAAGTGAAAGAAAAGGGGTTTTTACGAAAGCCTACCCTCAGCTTGGCACCCGAACCAGCCGCTACTAATCCTGAGGAGGCAAAGCGGTGGCAGTTAATGAGCAGATCGTAGCGGTTGCGCCGCACGGTTTTGACCAACGCCAGCAGGGCGGCGTACTTGCGCTTTTTCTTGTTCCACGCGTAGACGTGGCGCACTTTGGGATGGTTGTGCAGCAGCGAGGCGGTATCCTGATTTACTAGCACGTCGATAAACGCTTCCGGATAATGTTCGTGCAGATTCTCAATGAGCGGGGTGGTAAGGATCACGTCGCCAATAAACGCCGTCTGAATGATAAGTGCCTGATTTACTTGCATTCTTGAGATACTCGAACGTAGCCGCCCCGCCATTTCTGAGGTTGAAGGAGGCAATTTACGCGAAAAACGATTGTTTAGCACGGTGCGCTTATTTTTTCTGCTGCGTTGTTCTACTTTTGCCCCCATGAGTCGCCCAATCCAGTTGTCCGTTGCCATCATTACGCTTAACGAAGAGCGCAATATTGAGCGATGCATTCGTTCGGTGCAACCGGTGGCTGATGAGATTGTGGTAGTGGACTCTTTTTCTACCGACCGCACCAAGGAAATATGTTTGGGTCTGGGCGTGCAATTTACGGAGCATCCGTTTGCCGACTACGTACAGCAAAAAAACTACGCACTCTCGCAAGCTTCGTATCCCTTCGTCCTGTCGATAGACGCCGACGAAGCCCTGTCGGAGCAACTACAGCAGAGCATTTTAGCTGCTAAAGCTGACTGGCGGCACGATGCCTACCGCTTCAACCGACTTACGAACTACTGCGGCCAGTGGATTCGCTACGGTGGGTGGTACCCCGACACCAAAACCCGCTTGTGGAACACTGCCAACGGCAGTTGGGGGGGGCAGGGCATTCATGAATCGGTAGCGCTGAGTGCTCAGTCTTCGGTGGGTTGGCTAGCGGGCGATCTGCTGCACTATTCGTATTATACGATTGCCGACCACGTGACCACGGCTAATAAGTTTTCGGAAGTGGCCGCGGCCGAGTCCATCCGACGCGGAAGAAAAATCAATCCGGTGGTGCACCTCCTGCTTAATCCAGTATTTACCTTTATAAAGAAGTACTTTTTTCAGCAGGGCTTCCGGGATGGGTTTTACGGCTGGGTGATCGGAGTGCTATCGGCCTACGCTAACTTTTTAAAATACAGTAAAATCTATGCCTGGCAGCGGCAACAATAGTTCTACCCACCCCCTAGTGATTCTGGAAATATGCCTGGCTCCTAATCTGGGGGGACTAGAGCTGTACTTTTTCCGGTGCTGTCAGCACTACGCTGCCTCACCCCATACCTTGATTAGCCTGGTGGCACCTACCGGTCGACTGGCCAGTCACTTCGTTCAGCATAGCCTGCCTTACTGTTCTTTTTCGCCCCCGCGCTGGTATCAGCACCTTATCTGTGCAGTTCAGTTGGCCCGCTTGATCCGAAAGCTACGCGTAGACGTCGTGCATGTGCACCATAAGCAAGACCTGCTACTGGTGACGCTGGCCAAGCGGTGGACATCCTTTACCCTCGTTCACACCCGGCAGATGCACCTGTCCCATCCAAAAAAAGACCCCTACCATCGCTTCATTTATTCGTCCGTCGACCTGTTCATCACCATCACGGATCAGATGCGCGAGAAAGCGCTGAAGCGACTTCCTCTGCCGCCCGCCCGAATTCAACGACTGTACTACGGAGTGCCCCCCGCCCCGAAGGCAACCGACTGTCAGGGGCTGACGAAAGAGACTGACGACCCAACCCTAGTGGTAGGCATGTTTAGTCGGATTGATCCGCTCAAGGGCTACCATACGCTACTGGAAGCTGCCGCTCGTCTGAGGGACCAGAGGTACCAAGTACGGTATCACCTATTCGGTGACGTGGCAGATGAAGCATACCACCGAAGGCTTAAGCAAATAATAGAAGACCATAGATTAGCTAAGGAGGTGCATTTTGAGGGCTTTCGCACCCAAGCGCGAGCGCTGATGCCCTGTATGGACCTGGTAGTGATGCCGAGTATCGGTGAAACCTTCGGCCTCACCGTAGTAGAAGCCATGCGTAGTGGCGTTGCGGTAGTTGGTTCGGACGGTGACGGCATCGCTGAGATTATTGAGCACAACGTAACCGGCCTACTGTTCCCCACCGAAGACAGTGAGCAACTCGCCGAGTGCATCGCCTACCTCTATGACCATCCGGAAGAGCGCCACCGGCTGGCCAAGGCTGGTCGGCGCGACGCGGACCGACGCTTCGACGAGGGGCAACACTTTAATCAACTTACGCACCTATTTTATGCCTACCACCCAGCACCTGCTGCTCAGTCGCACCGATAGCATCGGCGACGTTGTGCTTACCCTGCCGATGGCGGGCGTGATTAAGGAGGCGTTTCCCGACGTCAAGGTTAGCTTTCTGGGGCGTGCCTACACCCGGGCGGTGGTAGAGCGATGCGCGTTCGTGGATGCCTTTTACGACTGGGACGCGCTGCTGGGAGACCTCTCGGACGTTGACACGATCATCCATGTGTTTCCCCGTAAAGAAATCGGCCGCTGGGCGCAGAAGGTAGGCATTGCTACCCGCATCGGCACCAGCCACCGTCCGTACCACTGGATCACCTGCAACCGCTGGGTACACCTGGGTCGCAAAAACAGCAACTTACACGAAGCACAACTTAACCTTCGGCTGCTTAAACCACTCATAGACAGCCCACTAAGAGATTTAAATCAGCTACCCAATTACTACGGATGGCACCCCGCCACGGCACCAGTTTCAGAACACGCTGCGCTGCTATCTGAAGCTAAGTTTAACCTAATGTTGCACCCAAAGTCGAAGGGAAGCGCGGTAGAATGGCCCCTGGATCACTACCGGCAGCTGGTTCAGTTGCTGCCCTCGGATCAGTTTCACGTGATCGTGAGCGGCACGACCGACGAAGGCCTTACTATTCGCCGCGAATGCCCGGCGCTGCTATCGCTACCGAACGTAACTCCGGTCTTCGGCCGGTTCTCGCTTGCGGAGTTTATCGATTTTATTGGGCAGGCCGATGGCTTGGTGGCCGCCAGTACCGGCCCCCTGCACCTGGCGGCCGCCAGTGGTATCCGAACGCTCGGACTCTACTCGTCGCATCGCCCGCTACACGCTGGCCGATGGGGGCCGGTGGGGCACCGCGCCGAAAGCGTGAGTGCTGCCGACGGTTCGGCAAAATTTCCTACCTTGGCCGCAATTACGCCCGAGCACATTCGTGATCGCCTACTCACCTGGATCGCCTAAGGTTTTACCTAGTACAATTACCAATCATGAAGAAAACGTCTTACTACCTAAATTCGGTCTATTACTTTGTTATGCGGTGGATCGCGCAACAGAAGTACCTTATTGCCCCGGTACCCGAACATGGTCTGAGCTTTAAGTTTAAAACCGAAGATGCGGTGGGCCGACTGATGCTGAAAAATGGTAATTGCGAGCCCGGCATCACCCGCTGCTTCTTAGAAAACGTGCAGTTAGAAGACGACGATATTATGCTAGACATTGGCGCCAACATTGGTTGGTACTCGGTACTTTTTGATAAGTACTCGTCCGCTTCGGCCCGGATCTACGCTTTTGAGCCTGATCCGCTTAACTACGGCCTGCTGGCTCTTAACGCCCAAAGAAATAATGCTCATAAGATCACCTGCATCCCCCAGGCGCTCTCCGACCGGCAGGAGACTAAAACCCTGTACCTGTACCCGCACAAGAACCGGGGCCGCCACTCGCTGCTTCCCCTCCACACGGGCGAACAGGTAGAAGTTGATACCACTACGGTAGATAGCTTTCTTAGTGATGCTCAGTTAGACCCGCGCCGGGTGAAGTTTGTCAAGATCGACGTGGAGGGATACGAATACTTTGTGCTCCAGGGCGCTAAGCAACTACTGCCCCACCTTCCGCTGCTGCACACCGAATACTCTCTGGCGATGATGGAGAAGGGAGGCATAGATGCCCAGGCGTTTATTGATTTGGTGATGGAGTTCGGGTTTAAACCCTTCGTGATAGATACGCAGGGTAACCTACTGGCAATCACCGCCGCCGAACTTGCCACTACGCAGCGGGGAATTGATATTTTGTGGAAAAAAGAACCGAAAAAGGATGCCACCGGCGAGTAGCACTAACCTACAAAAAACTGCTATGAACAGGCTATACCGAAAGTGTAAGGAGAAAGACTTTACCCCTCAGCACGTAACCGAGGTAGGCGTTTACCTGCCCGAGTCTTCCAATATCATCGACTTTGCCCGGCAGGGCATCCGCACCACCCTGGTAGAAGCGCACCCTACCTACATTGCCCAGATCGAAGCTTACTTTCAGAATAACCCCCACGTATCACTGCATCCGGTTGCCATTGCGGATACGCCCGGCCAGCTTAACATCGTTGCGCGCGGAGCGTCAACCTTTGTCGAGCACATAGCGCACTCCCCCTCGGTGGTTAACGATGCGTATCAGCTAGACCAGGATGACGTAATCACCGTACCCGCCGAACGGTTTGATCGGATAGACGACGGCTCTATTGACCTGTTGAGCATTGACATTGAAGGCTCGGAATGGTACGTCATCAAACACCTGAAAAGCCGTCCGGTAGTTATTTCGGTGGAGACCCACGGAAAGCTGTATATCAATCCCTTTCTGGCTGAAATTACCAGTTGGATGCAAGCCAACGGGTACCGGATTTGGTACAAGGATAAAAGTGACACCGTTTACTTAAAACATAGCACTTTGCCAATCAGTTGGCTAGATAAGGGAAAGCTGTTTGCCAGAAACGCTTCCCTTGCGTTACGCCGAAGAAAGGTTAAAGCAAAGCGCTTCTTCCGTAGCCTATTAGGCTACCACCCTTTTTGGTAACGCTGCGCCCCCTTGTAATCGCTCGTCTTACTTCTCAAATCAGACTTAACCTGTTGTACGTCTAGCTTCTTCTCGAAGCGCACGAACAAATGGCCGTCTACCAACAGTTTTACGTTGGTACCCAGCTTAAAAATTTCCCAATAGACCTTCTTCCGGTGATCTCGCGCGTGCTCTTTGTTGCGCTTCAGATTCCGGCGGTAATTCATCCAGTTAGACAGTAGGATAAAGGGGTAGAATAAGACTAGCAGAATTGATGAGGTTGGTCGGGCGCGCGTGAACTCAATTTCTGCAATCTCAAACCCAGATAGTCGGGCCAAAACCCGCAGCTTCTGAATTCCGACTAGAAAGATGTGACCGAAGTAAAACTCTTCGCTCTGGTCATCATTTGAAAACCATACCGAATCGAGTTCATTAGGGGGCATGATCTTGTTGTAGCGCTCCGACTCAGACAAAAAGTAACTGAGACGCGCCCGAATGCTAGAATAGTTAGGAGTGGTAATGAGTAACGAACCGCCCGTGGTGAGTACCCGACTAAACTCGCGAAAAGCACCCAGTTGGTCCGAAAAGTGTTCAATGCCTTCCTGGCAGATGACGTAGTCGACGGCTTTGTCATCCAAAGGAATCCCTTCCTGGATATCTGCTTTTTTGCACGCAAGGTCATCAACGGCAAAAAACTCAGGAAATAGATCAAAAGGAAGCGGAGTAGCCCCTATCTCCTTGAGAATTTGAGAAGTCACTCCCCGACCAGCCGGAAAATCTAGTACCCGCTTGTTCCGTAAACGCTCCTGATTTTTTAGAAGGTACCTTTTTACGTAGTAGTTGATGCTCGTTGGATTATCTTCAGTACTCACTGACAAAGGTTATCGTTGATAGATTAATGCTTAAGTTCGTCACACCTGTCAACCTCTCTTAGGATGTAGCGCTAACATTTCAAAGTGCTTTTCATCGTTCATATTGTCTTTACTCACGCGTACTCGGTCGCCAGTCGCCTCAAAGTTCTCTAGGCGAAACAGCTCGTATCCGTATTGCGTGATCACGTCGTAAAGTTCACTCCGCTCGGAATTGCTAAGCCGTTTGTAGCACTCTACCATCAGATTAGGCCGATGGCGTTTTAAAACGTCAGGAATGGTCTTCAGTATTTCTTTGTCGTAACCTTCGGCATCGATCTTGATCAAGTCTAGCGTCGGCAGCAACTCTGCGTACTGTTCTTGCAGTAGTGTTTGCAGGTTAACACCTTTTACGGTAAGGGTGTAGGGGTGTCCGTGACGTTGCTTTTCTATTTGAGACAAAAAGCCGCCGTTGCAAAACGAAGCGTCCGAGTAGTTGAAGCTAAACTCTCCTTCTGCTTCGGTGGCGGCGTAGCACAAGGGGACGATGTTGGTAAGGGTAGGGTTCAGTTGGGCGTTTTTTTCTAAAACTTTGAACACGTACCGGTTGGGTTCTAGCGCCAGCACCAGCCCCTGCTTCCCTACAGCTAAGGCCATGGGCACGGTGGTATCGCCACTGTGTGCACCAATGTCGATGATCATGCTGCCAGGGCGCGCCAGCTGTTGGTAGAAGCGCACGTGAGCATCCGTAAATGCAGTAGATTTCACCGAAGGGTGCAACCACTGCGCGTAGTCTATCTCACCGAAGTCCGGAATCTGAAGTTCATCAACCCGGTGTCCGTATTCCCGAAAGGTACGCTTACGCGCTCGTTTGGCTAATTTTTCCTGAAGGTACTTGATCATAACAGTTAATACTCACTCCAATTAATCGCTCAATGTAGCAAAGTTTACGAAAGTAATTCTTGCAGCAGCGTAGTTATGCAGCTACGCGCTGATCAACGGTACTTAATAGCTCGAATTCCTACTTACGTATCCTCCACTCTCAATTGCTACGGTACCGCATCGGGCATTCGCGTATTTTCCCGCTATAATCAACGCTGTGCCCCATTCATGATCCGCTTTGCCCTGATCTTACTGTCTCTTCTCATTGTTAACGTTGCCGCTTCGGCCCAATCGTTTAAAAAGCTGGTGAAAACCGGCGATAAGTTCTACGAAGAAGGCTACTACCAGCAGGCCATCAACGCTTACCTGGAAGCCAAGCAGGACGAACCCGACGACCTGAACCTGGACCTTAAAATTGGTTTGGCCTACCTAAAAGGCAGCTTTAAAGACCGGGCTCTGCCTTACCTGAAAAAGGTGCACGCGTCAGGCGAAACCAACGCGGGGATGAAGTACCACCTGGGCCTGGCCTATCAGTATAACCACCAGTTTGAGGAAGCCCTGGATTTTTTCAAAATCTACCGCGAGGAAGCTGAAAATACCTTCCTGGTTGATCAGCACATCAAGCAGTGCAACATCGGCATCGAGTACTTTAACAATCCCAAAGAAGTAAAGGCCTCTAACCTACAGGTGCTTAACTCCCAGTACCAAGACTACGCCCCGCTCATCACCGCCGACGGCAACACCCTGGTATTTACCTCCCGCCGCAAGGGGTCTACCGGGGGCCAGCTGGCCTACGACAACAACTACTACGAAGACATATACATCTCGAAGCGTGAAAACAGCGAATGGACCAAGCCCGCGTCCATCAGCAACCGGATCAACACCGAGTTTCACGAGTGTGCCGCCGCCATCTCGCCCGACGGCACCAAACTATTTATCTATTCGGACGAAGGGGAGGGCGATTTTTACTATTCTACCTTCGATGGCACCCACTGGTCGGCGCCCCAGGCGGTGAGCGGGGTAAACTCGGCCGCCCGTGAGCTATCAATCTCCGTGAACGCGGAGGGCAACAAGGTTTACTTTTCTAGCAACCGCGAGGGGGGCTACGGTGGCTTCGACATCTACGTATCGGTGCGCAACCGCTTCGGCGAGTACGGCAAGCCCCTGAACCTGGGACCGAAGATTAATACCTCGGGCGACGAAGACGCTCCTTTTATCGACCCCGACGGCGACATTCTGTACTTTAGCTCTACCGGCCACCTGGGCATGGGCGGCTACGATATCTTCCGCAGCAAGCTCTACAACGAAAAGTGGACTACTCCTATCAACCTGGGCTACCCCATTAACACCGCCCAAGACGATAACTACTTCGTGATCGCCGGAGACAACGTATATGGCTACTACGCCACCGCCCGCGAGGAAGGACTAGGTGGCAATGATATCTATGCCATCCTGATGGATAAGAGTGACTTTCAGGAAGCCGCCAACGCCCCTCCGGCCATGACGCTAGCCACCCCCGACGCCAACACGACCTACTTCGTGGGAAAGGTAATCGACGGAATCACCAACGCCCCGTTAGAGGCTGAGGTGATGCTGTCGGACAACCAAAAGAATATTGTGATCACCCGGGTGTATTCTGATCCTACCACCGGTGAATTTAAAATTCCTATTCCGGCTGGCGAAAACTTCGGACTCACCGTAGAGAGTGACGACTACCTGTTTTACTCCATTAATTTCCAGCGCAACCAACTCAATCCTAATCAGGAAATCCGCCGACAGATTGCGCTACGCAAGGCGGAGGTGGGCTCTATTGAGGTACTCAAAAATATATTCTTTCCCATCAACAAGTCTACCATCAAGGCTGAGTCGCTGGTGGAGCTGGACCGCGTGTACGAACTGCTCAAGGTGTACCCCAACCTGGTGATTCGGATCAACGGACACACCGACAACGTGGGCGACGCCGCCTACAACCAGCAGTTGTCCGAACAACGGGCCCAGGCGGTAGCACGCTACCTACTTAACTACGGCATCAGCGCTGAGCGGGTATCGGCCAAGGGTTTTGGCGAAACCCAGCCCATTGCCCCCAACAACATTGAAGTAGGCGGAAGGGCCTTGAACCGACGCACGGAAATTGAGATTCTGCGGGTGGATGAATAAGTGGAGATCAGCTTATACACCCTAAATTTTCAAGTTTCTCACGTACGTACCATGTAGCTTTAAGTCGCCTGATTTGTCCCCACCCAGTATTGTAGGTTTGCCCCTTAACAGCTTCCTTCTTCTCATTTGCACTACAAAAGACTATGGCAGCAATTTTACTACTCTATCGACGCATCCACCGTACTATTGGATTGACACTTTTTCTGAGCTTGTTCGCATTGGTTGGGCGGGCTCAAACCGGAGCCTGGGTAGAGGCTAATGCCGGACTGGGCGACTTCGCAGCGGGTGAATCCTTTGAGATAAGAAGCACGCTGACGCTGAACGACGGACGCCTATTTGCCTTTGTACTGAACCATTCGGGAGGCGAAGCACGCGATGGTGCGTACCAGTACGATCCGGCGGCTGAGCGATGGAATAAAATAGCTCCCCGGCTCAATCAGTACGGCTACTCAGCCCTGGTGAGCAGTGGCACCCGCATCTTTGGCGTCCCCGGTGGTGACAGCCAAGACGTGTACGAACTCAATATGACCAGCGGTGCCTGGGTTAAAGTGATGACCCTGCCCGACATCGGACTGGCCCTGGGGCGGGGCATTGATGCGCTGGGAAACTTCTTGTACGTTCCCTGCCGGATTGAAGACGATAGGATCATCGATAGCAATCCGGACCTGCGGTTGCAGCGTACCGAAGAATTTGTCATTCAGGTTAACGTAGACCAGCAAACGACCACCCTCCTCCGAAACCCCGACCAACCACTGCTGATTAATGCCAAAGGGGGAAATAACAAACACCCGGTGGCGCTTACCAACGGCCGGGTGTATCACTACAGCACCTTCGACTACCGTGATACGGATGGGGCAGGCGGACTATACGTATGGGACGGCACCAACTGGAGTAGCGCCTCGGCCGGTCTGAACGCGATCAACATCACCGGAAGTGGTTTCGGACCCATCGGACCGATTTTTACCGACGTAGGACATCAGAAGCTGTTTGTTAAGACGCAACAAGGACTCTACGAGAAAACCGACGGGGGGTGGTTAAAGTACTTCTACCGCACCGGAGCGCTGCTCTTTATCTCGCCCGACTACCTGTTTCTGCAGGAGAGTAACGGCGGCTTCGCCCGGGTAAATCAGGCGGTAACCACTTCGCTGGAAAATAACGGGCTGGATTGTATCGAGCGCATGGAAAATTTTATAAGCCCCGATAACGGCACCACTTTTTTTACCGAGATGCGCGTGAAACGCGACGACCAGGGCAACTGCGGCGACCAGAGCGAAACCCGACGGGTTGGAATCTATCGCTTCGTACCGGATTATAGCCAGCCCGGTAAGGTAAAAAACCTGCACCTGGAGGTAGGCACCTATCTGGGCGGCGTGGGTGCCAACGAGGTGGCCCAAACCGCTTTCACCCCCAGCGAAACCCTTCTGGTAGCGGGTAACTTTAACGACAATATGGGGGCTACGCCTACCTTACTGCTGGGTGCTACGGAGAACGACCGGGGTAAACTCTACGAGCTAAGCGCTGACGGAACTCGACTGAACAAAGCGACGGTAGTAGGCAAAGAAATTTACGACATGGACGTAAACGCCGGGGGCGAGATTGCCCTGATCGGTGACTTCGGAGTAGCCGTGCTACGGCCCGACCATACCCTTAAGTGGTCGAGCCCCGAAGCGCTTTCTGAGCGACCACGCCTGGCCATCGCCGACGACGGCCACGTGGTGGCTACCGTAGCCTCTGCCGACAATGGGGCGGGGCAAGTAAAACTCTATAGTGCCGACGGCGCGGTTGTTCATACCAATACGGCTTCCGACAACAACGGGAAACACATCACCAACGTGGAGATCAGCGCCAGCCAGGGACAGTACTACGTAGCGGGTTATACCCAGGCCAGTTCGGTACTACAGGTAGCCTTTCTGCGCTCCTACAGCTTGACCGCTGCGGTGCAACAGAACTGGAAAACCTGGGGCTTTAGCGCCGACGACATCAACACCAACGAAAACGGGGCCGACACCCGAATCTACCACGTAAAGGCGGTGGGTGACCAGTTGTACGTAGCCGGAGAGACGGCGGGCGGCGGTCCGGGTGGCTTCACGGTATTTGCCTACGATGGACAAGGCCTCACCAACAAAGTGGCGCTGGAGGGCAACGACTACTTCTCCGACGGCACTAACTCCTGCGGCCCGTGTCACATTACGTTTATGGGACGCATAAACGCTACCAATGGCGTAGTAGAGAAGGGCAAGTTTTTGCATGCCCGCCTAAGCAGTGGAAAAACCAATACCCACCGCAACCGCCACGGCGACCTGGAGGTAGACGACCAGGGCAACGTACTCCTGGTAGGGCAGTCGGCCTTTCAAATTCAGGACCGAGACGTATTTAACGTGAACGGGGAGTTGGTGGGTGCCTACACCGGCGACCAGTACGTACTCATGACCACCCCCGACTTCAATACCCGGCTGCTGTGGGGGGTTTTCTCGCGCGAGGGTGGAAACGGATCAGAGAATCGCATCGCCTTTGGCAACGGGAAAGTAGCCTACCTCGCCCAAACCGAGCAGGGGCAAATGATCACCACCGACAATGCCCTGCGCGGCACTCCTTACAACACCCTGGCCGACGATGGCTCGCTGAGCAGTTCGGATGTGTACCTGGCGGTGTGGAACCGCAACGTGTGGGAGACGGCCAACGAAGACGAGGTAGAGCTAGCGTTTATTGCGCAAGACGAATGCTTCCGCGCCGACGACCAGCCTTGCCTGGCCGTAGTTCCCGATCCTGCCGATTCCCCGGACACGCCTGACACTCCCGATCCAAATGATCCTGAACCGATTAACCCGGATGATCCGGCGCTGGCTGGTTCGTTGCAGGCGTTCAACCTGATCACCCCCAACGGTGACGGCCGCAACGATGTGTGGGCCATCGCCGGACTTAACGACTTAGGCAGTTACTACATCCGGGTGCTTACCCGCGCCGGGCAGGCGGTGTTTGAGACCGACAACTATCGCCAGGACTGGAGCGGCACGCATCAGGGACGCCCCCTCCCCGCCGGGGTATACTACTATTCCATCACCATAGCCGGGCAAAAGAAAGCCGTAACGGGCCACCTCACCATCCTGTACTAACTATCTCAAACCATGAAACTACTTGGTATCCTCACGCTGGTCGCCGGGCTCACTGCGATTGCCCTTCCCGGATCAGCCCAACTCGTACCGGTTCAGAACCAGTACTTTATCAACCCCTTCACGTATAATCCGGCAGCAGTAGGCTTCGACCAGACCACCCAGCTTCATACGTCGTTTCGCAAGCAGTGGACGGGCACCGCGGGTTCGCCTACCCTGGCGACGATCACCTTTGAGAAGCCCCTGGACCGGCTCAGCCTGGGGGCGAACCTGACGAACCTGGCGGAGGGCCCCTTTAATAGCCTGAACACGAACCTCACGGCGGGCTACCGCTTTCGGATGAGCAACCGGCCTAAGCAGTGGCTTAGCTTCGGTATGACGCTGGGGGTTCGCCTTAACTCGCTGCGTACTAACAAAATAGACGATCCCGATGATCCGGCCGTGTTGGCCTACCCCAGCACTGGATTGGTACTGGACGGCGGCTTTGGCGTGCGCTATCGCTACGAACGGTTTACGCTGGGACTGGCAGTGCCCCGCCTCACCAATACGCTACGCAACGAGAGCGACCGTGCCCTGCTGGGTGGCCTCCGCCCCCTCGATCACGTAATCGGCTCGGCTTCCTACGATTTTATACCCCACCTTACCGACTGGAAAATCACTCCTACCCTACTGTATCACTACGCCGTTGCGTATGAGGCGCAGTGGGAAGGCATGCTGATGGCTTCGTTCCGAAAAAAATTCTGGGGCGGGGCGGGCTTCCGGCAGCGCTACGGACTAAATGCCCTGGCGGGTGCCGAAATTACTCCCACCCTAGCGTTTACCTACGCCTACTCGCTGGCGAGTGGCGCCAATTACTTCCCCAGCAGTCACGAAATCGTGCTCCGACTCCGGCTCGACAAGCAAGAAGCGGTGATGCGCTAGCCCGGGACCGGGTTTGGGTGATGATCTACGCGAAAGTTTCGCGCTGGTCAAATAAAATGGTAGATTTAGTGCGTTCATAACGTCTCTCTTTACCGTTTAGCTGTCCCTTACCTATGCAACCCCATTGTTTACTCGCTCGCTTCATCGCCTCCCTGTTTATTGCAGTAGCCATTGCCTCTTGTTCACCGGAGCCAACTGTCTCTGTCGCTGAAGAGGTGCCCCCCCATCCGAAAGTCGCTAAGCTCAAGCTACTGCCCGGCTTCCGGGCCGAGCACCTCTACAGTCCGTCAGAAAACGAGCTGGGCTCCTGGGTAGCGATGACCTTCGACGACCGGGGGCGGCTGATCACCTCCGACCAGCACGGGGCCTTGTACCGCATGGACTTAGCTCCGATCGGCGCCGATTCGCTAACGCCGGTTATTGAGCGACTCCAGATACAAAATGAGGCGCCGGTGGCCGACTCGGTTATTCAGATGGGCTTTGCCCAGGGACTGCTGTGGGCGTTTAACAGCCTGTACGTGATGGTGAATCATAACCGGGAGGATGAAGAAAACAAGTTTAGTAAAAGCAGTGGACTGTATCGCCTGCGCGACACCGACCACGACGATCAGTTTGACCAGATCACGCTCCTCAAGCAACTGGAGGGGCACGGTGAACACGGTCCGCATAGCATCGTACTGGCTCCCGACGGGCAGTCGCTCTACGTGATCGCGGGCAACCACACCGACCTGCCGGCCATGGACGCCTACCGCTTGCCCCGGGTGTGGGAAGACGACAACCTGTTTCCTAAGATTCTGGATCCCCGCGGCCACGCCAACGACCGAGCCGCTCCCGGCGGGTGGATTGCCCACATCGATTCGCTGGGCGAACGCTGGGAGATGGTGGCGGGCGGCTTCCGCAACGCTTTCGACATCGCCTTTAACCCGGCGGGAGATATGTTTACCTACGACTCGGACATGGAGTGGGACCTGGGCATGCCCTGGTACCGCCCCACCCGCATCTGCCACGTGCCCAGCGGGGCTGAGTTTGGCTGGCGCAGCGGCAACGCCAAGTGGTCGCCCGCCTACCCTGACAACCTACCCGCGGTGCTCAACATCGGACAGGGGTCACCTACCGGGATGCTTCACGGGGCGACGAGTCAATTTCCGGCGCCGTACCGCGATGCGCTGCTGGCCTTCGACTGGAGCTTTGGCATTATCTACGCCGTCCACCTGCAACCCGACGGGGCAACCTACGTGGGACACAAAGAAGAGTTTATCTCCGGCATGCCCCTGCCGCTCACCGACGGGGTGATCGGACCGGACGGAGCCCTGTACTTTATGACGGGCGGACGCAAGCTAGACTCGGACCTCTATCGGGTGTACTACGACGGCGAGCCGGACGTGGCGCTGGCCGCCATCGAAAGAGCGAAATCTAACGAAGCGCATCAGACCAGAACGAAACTGGAAGCTTACCACGAAGATGGCAAGCCGGGCGGACTGGAAGCAGCCTGGCCCTACCTGAACCACGAAGATCGTTTCGTGCGCTACGCCGCCCGGGTGGCCGTAGAACATCAGCCGGTGGCCCAGTGGCAGAACAAAGCCTTGAGCGAAAAAGACCCGATCGCCCTGACGCAGAGCATGGTGGCGCTGGCCCGACAAGGTAACAAAGGTCTGAAAAATCAGATGCTGGATCGCCTGTGCGCCGTAGACTACGGCGCCCTGACTGACCTACAGCAGGTAGACTTATTGCGAGCCATCGAGCTCACCATCGCCCGGATGGGTACCCCCACCGGGGCCGCCCGGCAGCAGGTGATCGCTTACCTCAGCCCACACTACCCGGCCGATCAGGAAGTGCTTAACGCCTCGCTGAGCAAGCTGCTGACCGCCCTGAACGATCCGAAGGTCATTGAGACTACCCTGGCGCTGCTGGAAGACGACCGCAGCGGAGCGACGCAGCAGGCCGAAGGGGCTACCGAAAGCGCTGACCTAATTCTTCGCAACCCGCAGTACGGCATCGATATCGCCAACATGCTAAAGAATGTGCCCCCGGCGCAGCAGACCTACTACGCCACCGTGCTCAGCGAGCAACGCTCGGGCTGGACGCCCGAACTGCGCAAGCGCTACTTCAGGTGGTTTTACCAAGCCTTCGACTTTGAAGGAGGCAACAGCTACATCGGTTTTATCGACAAAGCCCGCAAGGAAGCCCTCACCCACGTGCCCAGGAGCGAGTTCGAGTTCTACAACACCCTGTCGGGCGACTCGCTTATCGGCAACGACGGAAAAAACCTGGCCAACGTGCCCCAACCCGAGGGCCCGTGGAAGCGCTGGGAACTCGAGGATGCCGTGGCGGTGCTGGACAGCGGATGGAAGGAAAACCGTGACTTTGAGGTGGGCCACAACATGTATTTGGCTACGCGCTGCGCCACTTGCCACAGCATGCGGGGCGAAGGCGGTATCATCGGACCCAACCTCACGCAACTGGGCACCCGCTTCTCTCCGGAGGACATGATGACCGCCATCCTGGAACCCAACGAAGTGATTTCCGATCAGTACGCTTCTACGGTGCTGTACCTGAAGAACGGGCAATCGGTGGTGGGCAAGCTCACCCGGGAGGATGACAACACGTACTACTTGTCGCAAAACCCCTTTGCGCCTGACGTGATCCGCGAGATTGCCAAGGCCGAAGTCACCGAACGTAAGCTATCGGCCGTGTCGGTGATGCCGCCCGGACTCATCAACCCGCTCAACGAAGACGAGCTCCGCAATTTGATCGCCTACCTGATGGCCGGGGGTGATCCCGATGCACCCATTTATCAGGGAGAAAACAACTCAGCCTCAGCCAGTGCCGAATAAGTTTTTCTAATCGCAAGTGACGCGTCTGTGGCAATCCGTATGATACTGAATTTACCGTACGCAAATCGTTTTGGCCGACGCGTCGGTAAAGCGCTGGCGCTCATCTCCCTACTGTTGATTGGCCGGGCGAGCACTGCTCAGGCGCCCACCAATGACGTCGTTGGCGCCCTTAAGTTCGTGAAGCAGCAACTGGCTTCCGAAAGCTTTGAGTCGGTCGCCGTGTTCGACGTTAACAATGATCAAATGCCGGACATTGTGTCGGGAGGATTTTGGTACGAGGGGCCGAACTTCACCCCCCGCCACGCCATCGGGTCCGCGCAGCGCTACGGCGAGTACTGGGACGACTTCTCTACCGTTCCGATGGACGTGAACGGCGACGGGCGGATGGATTTCATTAGCGGGAGCTGGTTCGGCAAACGCCTGGTGTGGATGGAGAACCCCGGAACCGATCAGGAGTGGCCCGAGCACCTGATTGCTTAGTTACGGTCCGCCGGGCGAAGGCAAGGGACTGGGCATTTACTTTAGCGTTGCCGACGTGAACGGTTCCGAAAAAAAAGACATCGTTGCCGCCGGAAAAGACGACCTTTTTGTATTTTACAACCAAGGAAGTGACTGATGATCAACTACTCTATGCAGAAAAACCCGGTACGTTTGTCCATCTTCTTGGGATCAATCATAGCTTGGTTGCTCTATGGCTGCCAGTCCACCGTTCGGCAGGATTCCCCCGCAGATGTATCCGCTGGGGTGCCAAACCAGCCGGATGCAGCGGGCTTTGTTGCCATCTTCGATGGTGAAACCCTGGAAGGTTGGGAGGGTGATACCACGCTGTGGCGGGCCGAAAACGGAAGTATCATCGGCGAAATTCTCCCCGGCAACGCCCTTGCCTCAAACTCATTTCTTATTTGGCAAGGCGGCCAACCGGCGAATTTTGAGCTCAAAACCGACTTTCGTATTACCGAATCCGGCAACAGCGGCATCAACTACCGCAGCGAACAGATCGACACCATTCCGTACGCCCTGCGGGGCTACCAGGCCGACATCGACGGCAAAAACACCTACACCGGGCAGAACTACGAAGAGCGGAAGCGCACCACCCTGGCCTACCGCGGCGAGCAAGCCACCGTTGGCAGTCAGCCCAACCCCGGTGAACCCGGCGCGCTGCGCGCCAACGTGAAAAATAACGCCTGGAACAATCGGCAGATAACCGCCTCGCTGGGCGCATCTGATTCGCTCCAAGCGCTGATTCATCCGGAAGACTGGAATGAGTGCCACCTGGTGGTTCGGGGCAACCGCTTGCAGCACTTCGTCAACGGTGTGCTGATGAGTGAGGTGATCGACCAGGATACGGTAAATAGAAGAATGGCCGGGCTGCTCGGCGTGCAGGTGCACATGGGTCCGCCCATGCGCGTGGAGTACCAAAACATTCGACTCAAAGAACTATGAACAAAATTGGTTTTAACGTACTGGCCTGGTCGGCGGTGGTTTCCAAAGACCTGTTGCCCATCCTGGACCGCCTCCGAGAGATTGGCTACGACGGCGTAGAGTTTTTGATTGGTTCGCCGGATGAGGCCGCCTACCGCACCGTGGGTCGGCACGCCCAAGATATTGGTCTGGAGGTGACTACCGTGTTTGTGCTTAACGCAGAAGAAAATATCATCGACCCTTCGGCGGCCGTCCGGCAGCAGGGGCTAGAGCGCCTCCGTTGGGCCATTGACCGGGCGCACGATCTGAACGCCAGCCTCATGTGCGGCCCGTTTCATTCGGCCTTCGCCACCTTCGCCCAGCACGCCCCGCAGGAGCAGGAGTACGACCGGAGTGCCGAGGCCCTGCACGCCACCGGGGACTACGCCGCCCCAGCCAACGTGCTGCTCACCCCGGAAGCGCTGAACCGCTTCGAGTGCTACTTGTGCAACACGATGGAGCAGCTAAAGCACCTGGTCACCAAGGTAGACCATCCGCAGGTGCAAGCCATGTTCGATACCCACCACGCCAATATTGAGGAGAAGAAAATTGACGGCGCGCTACTGACCATTGCCCCGCACCTGCGCCACGTGCACATCAGCGAAAACGATCGGGGCACGCCCGGCGAAGGGCACGTGCCCTGGGACGAAACCTTTGCCCGGTTGGCCGCGATGGATTATCAAGGCTGGCTCACCATTGAGGGGTTCACCCGCAACGATCCGGATTTTGCCAATGCCATCAACGTGTGGCGCGAGTTTGCCCAGCCCTGGCACATGGCCGAACGCGGACTGGCATTTATCCGGGAAATGCTGCAAAAGCACGCCCCTAAATGACCAATGCCACCGTGAATGCTTTACGCCCTCTTCTTGTTCTCCTGAGCGTGCCGCTCACTTGAGCAAGCGGACAAAATCCTAACCGAAACCTGATATGACGGAAGTAGCCACGGCTCGACGCAGTGTAATAATGTGTTTCGCATTGTGCTTCGCCCTCATCATCCTGAACACCGGGTGTTCTTCTTCTGATGAGCCCGCCCTGCACGTTAGGAAAGGATCGCACGTTGTGCTGGTGGGCAACAACCTACCGTCTCGCATGATGCACTACGGTCGCTTTGAAACCGAATTACAACTGCGTTATCCCGATAGCCTGCTGTTTATTCGCAACATGGGCGACGGGGGCAACACGCCGGGCTTTCGCCCCCACTCGGCGCGGGAGTCGCCCTGGGCGTTTCCGGAAGCCAAAGATTTTTATAACGAACTGGCCGAAAACTCCGGCAGCCAGGGGCATTTCCCTTCCCCGGACGAGTGGCTTACCCAACTCCGGGCCGACGTGATTATTGCTTTTTTTGGCTATAACGAATCGTTTAAGGGCGAAGCCGGACTAGATAATTTCCGGGCCGAACTGAATTCTTTTGTGGAGCACACGCTCCGCCAATCCTACAACGGAGCTACTCCGCCCCAACTGGCGCTGGTGTCGCCCCTGGCTTTTGAAGACCTTTCCGAGGAGTACGACCTGCCCCACGGTGAACGGGAGAATAAGAATTTGCAGCAGTATACCGAGGCGATCCGCCAGGTAGCCGCGCACAATAACGTGCCGTTTGTGGATATTTTTAATCTCAGCCAGCAGTGGTACGCCGAAAGCGAGGAAACGCTCACCATCGATGGCTTTCAACTTAACGACGCGGGTTATACGCGTTTGGCTACGCTGCTCACCGATCGTTTGTTTGGCTCAGGAACCGCCGTTGACGAGGCCAACCGCGGACTGGTGCACGCGGCGGTGCAGGAAAAAAACTGGATGTGGCACCAGGACTTCAAAATTCCCAACGGAGTGCACGCCTACGGTCGGCGCTACGATCCCTTCGGGCCGGACAACTATCCTTACGAGATCGCTAAGATCAGAGAGATGACCGCCCTGCGGGACCAAGCTATCTGGCGGGCAACGCAGGGTCAGAAAATGGACTTGTCGGCCGCCGACCAGACCACCGACCGGCTGCCAACGGTAAAAACCAACTATGATTCGGGCCAGAGCAACGACACCACCTATCTCTACGGGTCAGCAGCCCTAGAGAAATTGCACGCCGCTCCGGGCTATAAGATTGAGATGTTTGCCTCGGAAGAAACGTTTGCCAACCTGGCCAACCCCGTGCAACTGTCGTTCGACAACCAGGGTCGCCTGTGGGTAGCCACCATGCCGAGCTACCCCCACTACCGCCCCGGCGACCAGAAGCCCAACGATAAGCTGATCATCCTGGAAGATACCGACGGTGACGGAAAAGCCGATAAAGAAACGGTTTTCGCCGAAGGCCTGCACCTGCCGTTGGGTTTCGAGCTAGCGCCGGAGGGCGTGTACCTATCGCAGGGCACCAACCTGATGTTGCTCACCGATACCGACGGCGACGACCGGGCCGACACCCGCGAAGTGCTGCTCAGCGGCTTCGACGACCACGATACCCACCATGCCCACAGCGCCTACACGGCCGACCCCTCGGGAGCCATTTATATGGCTGAAGGGATCTTTTTGCACACCAATGTGGAAACCCCCTACGGACCGGTGCGCGCCACCAACGGTGGTTTTTACCGCTACCAGCCGCAGCGTCACCAGCTCGAGCGCACCGCCCAACTGCCCATTCCCAACCCCTGGGGCATTGCCTTCGACGCGTGGGGACAGACCTTCTTCGCCAGCACTTCGAATCCTAACGTACACTGGATGATGCCCGGCACGGTGAAACCCCGCTACGCCACCGCAATGCCTACCTCCCGCAACCTGGTGGAAGAAGACCAGCGCGTGCGACCTACTTCGGGGCTCGAGTTTGTCTCCAGTCGCCACTTTCCCGACGCGGTGCAGGGCGACTGGCTCATTAACAATACCATCGGGTTTTTAGGAGCCAAGCAGCACACACTGGTGGACGACGGCACCGGTTACCACAGTGAACACCGGCAGGACTTGTACTGGAGCGACGATCAGAAGTTTCGTCCGGTGGATATGGAGTTTGCGCCCGACGGCTCGCTCTACGTGGTGGACTGGCACAACGTGCTTATCGGCCATATGCAGCACAACGCCCGCGACCCCCTGCGCGACCACGTGCACGGCCGTATCTACCGCATTACCTACCCGTCGCGCCCGCTGGTGAAACCAGCCAACATTGCGGGTGCTCCTATCGATACCCTACTGAACAATCTGAAACTTCCGGAGTACCGCAGTCGCTACCGCACCCGCCGCGAATTGCGGGGCCGCGACGCCCCGGAAGTGCAGGCGCACCGGCGGAACTGGATCGACCGGCTGGACCCGGACGACGCCCGCTACGAGCACCACCTGCTGGAAGCCCTGTGGGTGAGCTGGGGGCTGAACCAGGTAGACCAGCGGCTGCTGCGGCAGTTGTTGTGGGCTAATGACCCGCGGGTGCGGGCCGCGGCGGTGCGGGTGCTGCGCTACACCGGCCACCAGGTGGAAGATCAGGCCGCGTTGCTCAAGCATTCTGCTGGTGATGAAAACGGGCGCGTGCGCCTGGAATCCATTGCGGCCTCCTCCTGGCTAGACCAAGCAGCGGGACTAGCCGTGCTGGAGGAAGCTGGTAGGCACCCGATTGACGGTTGGATGAAAGATGCTTACGAAACCGCCGAGGCGCACCTCAATGACCGCGCCCTGGAGCGCCAATCGGACGAAATGGTGGCCACCCGGATGGCGGGTCCGGCGAGTAAACTGTTCAAGGCAGGTGAGGAAATTTATTCTCGCGAGGGTTACTGTTCCACCTGCCACCAGCCCGACGGACAGGGGCTAACGGCTTCCGGCTTCCCCCCGCTGAAGGGAACGCCCTGGGTGCTGGGCAGCGAAGAGCGACTCATCAAGGTGGTGCTCAACGGGCTGCACGGTCCGATGGAGGTGCTGGGTAAGTCGTATACCGGGCAAGTGCCCATGACGCCCTTCGGCCGGATGCTCAACGATGAAGAGATTGCCTCGGTGCTCACCTACGTACGCAACTCCTTTGGCAACGTGGCCGCTCCGGTAATGCCGGAGGCGGTAACCGTAGTGCGGGAAGCCACCAAAGATAAGACCGGCTTCTATTCGCCACAGGAATTGCTGAAGGCGCATCCACTGGAAGATTGAGCGCTGACCGTCAGTGAATAGCTCAACGCTTTCCTACGTTTGTTAGCTATGATTTTGCCAAAGTTATGCATACATTGAGCGAAGGCAGGAGGACAATTTTCTAAGTCAATTCCATTGCCCTTCGTTCAAACGGCAGGACGATTAAATACACAACCATAGATCGCTTTATGACGAGCAACCAACGCCTATCCTTATTTCGCCCCAAGCTTCTGTCAAAAAATTGTTTTCTGGGGTTGCTGATGCTATCTACGGTATCAGGATATGCCCAATCAGACGCAAAATGGATCACCTACGAATCTAGCGCCGGACCCGGGCAGGGCAAGCACATTGTGCTGGTGAGTGGCGACGAAGAATACCGCTCCGAAGAGGCCCTGCCCCTGCTGGCGACTCTTTTAAACAGACACCACGGCTTCAAGACCACCGTGCTGTTCGCCCTGGACCCAAACGGGGAAATCAATCCTGACAATGTCTCCAATATTCCCGGTCTGGAGCATTTGAAATCAGCTGATTTGATGATCTTGTTCACCCGCTTTCGCGAGTTGCCCGACGAGCAGATGAAGCACATTGATGCGTACTTGAAGAGCGGCAAACCTATTATCGGAATGCGAACGGCTACCCATGCTTTCCGGTACGAGAAAAACGTGGACAGTCCCTACGCCAAGTATAGTTTCGACAGCAAAACCAAGGGCTGGGAAGACGGCTTCGGCCGACAGGTGCTGGGCGAAACCTGGATCGACCACCACGGCGACCACGCCAAAGAAGGCGCGCGGGCGCTGATTAACGGCATGGAACAGCGCAACAACCATCCGATTCTGCGCGGGGTGCACGACATCTGGGTACCCACCGACGTGTACGGTACCCGCGAACTCACCGGCAACCCCACCGTGCTGGTGTGGGGAGTGCCCACTGAGGGTATGCGTGCCGATACCCCGCTGAACTGGCGCAAATCCATCATGCCCCTGGCCTGGACCAAGGAGTACACTAGCGAAAGTGGCAAAACGGGCAAGGTGTTCACCACCACAATGGGTGCCTCCGTTGACTTAAAAAGTGAAGACCTACGGCGCCTGCTGGTGAACGCCTGCTACTGGGCGCTGGGTATGGAAGAGCAGATTTCTGAGAACAACGAAGTGGCCATCGTGGGCCCGTACAAGCCAACGATGTTCGGCTTCGGGGGATTCCAACCGGGCAAGAAACCGGCGGATTACGCACTAGAATAACTTATTGAACTGTACCCGTAGGCATCTGTAAATGAGTATTTTATGACCGCTTTGCTCAACTGGGAAAATAAGCTCTCGCATCCTGCCCAACTGGGCGGCATCGAAACCTCCGTGCTGGACAACGGACCAGGACGCGGGACGCGTATCGCTTGGGTGAATACTGGTGTTGGACTGCGCTACAAAGTAGTGATTGACCGAGCGATGGACGTTGCCGACGCTTTCTACAATCAATACAGCCTGGCCTGGCTCAGCCACGGCGGGATAACGGCGGCGCAACCGTTTGCTGACCGGGGGGTGGGCTGGCTCCGCACCTTCGGTGGCGGACTGCTCACCACCTGCGGACTCGCCCACGTGGGCGGTCCCGAAGCCGACGAACACGGCGAACGAGGCCTGCACGATCGGATCAGCAATACTCCCGCTGAGTTGCTATCCACTGTCCAACCGGACCCCGCGAACGGTCGCCTGGAGATGAGCATCAGTGGCCGGATGCTTCAGACGCAGGTGTTTGGCCCCACCCTAGAATTGAAACGAACAATTTCCGGCACGCTAGGGCAAGCCACGATCACCCTGCGCGACGAAATCACCAACCGGGGGAATACCGAAGCGCCGCATATGCTGTTGTACCACGTAAACTTCGGCTGGCCACTGGTGGACGAAGGCACGCGTATTGACTGCGAAGGGGAATGGCAATCGCGGGGGGGAGGACAGGACAACCGAATCTTTCGGGCTGATAATGATTTTCGCACCTGTCCGGCACCGCGTGAAGATCACCGCGGCGGGGGGGAAGCCGCCGCATTCATTCAACCCGTAGCCGACGAGCAAGGCTGGGCGACGGGCCGCGTGCACAATCCAGCTCTCGATCTATCGGTGGCGCTGCGCTTCCGCCGGGACCAGCTTCCGTGGCTCACCAACTGGCAGCATTGGGCACCGGGCGAATACGTGATGGCCCTAGAGCCGGGCACCCATCCGCCCATTGGACAGGCCAAGGCGCGGGCGCAAAACACCTTGATCAAACTGGCGCCGGGCGAAACCCGAACGTATGATTTGAAAATTGACATTCAGAATACCGAATGACTTATTGTACCGACGCAATGCATTACCGTACAGACGCGATTAATCCACCGTGGACGCGGCGCGTCTCTAACCAATCGAACAATGAACAAAACATCCGCTGAAAATGCCCTGGAACAGGGAAAAGGCATTCTACGGCTTACGCCCACCTGGGTGCCGCGCTCCTTCTGCGTCCCCGGCCGCCGTATTAAACTGCATCCTGACGACTATTATGTGCTCGGCGGTGCCCGGGGCGGCATCGACGAACGCTGGTTCTCCTCGACCACTCCGGCCAAAAACGGGCCACTCACCGGCGAAAACGAAGGCCTGAGCGGGGTGGTAGTGCAGGACGGCTCCAAGGTGCAGCAAATCTTGCTTCGCGACGTGATCGACGAACTAAAGGGTGCCATCATCGGTAACCGGCTGTGGGATAAGTACCAAAGCTGGCCCATGTACTCCAAGTTCTTCGACAACATGGGTCCCCTGCCCCACCACATTCACCACAACGACGAGCACGCGGCCCTGATTGGACAGCAGGGCAAGCCCGAAGCCTACTATTTTCCGCCGCAGGTAAATAACCACGGGGGCGATTTCCCCTACACCTTCTTCGGCATCACGCCCGGCACCACCAAAGAGCAAATCCGGGAGTGCTTGGTGAACTTTACCAAGGGCGACAACAAGATCACAAACTACTCATCGGCCTTCCGGCTTGAGCCCGGTACGGGTTGGGACGTGCCGCCCGGCATGCTGCACGCCCCCGGCAGCTTGTGCACCTATGAGCCCCAGAAGGCTTCCGACGTGTTCGCCATGTACCAGTCGCTGGTCAACGAGGCCATTATTCCCGAAGAACTGCTCTGGAACGGCACTCCGAAGGAGCGCGTAGGTGACTACGACCAACTGATGGAGGTCATTGATTGGGAGCTGAACACGAACCCCAATCTGCTGGAGACGCGCTTTATGAATCCTATTTTGGTGCGGGGCGAAAACGAATCGGATCGCCGAGCGATGGAGGGTTACGTAGAAAAGTGGGTGTGCTACCGCTCAGACGCGTTTAGTGCCAAAGAACTCACCGTGCATCCCGGTCAGACGGTTACCATTAAGGACAGTGCGGCCTACGGCATGATCATGATGCAGGGGCACGGCACCATGGGCGTCTGGGAGGTGGAAACCCCCGCGCTGATCCGCTACGGGCAGCTCACCCACGACGAATTCTTCGTGACTGAGGCGGCCGCTCAAGAAGGCGTGCGCATCACCAACCCTTCTGCTTCCGATCCCATCGTGATGCTCAAACATTTCGGCCCAGATAACCCTGATTTGAAATTATAATTCCCTATCGTACAGACGCGATTAATCGCGTCTGTCGTACATTAAAAAACAACAATCATGAACACCTACCCCAAATTACACAACGCCACCTGGCCCGGCATCGTGGGCAAAGGCCCCGACTCTGAACCCGTGATTCCCCTCGACGAAATGCTGAAAATGACCGCCGCCGCCGAGGTGGATGGCGTCAAATTCGACGGCGTCGACCTGGGCTTGTTGCCTCCGCACATCGATGTGGACCGCTCAGACGATGACATTAAACGATTAGCCGACAAGATCGCCAGACACAACCTCAAGGTCGGCAGCCTGGTAGCTCCCGTCTGGGGCGGTCCGGTGCTGGGCAGCGACGACGACCGCAAGACGTTTCTAGCCATGGTGCGGCAATCGTGCCACTTCGGGCAGGTGCTGCGCGAACACGGCATCCGCCCCTCCGGCGTGATTCGGATCGACACTGCTTCGAGTCCGGAAACCTGGGCCGAAGACCCGAAACGCAGTCAGAAGCTCATCGTGCAGACCTTCCGCGAAGCCTGCGATATTGCGGCCGATTACGACGAAAAGCTGGCCGCTGAGGGAGAGATTTGCTGGGGCGGCATGCACAGCTGGCGTACGATGGTGGACACGCTGGAAGGCGTAGATCGGCCGAATATTGGTTTTCAGGCCGATATGTCGCACACGCTGCTCTATCTGCTGGGCTACAATCGCCCCGAAGATCGTATTTTACCAAAAGACTACGATTGGAACGACCGCGAAACGCTCTCCGATGCGTTGAAGCAGGTGACCAAAGCGCTGCGCCCCTGGACAATTGACTTCCACGTGGCCCAGAACGACGGCACCGTGCACGGCACCGGTTCGCACGACAAGACGGGCCGCCACTGCCTGGCCACCGACCCCAACGGCAAGCTCGACGTGGCCCACGACGCGGGCTACTGGCTGCGCGATGAAAACGGACAACTCACCAAAGCCTTTCAGCACATCTGCTGGGACGGCTGCATGTTTGACAACGCCGTGATGACCCAGCAGCAAACCTGGAACGATATCCTGGCCACCCTAATAAAGGTGCGCGAACAGCACGGCTGGACGTAATTTTCTGACTTGTGCAGGCGCCATTAATGGCGAATATCGTACAGACGCCATTAATGGCGTCTCTAACCAAATGAACAATGAACAACCAACAATTACGCATTGGCCTGATCGGGACAGGCTTTATGGGACGCACCCATTCTAACGCTTACGCGCGGGTGGCCAACTTTTTTCCGGAACTTACCCACCAACCCGTGCGGCAGGCCGTCTGCTCGCGCAACGCCGAAAAAGTGGCTGCCTTTGCCGAACAGTGGGGCTACGCCTCGACGGAAACCGACTGGAAAGCGCTGATCGCGCGCGACGATATTGATGCGGTCGATATCTGCACGCCGAACAACACGCACGCCGAGATCGCTATTGCCGCCGCCGAAGCCGGAAAGATGATCTTGTGCGAAAAGCCCCTAGCCCGCTCGCTCGCCGAAGCGCAGCCGATGGTTGATGCGGTGGAGAAAGCCGGAGTGAAAACCACCGTGTGGTACAACTACCGGCGCGTGCCGGCCGTCACCCTGGCTAAACAAATTATTGACTCCGGCAAGCTGGGCAAGATCTTTCACTACCGGGCCAATTTCCTGCAAGACTGGACGATCAGTCCCGACGTGCCGCAGGGCGGCGAAGGCACGTGGCGACTGGACCACGAGGCCGCGGGGTCGGGCGTGACGGGCGACCTGCTGGCGCACTGCATCGATACGGCCATGTGGCTCAACGGTGGCATCCGCGACGTGTCGGCCGTCACCGAAACCTTTGTCAAAGAACGCGTGCATCAGGACAGTGGCCAATCGCAACCGGTGACCGCCGACGACGCCTGCATCTTTCATTGTCACTTTGACAATGGCTCACTGGGGCTGTTTGAGTCGACGCGCTACGCCCGGGGGCACAAGGCGCTCTACACCCTGGAGATCAACGGCGAGCACGCCTCGATCCGCTGGGATTTGCACGACCTGAACCGCCTGGAGTACTTTGACCACCGAGACGACTCTATTGTGCGGGGCTGGAGGTCTATTTTGGTCACCGACAGCGACCAGCCCTACCTGGATAAATGGTGGGTGCCAGGACTGATCATCGGCTACGAGCATACCTTTGTGCACCAAGTAGCTGACTTTCTGGAAAGTCTGGAAACCGACGAACCCTGCGCTCCTACGTTTCAGGATGCCCTGCAAACCCAGCGGGTATGCGAAGCGGTGATCGCTTCGGCCAATGAGCGGGCGTGGAAAGAAACCAACGTGAAGTGGTAAGTGAGCCACCAAGTATCCGCACCTTATCCAAGACAGACCAGTATGACTAATTATCACCAATGGGGTATCCGTCTGCTCAACTGGGCTATCCTGGTTCGCCTGCTTTCTGCGTGTTCGGTGCCAGAGACGAACCAGAAGACTACTCCCCTTCCGCCCAGCATACTCTTTATACTGGCTGATGATTTGGGTTACCACGACCTGGGGATAACGGGCAGTGCGTACTATGAAACGCCGTATATCGACAGCATCGCCCGCCAAAGTATGGTCTTCACCAATGGCTACGCTACCTGCCAGGTGTGTAGTCCCTCTCGCGCCAGCATCATGTCCGGTAAGTTTCCGGCCCGGCACGGTATTACTGACTACATCGGAGCCCCCACCGATACCGCCTGGCGGCGGCAAGGGCGCTTTACCCAACTACTTCCACCCGACTACCTTCGGCAGTTGCCCCACGCGTATACCGTGCTGCCCGAAGCACTCAAGGAAACCGGTTACCGAACCTTCTTTGCGGGCAAGTGGCACCTCGGCGACGAGGGGTCCGGCCCTACCGACCACGGCTTCGACACCAACGTAGGGGGCTGGGAGTTGGGGTACCCCCGGGGGGGCTTCTTTTCGCCCTACGACAACCCCCGGCTCACGGACGGTCCCCCCGGTGAGAACCTGAGTATGCGCCTTGCGCAGGAGACAGTAAAATTTTTGCAATCTAATAATCCCCGTGAAACCCAACAGCCGGTGTTTGCCTTTCTGTCGTTCTACGCAGTGCACAGTCCGATCCAGACCACGCAGGCACAGTGGCGCAAGTACCGAGATAAGGCGGTGGCACGCGGCCTAACCGGGCGAGGCTACCGGATGGGTCACTTTCTACCAATTCGGCAGGTGCAGGATAATCCGGTGTACGCCGGGCTGCTCAACACCATGGACGAAGCCATCGGTATGGTCTTAACTACCTTAAAAGAACTGGGACTGGACGACAACACGATTGTGATATTTACCTCTGACAACGGCGGGGTGGCCTCAGGCGACGCGTTTTCTACGGCCAACCTACCGCTTCGCGGTGGTAAAGGGTACCAGTTTGAGGGAGGCATCCGCGAACCCTTCTTTATTAAGGTACCTGGCCTTACCGACGGGGGGGCGTCTAGCGACGTGCCAGTAACCGGCACCGACTTCTACCCCACCCTGCTGGCCCTGGCGGGGGCGGAGCTGCGTCCCGAAGAGCACCAGGACGGGATTAGCCTATTGCCTGTTTTACGAGGACTGACTACGGAAGAGCGCCCCCTGTTCTGGCACTACCCGCACTACGGCAACCAGGGAGGAGAACCCTCCTCAATCGTTCGCCAGGGTGACTGGAAGCTGATTCACTACTACGAAAACGGACGGAAAGTACTGTATAACCTTCGCCTTGACCCCCGAGAAGCACAAGACGTGGCGGACCAACACCCAACGCGCGTCCGAGATCTGAACACCCTACTTTTTGACTATCTAAACCAAGTGGGAGCCACTTTTCCCCGTAAAGACCCTCAGTATCGTTCGGATTTAGAGCAACAACACCTTCGGCGGGTGAGAGACAGTCTACTTCCCCAACTAGAGGATCGCCGCCTGAAATTGCTGTCTAATGATTACGATCCGGGCAACCAATGGTGGGGAAGCGCAGCAGAACGCTAAAAAGAGTCGGTCATACGACGTGCATGGCGCTAACATTTTTGTTATCTTTAACTCCATGAAACAGTTTGAGTTTGAAAGGCTATCGCTAGACAAGAAGTGTCGCTACGTGCTCAGCCGCTGTGTCTTTTTAGCCAGTCGCCGTACGCTAACGGCCGACGACCGCTCCTGTCGCATCAATTTGTACCACAATGGGCGCTCTTTTTTTGAGATTTGGTACAATAGCCAGCACAGTTACATCGGTGACGTGAAACTCTGCGTCGGTGATCAAGTACTGGACTCCTACCTAGATCAGATTGACCTGGAGAAGATAAGCATATTGTAGTACTACTCAGAACTCATCTCCTCATGACGACGGGGCTATCGACGTACCACTGTTCCGGCGTCGGGGGTTAGCCGGGGCACGTAAACGGTTAGTTCGTCACCCGCCCAGATCGTTGCATCGTACAGTCTATTCCACTGCATCAGATCGCTAACCGTACATTCGTACTGCTGGGCAATCTCGGCCAGGCTACTCCCCTTTTGAATGGCGTGCACCACCGGCATCATCCGCTCGGGGTTGGGAATCACCCGCGTGGGGCGGTGAACGACGCGGGCCAGCTGCCGTACCCGAACCGAATCGGAAAACCTCACCGGGGGCAGCGGTAGAACGGGCGAAGCGGTTTTGCTTTTCAGCGGAACCGCCAGCGGGTAAGCCAACGGTTGAGACGGAACCACTCCGCGCACCAGCGCCGGGTTAAGAAAGTAAAGTTCGTCTACGCCCGCCTGGTAGGTGTCACTCGCCTGCGCCAGCGACAGGGGAGCCGACACGTAGGCGGTGTCCACCCGCTGGAAGGGCAGCTTAAAGTAGGCGGGCCGCAGGTTGTGCTCCTGTTGGTAGTGGTAGAGATACACTACGGCTACGAAGGCAGGAACGTAACTGCGGGTTTCAGTGGGTAAATAGGCACGTAACGCAGAAAAGGAAGTAGGCACTTCGTCACCGGCGGCGGTGGCGCGGTCGGTGGCCTTCTTCACGTTGCCGATGCCATAGTTGTAGGCAGCGATGGCCAGGTACCAATCTCCGTAGCGTTCGTAGAGTTCGCCAAGGTACGCCGCAGCGGCCCGGCTAGACAGGACCGGATCGCGGCGCTGGTCTATCTGCGGAGATATCTCAAGCCCCAGCGACCTTCCCGTGGCGGGGCGGATCTGCCAGAGTCCTACGGCCGACTTAGGAGACGCAGCCTTGAGGTGCATGGCCGATTCCACCATGGTGAGGTGCTTGAGCACATCGGGTACCTGCTGGGCAGCGAGCACCGGCTCTATTAAGGGGTAATACCACGCGCTCTTGCCCAGCATACGCTCGGTGAGGTCTTTTTTGCGCTGGGCGTACAGATCGATGTAGTTCCGGACGTCTTTGTCGTAGTAGAGCGGCACGCCTGAGGCAATGCTACAGATGCGCTGCGCGTACACCGAGTCGTGGTAGGTAACCAGATCATTGGCCGTAAAGCCGTAATCATTCGTATACTGAGCGTCACGTTCTAACTGGGTAAACAGTGAGTCCGACAGACTATCCAACACCTCGGTGGGCCACCCGACTGCCGGAACGTCGGCTACGCGCTGACGACGCAGTGCGTCCTGACAACAAGTGAGAAAAAGAGCACTCCCCCCCAAAAAATAGGTAGCCTGTCGAAGCCAACATCTACGGGTGAAAAAAAAATTAAGTTGCATACTGTGTCAATAACCACCGGAAAGGTACGCATTTTCTAGTGAATGAATGAGACAAAAATGGTAACTTTCGCCGGTGATACTATCAATATCCTGGTGTTGAAAAAGTTTATCTTTTCAGCGGTTATTCTGACTGCTGCCTTCTTATTATTCGGCAAATCATCACTCTATCACTTTCTGGCCCCCACCCAGCGGGCCGACACTGATTTGTTGGTGATTGAGGGCTGGACCAACCGGGAAGGGCTGGAACAGGCTGCTCGCGAGATAGACGTGTTCGGCTACCAGCGCGTGGTGGTGGCTAGTTTAGCCTACCCCCACGACTCAACCGCCGCCTTGGAGGTCCACGCCAAGGGGGGCTTACCTTTGATCTGAATCCTTCCGACAGCTCGCTGCTGCGTGCCGACTCGGTGACCGTGGTGGCCGCTAGCGTGACCTTACAGAACATCCCCGCTCACTTTCGCCTGTGGGTCAATGACTCGGTGGTGGGCGAACATTATACGCGCGAAACATTGGCGCCCTACGGCTTCCGACTCGCGGAGCCGGTGCCGCTGTGCTCGGTGACCGTGGAGTTCGATAACGACGACTTCGTAGAGGGAGTGGGCGACCGCAACCTGCTGGTCCAGTCGGTGGTGGTGAACGGCCAAACCTTTCTGGCGCGTATGCCCAACGTGCGCTACGACCGAGGGGCCATTGACGGCAACAAACGCTACCGCACCGACCACCGCAGTGAGGCCGATGAAGCAGCCGAATGGCTCATTCGCAGCGGGGTTTCGGATGAGCAGGTAATAACGGTGGCCGCCGTCCCCACTGACTACGACCGCACCTACGCCACCGCCGTGGCGGTTCGCGACTGGCTGGCCCAGCAGCCCGGGGGGGTGCCCGCCGCCCTTAACTTGATCAGCGAGAGCACCCACGCGCGGCGCAGTCGCTTGCTTTACCAAAAGGCGTTCGGCGACGCAGTACGCGTTGGTATTATCGCCATCCCCCGCCAGGGCGTTAGCCCTAATAACTGGTGGGAGACACCCGCGGGCCGGACATTTACCTTTGCCCAGATCGCCAAGTACCTCTACGCGCGCCTCTTTTTCTGGCCGGAAACTCCGCCCAGATAATCGCTCTAGTACTTTCAATTAGCCGGAGAAGCCCGTATATTAATCCCTTCGATCTGACTACCTAACCGGCTTATGAAACATTTTTTATCGCTTGCCGTGCTGCTCTTCGCTGCTTCGCTAACTTGGGCGCAGCCCACTACCTGGAGCGTTAATGTGACCCCAACCATCTCGTACCGACTAAGCAACCTGTCGCCGGTAGACGAAGCGGTGCGCAACGGCGAATGCTCCGTACACGCATTCGACTTTGGGTTGCAGGTGCGTACCCCCCTGACCAATCGACTTTCCCTGGGCACCGGACTGATGTACGCTCGGCGGGGCTTCGCTAACCTGAACGTGGCGGCGCCCTACCAACCCGCACTGATTCGCGGATACGCTGTAGAATTCGTTCAGGATTTTATCGACCTCCCCTTCTTCCTGACGTACAGCTTCGCTCAGAACGAACGGTTTCAGTGGTATACGCTAGGCGGAGTCGTTAACGGTTTACTACTGCGGGAACGTAATACGGTGACGGCCCGTACGTACGAGCGAAACCCGCAAGAAATACCGTCCGACGTGCAGGAGTTGCTGGAAAAGCCTTACCTCGGCGCTTCGCGCCAGCATAGTTTGGGCGTTCTTGGCGGGTTTGGGGTTCGTGCTCGGGTAGATGCCAAAACGTTCGTCGGTCTTGAGACAATCAGCAAGGTGATGCTCACTCCCCTACAGGATTACGCCTCGGGCACCCAACGCCGTTCTTACACCCTGGGACTCAACTTCCGCTTCGTCCGCACCCTGTGGGAATGACACTACCGCGCTACTTCTTGTGGCTGGGGCTGCTTTGGGTCGGGACCACCCTTGTTCACGCTCAACCACTCACCATCATTGACCGGCCCATTGAGTTCGGGGAAGAGCGGCGGCAGCTTACGCTGGAATATATGCGCGAGCACTACAGCCTCACTCCGACGGACCCGACCATTACCCCAACGCTGGTGGTGGTTCACTGGTCGGCCTACCCCACCTTTGAGCGTTCGTTCGAAGCGTTTCGCGCCCCCACCCTAACCACCGACCGGCCCGACATTCGGCAGGCCAGTGCGCTCAACGTATCGGCGCACTACTTGGTAGACCGCGACGGTACCGTGTACCGCTTGATGCCCGACACCCTGATGGCCCGGCACGTAATCGGCCTCAACCACTGCGCGATTGGTATTGAAAACGTAGGCGACGGCCAGAATCATCCCCTTACGGAAGCTCAGCTAGAAGCCAACGTACGTTTAATTCGCCAACTTGCTGAGCAGTATCCTATCGATTACGTGATCGGTCACTACGAATACCCTCGTTTTATCGGCCACCCATTGTGGATGGAGAAAGACCCTGACTATCTGACCGAAAAAGACGATCCAGGAGACGCATTTATGGACCGACTAAGAGTTCTTTTGTCAGATATCCCTTTTAAAGAAGTGCCGTGAGCGGGCAGAATACAGGGTTAGTACGAATCGACTTTCCTACCGAAAATACTCCTTCGCGGGCAGCCGTATGCTTGAGCTTTCTTGTTACCTTGCCCCGGTGCTCACCGCCTCCCGCCTCTCTCATTTTCTGATCATATCCTGGCTCTTGATTAGCTTCTCCGCTACCGCTCAGTCGGTAAGCGTTGAAGGAACCGTTCACGACGGCTCATCGGGCGAAGCGCTGGAGTACGCCAACGTGCTGCTCTACTCCGCCCAGGATTCAGTGCTGGCCGAAGGCATGGTTACCGATACGGAAGGTCGGTTTCAGTTTTTAAAGGTGTCACCGGGTGCTTACTATCTGCTGGTGCAGTTTATCGGCTACGAGTCGGAGCGGTTAGCCCCACTGATTGCGGCGGCAGACCAACCTCTTGCGCTGGGGGTACTGCGGCTTTCGCCCAGCCAGCAGCTGCTCAGCGAGCTTCAGGTAACGGGCCAGAAGGCTTCGGTGTACCATAAGATCGACCGGCAGGTGTACAACGCCGGGCAGTTTCAGTCGGCCACCGGAGGCACCGCCACCGACGTGCTGCGCAATGTGCCGTCCGTAGCCCTGGATGCCGAAGGTCATATTTACGTGCGGGGGGCGACCGGCTTCACCGTACTGCTTAACGGAAAGCCGGTGCAGAGCGACCCCACCCTGATTCTTAACCAACTGCCCGCCAACGCGGTAGAAGACATCGAGATCGTTACCGCCCCCTCGGCCAAGTACGATCCCGAGGGCACGGCAGGCATCATCAATATCATCACCAAGCAGGGAGCTACCGACGGGCTGTTTGTGCAGGTGAACGTGAAGGGCGGCCTGCCGAGCCTGCACGATTACGGCAACGGGGCCCCGACCCGGCGGTGGGGCAGTGACGCCACGCTCTACTACCAGAAGGGGCCGTGGAGCTTATCGCTCGGCGCCAGCTACCTGCGCGACGACCAAGCCGGACGCCGGGAAGGTGACGTGTTTACGGTGCTCGGGGATACCCTCACCCGCTTCCCATCAGACGGAGAACGCAGCTTCGACGAGCGGGCGTACACCGCCCGGGCCACCCTCGGCTACGTTCCTAACGCCCAGAACCGGATCAGTGTGGGCCTGTACGCCGGAAAGCGAAGCAAGGATCGTACGGCCGACATTCTGTACTATAACAACCGGGGCATCTACCTGCCGGAGGATGAACTGGTGTACCAAACGACTTACTTTAACGAGAACCTGCGAATTCGTACCGGAGATTTTCTGATTGGCAGCTTAGACTACACGCACACCTTTGCTAAGAAGGCCTCTCTACAAGCTTCTCTACTCTACGAGTACACGGGTTTGGGAGGGCCTACTACAAATCTTAATCTCGTGGGTGACCGGTTCACCGATACCTTGCAGCACCAGTACAACACCAACGAGAACCCCCTGAACGGTGTGCGCGCTCAGCTTGATTACCGCCGCCCCCTCGGGCCCGGCACCCTGGAAGCGGGCTACCAGTACCGCCACCTGAACCACCGGGGTGACTTCGTATACGAAGAACGAACTCTGGGTACGCAGCGGTGGACCCTGATTCCGGAGTTCTCGAGCAGCGTTAACCTCACCCGGCAGATTCACGCCTTCTACGGGCAGTACAGCGGGGAAGTGGGGAAGCTCGCGTATACCGCTGGGGCCCGGCTGGAGGTGATGGACCGACGGCTGACGCTTACCAATACCTTTATCGATAGCACCTATCGGTATGATTTGGTCAGGCTGTATCCGGCGGCCAACCTACGCTACCGGGTGCGCGATGATCTGCAACTCAAAGCGGCCTACAGCCAGCGGGTGGAGCGCACCACCACCTTTAAGATGAACCCCTTTCCGGAGCGCGAGCACTCCGAAACGCTGGAACAGGGCGATCCTGAGCTACTGCCGGAGTTCGTTGATTTGGTTGAGTTGGGAGTGGTAAAGGACTTTGGTGACAACTCGGTGTTTGCTACGGCCTACTTTCGCCACGTGCAGAATCTGGTGAATCGGGTGAACACCATCTACAACGATACCATCCTGAACCGCATTTATACCAACGTGGGGCGGGGCCGCTCGCTGGGGCTAGAGGTAGGCACGGAACTCAAGCCGGTGTCGGGCTGGAGCATCTACGCCGGGGGCAATCTGTTTCAGTACGACATCCGGGGGACGTTTGCGGGCGATGCCGTAGCTACCAACAGCTGGGTTTACTCGATCAACGTAAATACCACGGTAGCGCTTTCGCCCACGATCAACGTGCAGGGAACGCTGAATTATTTGTCAGCCCAAAACACGGCCCAGGGCGAAGACTCTCGCTACTATGCTCCGAGCCTAACCGCTCAAAAAAGTTGGCTCAATGGACGTTTGTCAGCCACCCTTCAGTGGTTGAATATCGACCTGGGACTGCTCACGAGCAACGAGAAGCGCATAACCACCCGGCGCGGCGACGGGCGCAGCAACGGATCGTTTTTTACTACCACCAACTACGTGTACGAAGGGGACATGGTGCTGCTTAACCTGAGCTATCGCTTTAATCAAACGATAGGCAAGGCGAAGTTTATCAAGAGTGAGTTTGGCGATAACGAGTTTTAGCAATGAAGGTAGTAGTCATTGGCGGCACGGGTCATATTGGCTCTTACCTGATTCCTCGTTTGGTGGAAGCCGGGCACGAGGTGGTTTGCGTAAGCCGCCAGCGCCGAGCGCCCTATTACGAAGACCCCCGGTGGCAGTGCGTGCGGCACGTCAGGATTGACCGCGGGGAAGCAGAACAGCAACAGACCTTCGACACCCAGATCAAGGCCCTGGGGGGCGAAGTGGTCGTCGATCTGATTTGCTTCAACCCCGAGAGCGCGGTACAATTGGTTGAGGCACTGACTGGTAGCGTAGCGCACTTCATCCACTGCGGTACGATGTGGGTGCACGGCTTCAGCGAGCGGGTACCCACCCGGGAGGATCAGGAGCGAAAACCCTTCGGTGACTACGGAATCAAGAAAGCTGCCATTGAGTCTTACCTACTTCGGGAGTACCAGGAAGACAAGTTCCCGGCTACCGTATTGCACCCAGGACACATCACCGGTCCGGGGTGGCTGCCCATCAATCCGGCGGGCAACCTCGATCCGGAGGTGTTCGTGAAGCTAGCAGAAGGGAAAGAAGTGGCGTTGCCCAATCTGGGAATGGAAACGGTGCACCACGTGCACGCCGCCGACGTTGCCCAGGCCTTCGTGGGGGCAATCAACCACCGTGAGCAGGCTGTTGGAGAAAGCTTTCACGTGGTCTCGCCGCAGGCACTGACCCTGCGCGGCTACGCTACGGCAATGGCCGAGTGGTTCGGTCAGGAAGCCCAACTACGGTTTCTTCCCTGGGAGCAGTGGAGAACCACGGTAAGCCCTCGCAACGCCGAACTGACGGGGGATCACATCGCACATAGTGCTAACGGTAGCATCGAGAAGGCCAGTAGACTGCTGGGCTACCATCCGGAGTACGACTCGCTAACGGCGGTACAGAAAGCCGTTCGGCACGCCCTAGGTCACCGCCTCGGCCTTGTCTAGTTTTTTATTGGTAGGAATGTCTTCCGGCAGCGGCTTGCCCCGCCAGTAAGTAGCCAGGCTGGAGCCGGTGATGTTCATTACGGGTCCGAATACCGCGGGGGCCAAGCCTACAGTAGCCACTTTGCCCATCTCCAGGGCGATGCCCGAAGCCAGTCCGCCGTTCTGCATGCCCACCTCAAGGGCAATGGTCCGGCAGTCGCGCTCGTGCATCTTAAATATCCGACACCCCCAGTAACCCAGGAAGTACCCGGCTATATTATGAAAGATTCCGGCCAGAATCAGCACGAAGCCGATGGTAAGCAGTTCGTCGCGCCCTGCGGCGGTGATGATGGTGATGATGTAGGCGATGCCAAACATCGACAGGATCGGCATCGCATCATCGAGCCACTTGGCCTTGCCGTGAAAAAAGTAGTTAAACGCCAGTCCGGCGATTACCGGAATAATCACAATCTTAATAATGCTCCACATCATGCCCAGTGTGTCAATCTCGATAAACTCACCCGCCAGCAGGCGCATCAGTAGCGGGGTAAGCAGCGGCGCCAACAGCGTGGATACGGCGGTGAGGGTTACCGAAAGCGCCAGGTTCGCCTTCGCCAGGTAGGCCATCACGTTGGAAGCGAGTCCGCTGGGTGAAGAACCAATCAGCACAATGCCCGCGGCAATCTCCGGTGCCACGCCCAGTCCGGTAGCCAAACCGTAGCCCACGAAAGGCATGATGGTAAACTGACAGACTACTCCCACCA
>JBASAY010000158.1:0-6362 GCA_049650865.1 Tunicatimonas sp.
TCTTTGCTCCCCAAAAACAACTGGGGGGGGGGCTTATTGATACCTATTACTTTAATACAGCGGTAATCTGGCTGATGACAATCCTACTATATGGTTGCTTATACTTCCAAGTCTTCCCCAGGATCATCACCAAGTTAAGCTCAATCAAATTAGCAGAAAGTAGCAAATAGTCGCTTTTGGTAGCGAATGAGGCGCACGTAATAAAAGTGCCTAATACCGATTGGGTACGTAGACCCAGTACGATACTTTTGCTTCACAAACTGGTACCCATCCTCATGAAACAACTAGCAGCATTAAGTATTATTCTAATTACGCTTGGCGCCTGCGATTCGGAAACCAAGCTAAACGAACAAGCCTTTCTGGACAGTCTGAATACGGCGGAAGCAACCGCGCCGGTGATATCAGACGAAGTACTAGAAAGCATCCTGCAGCAAATTCCCTCTCCGCTAGAAATCGCGGTGCTGCTGAAGCAATCAGGAACCGACTACGATAACAGCTTACTCAACAGCGCGGGGAACACCTCATTGTATAACAACAATTTTAAAAAAGCACTAAACTTAGGGGTTTACGGAACTGACCTGGGATACACCAATATCTACGAAAAGAACCAGGATGCACTTTCGTACCTCACGGCAATCAAAGATTTATCGGAAGGGTTGAGCATTGGGCAATTCTTTAACTTTGGTACCATTCAGCGGCTGGCTACTAACAGCCGAAACTTAGACTCGCTGCTACTAATTACCACCCAAAACTTTAACAACATCAACGCGCACTTGCAAGAGCAACAGCGGGCTAACCTAAGCGTGCTGCTGCTGGCCGGGGGGTGGATAGAAGCGGTGCATATTATCTGCCAGGTGGCCGAGCGAAATCCTGACAACCAAGAATTGCGAGAGCGCATTGGTGAACAGAAGATCATCATGGAGAACATTATGCTGCTGCTGTCCTTTTACAGCGACGCTAATCCTAATATGAAGAAATTGGCCGAGCAGATGGCGGTTCTACAAACTAAGTTTGAAGATATTGAAATTACCCATACCTACGCTGAGTCTACCTTGGAGGAAGTTAACGGAATTGTAACGATCTCTAATAACAGTACCAGCTCAATTAGTATCACCGACGAGAACATTCGCGATATATCAAATACTACCGCGTCAATCAGAGGATATATCATCAACTAAATTATTGCTCAGGCACATGAAATCTATTAGTATTATAATCAGTACTGCCCTGATCGCGTTGCTTGTTAACGTGCAAGCAAGCGCTCAATGTAGTCCCTCGCAGTATACCGAAGCGTGTATTCCTCAGTTGGCAGAAGGGTTTAACTTCGTAAAAAGCTACGAAATAAACGGAGAAGGCGGCGCCAAAGACAAAATTGAGTACTCTTACGTGTTCGCCAAGGGTACCCAGTACTTCCTCAACATCTGCGCGGCGGGCGAAAGCACCGATGGTATTGTGGTAAGCCTCTACGACTCGAGCCGGAAGAAGGTGGGTACCAGCTTTGCGAACGGCAACTTTAACCGAGGTATTATCTACCCCTGTAACGCAACGGGCATCTACTACATCACCTTTACTTTTGATGGGTCGAGCAACTACTGCGGAGGGGCGGTGCTAGGCTTTAAACGGTAGCATAAAAGATTATTTAAATTGTTGCGGTTGGTACTTCTGGTAACTATCATTGAGGTCTCACTTTGAGACCTTTTTTTATGCAACATTTGCTTACCACCCAGTACACCGCTCGGTACTATACGCTAGGAGAAGCAAACGAAGACCCTCAGCAAGAGGTGTGGCTCGTGCTGCACGGATACGGTCAGCTGGCCCGGTACTTCGTGCGTAAGTTTGAGTTTAAAGTTCAGCAAGGCGCTTGGGTAGTGGCCCCTGAAGGACTTTCGCTGTTTTACCTGCAGGGAACAGACGGGCGGGTAGGGGCTAACTGGATGACCCGTGAGTTTAGGGAGCACGCCATTGATAACTACCTTACCTACTTACAAAAGCTCTACCAGGAACTTACTTTGCAGAACAAACGCCTGGTCTTGTTTAGCTTCTCGCAAGGGGGGGCTACGCTCATTCGTTGGGTTGTTAAGCATCAGCCTATCTTCTATAAAATGATCGTGTGGGCCGGTGGGTTTCCTGCTGATGTAGACCCGGTGGCTAGTCGGCAGGTATTTAAAGATAAGAAGCTGCTGTATGTTTACGGCGACCAAGACGAATACATTACCCCCGAACAAGTTACCGACCAGGAGCCTTTGTTTGAACGCTTTGGCTTTCATCCGCAGATAATTCGCTTTGCGGGAGGGCACGCCATTGACCCACTGGTGCTACAGCAACTATAAAAAAAGCCATCCTTTGCAGGACGGCTTCGTGGGTTAATAGGTGCCAAACATTCATGCCTGACCGTTGGCCGCCACGGGTGCCTCCTTCGGATCCGCCGCCTCTTTGTCGGCGGGGGCAGCTTCTTCCACCCCGTTCACTTTGTTACGAATTTTCGTTTCAATCTCGTTCATCAGCTCCGGGTTATCGAGCAGAATCTTCTTAACGGCGTCGCGACCCTGCCCTAACTTCTCGTCGCCGTACGAGAACCACGATCCTGACTTCTTCACAATTTCCATTTCTACTCCCAGGTCCAGTATTTCACCTACTTTAGAGATGCCCTCACCGTACATGATGTCAAACTCAACCACCTTGAAGGGAGGGGCTACTTTGTTCTTGACTACTTTAACCCGGGTACGGTTACCGGTTACGTTGTCTGCTCCTTCTTTGATCTGGCCAATACGCCGGATGTCTAGCCGGACCGAGGCGTAGAATTTAAGCGCATTACCACCGGTGGTAGTTTCGGGATTACCGAACATCACCCCAATTTTCTCGCGTAGCTGGTTGATAAAGATGCACGAACACTTCGTCTTGTTGATGGCACCCGTGAGTTTGCGTAGGGCCTGAGACATCAACCTGGCCTGAAGACCCATCTTACTATCGCCCATGTCGCCCTCGATCTCGCCCCGAGGAACCAGCGCGGCTACCGAGTCAATAACGATAATGTCGATGGCGCCTGAACGAATGAGGTGCTCAGCAATTTCCAGACCTTGTTCTCCGTTATCTGGCTGAGAAATCAGGAGGTTTTCGGTATCGATGCCTAACTTTTCTGCGTAGGAGCGATCAAAGGCGTGTTCAGCGTCAACAATAGCCACCATGCCGCCCTGCCGCTGCGCTTCGGCCATGCAGTGCATAGCAAGCGTAGTTTTACCCGAAGACTCAGGACCGTAGATCTCTATCACACGGCCTCGGGGTATACCGCCGATGCCAAGCGCAATGTCCAGCCCCAGCGAACCAGTAGAGATAGCGGGAATGTCTACCACACTGTCGTCACTTAGTTTCATGACGGTTCCTTTGCCATAGGTTTTATCCAACTTATCAATAGTAAGCTGTAGGGCCTTTAACTTTTCCGTTTGATCACTCATAAAAGAATAATTAGGATGAATATTTGTGGTGCAAAGATACCGATTAAGTATACTTATTACAAGTACATTACGCTATTTATCAGGCCACTGCGGCCTGCATAGTTTTTCGTTTATTGCAACGTAAAGTAACTTTCACGGTAAAGCTACGCATAAAGTTTAAGGTAGCAATTTCTTATGAAAAAGATAGCACTTGGGGTTGGGGCCCTCCTGCTTTTATTAATTGTTTGGCAGCGCGAACTAGTGGCGTACGGAATCTCTCAGGCTAGGGGACAACTGCGTATTATCTGGAACGCCCGTCCCATCGATGAGGTGATGAACGACCCGACGGTGGCCGACTCCCTAAAGCAGAAAATTAACCTGGTGCAACGGGTCAGGAAATTTGCTATCGACTCGCTCGGAGTAAATGATTCGGACAGCTACCGTACGCTTTACGACCAACGGGGCAAACCGGTGCTGTGGGTAGTAACGGCTTGCGAACCCTTTTCGCTAGAGGATAAGAAGTGGTCTTTTCCTATTATTGGTACGTTTTCGTACAAAGGTTTCTTTGAGTACGACCGAGCCGTAGCGCTGCGGGATGAACTGCAGCGGCAGGGATACGACACCGGCATTCGAACGGTGGGCGCCTGGAGCACGCTGGGTTTCTTTGACGACCCTATTTTATCCGGACTGCTCTTTCGCACCGAGGGGCAGGTGGCAAACACCATCATCCACGAGCTTACCCACGCTACTATTTTTGTAAAAGACGATCTGAAATTTAATGAAAATCTGGCCTCTTTTGTGGGAGATAAAGGCGCGAAAGCTTTTTTAGCGCACGCGTACGGAAGATCAGCCGCACCCTACCAGGCTTACGATAACTATCGCACCGACCGCCAAAAATACTCCGAACACATGCTTCGGGGAACGCAGCAGTTGGATAGCTTGTACCAAAAGCTCGTGGCAACCAGCGACTCGACCGCTAAAGCAAATCAAAAGCGGCAACTTATTATAAAGATACTACAGGGAGCCGATACCCTTTCGCTACGTTCGCCAGGCTACCGAAAGCGGATACAACGCTTACAACAGCCCAATGCGTTGCCCAATAACACTTTCTTTAAAGCGTTCGTACGCTATCAGGGTGAGTCGGACAGTCTTGAACGGGTGTTTCGTACTCGTTTTGACGGAGACATTAAAAGTTATTTATTGCATCTGAAAGACCAATACGGCGTGCTGTAGTAGTGTTAGGCTGGGCCAAAACTAGGCGATGAAGACTAGCATTTAAAATCACTGAGTACTTTCGCGCTTCTTTTTTCGTATAAAGAAAGAGGGGTAACTTATGAACTAGCACGGTTTTTTCTAGCAATACTATTACCATGAAACTTCGTTTGCTTCTTATTTTAGGGTCCGTATCTATCCTCGCCTTGGCCCTCAAGGTGCGTGACTATCGCTACATTCCTAACGAAAGCTTTACCACCGGTGAGGAACTTACCTACCGGGTGCACTGGGGGCTAGTGAACGCTGGCGAGGCGGTAATGCGAGTAAGTGATACCCATTTTACGGTGAACAACCGACCGTGCTACAAAATCGACGTGTTTGGTAGTACCACGGGGCTGGTTGACGTGGCCATCCGAGTGCGCAACAACTGGGGAGCTTACGTAGACACCGCCTCTATTGTACCCCAAAAGTCGTATCAGTACATCGAGGAGGGAAGGTACCGCAAGAACGAAATGGTTAACTTTGACCACAAGAACGATAAGGCCTTGGTACTGCATCTGGATAAGGAAACGCGTAAGCTTAAGAAGAAAGAAGCCTTTGACGTGCCTAATAACGTACTCGATATCGTTGGCGGCTACTACTTTTTGCGCACCATCGACTACGATCGCTACAAAAAAGGAGACATCATTAAAGTTTCCAGCTTCTTCGACAAGGAAGTGTATAATCTGGAGATTCGCTTTTTGGGCCGCGAGACTATCAGTACCCGAGTGGGTGAGATTAACGCGCTGGTGATGGCTCCGTCGTTGCCGGACAATGAATTTTTTGCCAAAGGTGACCCAGTAAAGGTGTGGATCTCAAACGACAAGAACAAGGTGCCCCTCAAGGTGAAAGCCGAAATTGCGGTTGGTGCCATTGAGATCGACATCAAAGAGATGAAGAACCTGCGTAACTAATCTCTGTTCATTTCTCGGCGGCGCATTGGCATCGCATCAATAAGCGCGTACAGCTCTTCGCGAGGCACCACCTTATCGCTTCGCATCTTCTCCGAGCCATCTTTCCCAATTAGAACTATCAAAAAGGCCGCATCACTTACCCGGTAATGCTTCCGCAGCTTAGTAGCTTGCTCAACGGTTGCTAAGTCACCATCCTCAATTACCCGATTGGGTAGTACACTAAAAATAAGTAAGTCGCGCTCGTCAAGGCCGGACTGGTCATCGTGCAAAAGCTGATATTGCTGTTGGTACTGCGTATTGTCAACATGAGGGGCAAAAAGCAGAACGAGGCGGTTTTGCCAACGGTATTCGGATAGGTCTGATAGCATTTGAGAATAGGTAGAGCCGCTGATCAGTAAAATAGCGTGAGTAAGGACTAAAAACTTAATCATTAGCAAATTTTATTTGTAAAAAAATTAGTAGCACAAAACAAAAGTTCTCTTAAAGCTAAAAGTTAAAACAATATTTTAGTAACTTTGAATAGCTAGTGAATAATTTACTGATTAAACTACGGCCATTAGCAACTTGTTCTTACCCGCATAGAGCATGATTGGGCAAATTTCTGTATCTTTCTAGTACATTATATGTTTCCAACACTTTACAACAACGCAATGGTAATGCTCAGTAACCTCAGTGTCCCGCAGGACACCGACAGTAAACAACAGAAGTACGCTTTGTTGCTTCGCCAAATCAGGCACGTAGTCTACAATGAAGAAGACATGACTGC
>JBASAY010000159.1:0-62659 GCA_049650865.1 Tunicatimonas sp.
CGAATCAGTGCCTATTCATGCTTCCAGATAGGGCTACGGGCCTTCCAATTCTTTATCAAGCAGCACCTAAGAATCCTTCCTCAATTTGTCAACAACTACCAGCAATTTATTTGTGTACGGCAATGAAGGGGGTGATAGAATCTTCTAGTAGGGGATTAACTCTATGTTTAGTTGCGTGTCTTCAATAAAGTCCTCCGCCTCCTCTAAGATATCCTCATCATCTTTGGGGTAGTACCAGCTTATGTTTAGAACACCCCCGAGGTCTTCGTACTCCTTGAGGTACTCCAAAACTTCCAAAATCCCTTTGGAAGAACTGGTATTGAAGTAGGTAAGCTTAAAGTTGAAGGTAATCGGCCGTCCGGTCTCGGAGTAGTCGCGCAGCCAGTTTACCAACCTCTTGTAGAAGTCCCAGGTGTCTTCCAGGTAAGACTCGCCTTCTAAGACGCACACGCCGGTTTCGGCATCAAACTTAACGTGGGGAACGAAGTAGGTTCCTTTCTCACCCTTAATTTCCAGATTCTCGAGCTTTGTTGTTTCCATGATTCTACTATTTATTGATGTTTACTGATAAGGTAAATACTGAATGATTACTATCTAAATCTTGCGTCTGAATCTCTAGAGGATTACCCGAGAGAATGGCTACTTGAACCAGTCCGATGCCAGCTCCCTTGCTAACTTCAGTAGACGGCTGGCGGCGCTGGTGTCGCTTTAGTTTTCTCAATTCGTCTTTATCCAACGAGTTAATGGTATGGCAACTCTCAATAAGTTGATTCACATGCTCTCGGTTGATGGTGTTTCCGCAGGAGAATACGTAGTACTTGTCGTACTCCAGAATCTGCAGCATTCCTACACTATCGACCCGCCCCGCGTACTGAATTTTCTCGGAGGAGTAGTAAAGTATGTTCTGCGCGAGTTCTAAGAACACGGAGAATACCTTTCGGCTCGCCCGGGGGTTTTCGGCTAATTTATCCTGGATATCACGACTTATCTCAGCCATAATCACCGGAGTTACCGGACCCTTGTAAGAAATGAGGATTTGCTTGTCCTGGGTAACAAAATGATCAACCATTCTGATTCTTTCCATGATCGTGAAATTTGTGTTTTACTAGTGGCTATACTCTAATTCCAATTAGATTTATATCGTCTCGTTGTTCGGTAGTTCCCTGGTGTTCGTCTAGGGCCACTTCAAACCGTTGGTATTGCTCGTTCATCGGGAGGGTATGTACTTCGCCAATCAGCTCCCGCAATCGGCGCGACCCAAAGCGCTCGCGCTGGTGGTTGGCCTGGTCAATGAATCCATCGGTGGTTAGGTAGATCGTATCTCCCTTCTGTAGGGTAATCTGCTGTTGCGTAAACGAAAAATCCTTTTTCAGTCCACCAATCGACTTCCGGTCTCCCTTAAGGGTGATTAGCTCGCCCATGGTTACCACAAACAGGGTATTCTTGGCTCCCCCGTACGTGAGCTGAAACGCATCATCAACTTCTTCCAGCACACACAGTCCAAGATCCATTCCATCGCGGTTGGTTCCTTCGTCTTGCTTCAGTTTAGCGCGTACTTTTACGTCCAGGTAGTCCAATATTTCGGCAGGATTAAAGAGTTGGTGCTCGTTGATTGCTTCGTTGAGCAGGTTGTTACCAATGAGTGAAACCAACGACCCGGGCACGCCGTGGCCGGTACAATCTACCACCGAGGTAATCTTCTTCTCTTCGCTTTGTGATATCCAGTAGAAGTCGCCCGACACAATGTCTTTGGGGCGATAGATAACGAAGCTTTCCGGAACGATGCTAGCCCGCTGTTCGTCGGTAGGAAGGATAGAAAACTGGATGCGCTGTGCGTAGTGAATGCTCTCCTGCGTTTTTCGGTGCTCCATCTCCAGTTGCTGCTTCTGTTCGGCTAGCACCTCTTGGGTGAGTTGCAACTGGTTCATGTTTGCCCGCAGCTCTTTTTCGCCCAACAGCAACTGTTCGTTCTTCTCCTGGATTTCTTCCTGCTGCTTATGCAGCTTTCGATTATCCTTTTGCTTTTGCGCAAAGCTGTAGGCCGTGATCGCCATGATGAGTAGAAACAGACCAATAATACCGTAGCCGTACTTGCGCAACGTAGCCTCTTCCTTTAGTTTTTGGTCCTTCAATTTTTTATCGGCTTCCAGTAGCGCGATAGCCCGTTCCTGCTGCTGTTTTTCTAAGCTTTGCTGCCTCAATTGCAAGTCTTGCACCTGTTTTTGCCGTTCTAGGTCTTTGAGTTTCTGATTTCTTTTCTCGGCCTGTAGTTGCTGACGAGCCAGTGTGAGAGCCTGGGTGGCCTTGTCTTTTTCTAGCTGCTGGTTTTGCAGGGCAATCGTTTGTAGCTCCTGATCCCGCTTAAGCAGTTCCAGTTCGTTCACCTTGCGCTCCACCTCCAGGGCCTTGCGCTCCTGCTCCACCAGCTGTGCTTTGATTTCATCCTCTCGCTTCTCGATGGCCAGTTGCTGGTCTAGCATCTTCTCAAATTTAGCCACTTCCATATTCTCTAACCGGTCTTTGATCTCATTGTACTTCTCGGCGTAGAGTTGCGCTTTGTTCAGATTGTTATCGGCTTCGTAAATTTTCGACAGGATTTGGTAGCTAGTTGCCAGCACTTCGCCCGCGTCGTTGGTAACCCCAATTTCTATGGCGGTGATCACCGACTTAAGGGCCTGGGCGTTCTTACCCCCCACGAAGTAATTTGATGCCAAATGGTTGTGAATGTTCGCTTCGCCGACCGGGTTCTTCTGCCGTTCCCGGATCTTAAGAGCCCGTAGATAGTACTCTCTTGCCCGCGTAAATAGAGAAAGATTCGTGTAGGCTATACCCAGGTTAGTAAATAGCGAAACTTGCGAATTTTCGCTTAGCGATAGTAGTGGACTTTGACTCAAGTCGACTGCCTTGCTGAAGTACTCGAGTGCTCCCTTGAGGTTGCCGAGCCTTTTGTAAAGGAACCCCAGGTTATTGTACGTGTGCGCCATCTCCGCAACATCCTCTTGCTGTAGATATATGGTAAGAAGCGCTTCGGTGTAGCCCACAGCGGTTTGGTAATCGAGTTTCTCCTTAGCGATAAACGCCAGGGTTTGGTACGTTTCGACCAATGCTGGTGTATCGTTGGTAGCCTGATAGCGCTTAAGCAAAATATTGTAGTAGCGCTGGGCTTCGTTATACTCGTGAAGATGAACGTAACAGCGGCTTACTGCCTCGATAACTTCAGTGGGCAAATCGGTTTTTCCGATAAGCTTCTCCCTTGCTTTCTGATACGTTAGGAAGTAGTCAATCGCCTTGGTATAGGCCCCCAATCCGTAGTACAGGTAGCCAATCTCTAGGTACTTTTGCACCCGGTTGGGTTGGTCGCCGATGCGTTCGTACGCCCTGACTGCCCATAGGCTATAGCGCACGCTCTCCGAGAAGTTTTCTTCTTTGCGATTGATATCGGCTAACTTGTTGACGCTTTCTGCTTCGCCAAATGCGTAGTTCTTCTTCTGAGAAATATCCAGCGCACGCTGAGCCCGGAGGGCTGCCCTTTGATACTCTTTTGCGTTGAGATACGCCTCTGATTCTTCCAATAAGTTTAGCACCTTATTCTGGTAAACGGTGTCTTGCCGCAGGTTAGAAACCTCCTGAGCGGGCGCGGGTACTACCGATGCAAAATGTAGCGCCACCAAGGCAACGCTCACTAACAATTGCTTTTGGCAACGATAGATCAGTAATTTTAAAAATTGGGCGCTATGTAAAATACTTTCGGTCACTGATTAAAATACAAGGTCTATGCCTAACATGTACAAACTGCTGGTTCGGTCTGCGTACGGAAACTCTACCCGCTGACTGTTAAGCGCATTTCTGGCGTTGATAAACACCTGGTGTTCGTCCCAGAAGTTGTAAGTCACCTTACAGTTAGTGATCAGCTTTGCCCCGATGTTAAAATCCTGCTGTGCTCCTGGTGCTACACTGCGGCCGTAGTAGTACACACTAGCACCAATTTTTATTTTATTTAGAAAGGTGCGGTAGTTACCGGTCAGTCCACCGAAGTAGTTAGGAATCGCCCGTTGGACGAACTCCGGGGTTATTGATCTACCCGCACGGTGCTGGGTGGTGAGAAAAGCGCTTGCTTCCATCTTTCCGATCACCCATTTTGCGTCTAGGGTGATTCCACTCAGCACCACCACATCGCCGCTGTTTATTTTTGGTTGTTCTACGGTTGTTTCCGGATCCACAAAATTATACGAGCGACTACGGTAATAGGTGGCTCCCAGCACTACCTCGGTTCGGGGCATTACACGATAACCAAGTTCATAATTGCGAATTCTAAGGGGCATTAGGTCTGTATTGGCTTGGTAAACGTTCGCGGTGTCGTTGTACCAGTAGTAGTTGGTGGCGAAGGTATTACCCACGCCGGAAGACACACTAGCCCTTAGGGTATGGACCTTGCTCAGCTGATACGAAGAGCCTGCGCGGTAGGACCCATGAAACCGGTTGGTAGCGCTTATCCAATCGGCGCGTACGGTACCAAACAGGTTCCATTTGCCATTCATCAAATTTAATTGCTGGTCAAGAAATGCCCCGCTGGTTAACAATGACCTTTTGCCTAGCAGCACCCGGTCTTGGTAGCCGGTATTCTTCAAGAGGGCTTGCGAACCAGAACTTCTAGGAAGCGTATTGCGGAACGCATTGAACTGAATATCACCCCCTACCTGCAATCCGTAGTATTTGCTCTGGTAGTCGTACTCTGATGAGGCGAACAGGTTGTTGGTCCGCATCGCGAACCCGGTGTATCCAACCGCTAAGTCTTGCTTGGCGGTAGCGTAAGAGAGGCTGGTACTAACGCTTCCGGTTCGGGCGCGTATCAATACACTACTGCTGGCTTTAGTATCCCGATTGGTGAGCGCAATGGTTCCTAGAGGTTGTAACACACTCTGTAAGTACGACGCTTTGGCGCTTATTACCGTTTCTAGGCTTATCTTTTCGTTGGGTTGGAAGATCATTGTAGCGTTAATTCCATTATTTTGCAGCGCTTTCTCGGCGGAACTGTTGCTTTCACGGGCGCTCGCCTGGTAATAAAGCAGCGAGTCTACCGTAACGTAGCGTTGCTCCCCCCGCAGGTAGAACGGTTCTTGCCAACGGGCGAAGCGGTTATAGTGACCGGACACCCGAAACTTGAGGCGGTTGGATACCGCAAAGCTGACGCTACCTCGGTGGGCGTAGTTACCGTTTAGCCCCCCCTGCAAACTTACCTTCGGTCGCAACACGCTTTCCTCAATCCCGTGAGTCACCAGGTTGATCACGCCGCTGCTCGCATTAGGGCCAAAGAAAACGGTGCTAGGGGCAGCTACAATTTCTATTTGCTGAATGTCGTTGAGTTCTACCGGAACGGTTTCCCACTGAATGCCGCCCTGGTAGTTATTGTTAAAGGGAATACCGTTGATTGTTAGCAGTAGCGTAGTGTTCTCGAAGCTGCTGCCGTACGGCTGCATTCCTCCCCCCAGGGTGCCCCGCATCGATACGTGGTAGTATCCGTTCGTAGACTGCTTTACTAGTAAGCTGGGAGCTAACCTTAGGGCCTCACCGAGGGTTAGCGCGCCAGACTGCTTAATCTCACCAGCGGTAATAATATAGGTTGAAACATTCGTTTTTGCGAGTTCTTCTTGATTGCGGGAGGCGGCGTAAACCTGGTGGACCTCAGTTCTCTGTACTTTAAGGTTCAACACGTCCTTTTCAATAGAAAATCTGTAGGGATCGCCTGTCGATAGACTGTCTTCTTGCGCAAGCCCCGGCGAGATAATCCCGACGGTAGCAATCAGTACCCTACAAATTCGCTGTATCATGCGTTTATTCACGGTGGTTAACTTACGGGCGCTCAGAAGTTGCAGCTTCCACTGAATGTATAATCAATTTGGGGCACTCCGCCGTTGGCGAGAATGCGTTTAGGGACGCCCTTTGAAATATTATTGTAAGGATAAGTGTATACCTCAGGCGTACCCTGGAGATCGTATTCGTAGTAAGTAGGTCTTTGCTCGGGGATAAAGGGCAACCAACTTTCACCGGGTTCGGTCGGGTTGTAGAGCAGTAATGCTACGTCGGAAGGCAACAATGACTCCGTGTGAAAATTATTCTCTAGAGTAAGTCGCTTATTCAGCCCATTTTCACTAGGGGAAATACTATCGTTCACTGTTATTTGAGTAGCTGAGTAAGCGTAGCTGCTTCTCTTCTCGATGGTGTTAGAGAGGAGATCACGGTAACGAACGATGCTCACGCGATTTGAATTAGCGTTGCTGTAGCTAAAGTGAATCTTCTTGATATCAGTGTTCGTATTGTCGTCTTCAATCAATATTTCTTTAATCCGATTCTCAGTACCGTTATAGGTTTCGTAGGTGTACTTCCAGGTTTGGTCTTTTGTAACATCTGTATCATCAATAGTTACTTCATTAATAAGGTTACCATTGTAAATGATTTGGCTAGTACGCGACGTACTACCGCCAGAAAATTGGATCGTACTCAGCGGACCACCTACACTAGCATAAGTATAGATTTCCTCACCTAAACTCCCGAAATCACGCTCAGTAATCGCGCAACCGCTTCCCACCACTGCGTTTACGGTTTCTACCGGGTTCGAAAACCCTGATACGGCGCTACCCTGCTTACTGCGGAGCCGGTAATAGTACGTCGTGTAGGGATCTAATCCCGTTATATCATGAGAACTATTTAGTACCGGTTTGCTATTATACGCGCTTAGCACGCTGGTGAAGGCAAGATCAGTAGCAACATCCAGTAGATAACTACTCGCCTCGGGTACTTCTTGCCAGTTGGCCGTAAACTGGTACACCTCCTGGTTGGTAGCAGCCTGTACTACCGGGGCGGGTAGCGCTACGGTTGTTACCGTAATGGTAGAGGAGTAGTCGGAAGTAACTCCTAAGCCCTTAGAGCGTACCCGGTAATAGTACGTCTGTCCGGGTTCTAACCCGTTTACTACTAGCAAAAGGCTTATGTTCGGAACTTCTCGCCCGTTGTAACCTGCTACTAAATTGGTGAATTCACCGTTTAGGGCTACATCCACCAAGTAGCTATCTGCGTTGGCGGCGCCCTGCCAGTTAGCCTGAAAGCTTGTTATTTGAACGTTGGTTGCTGATGAGGCCATTGGTGGATCAATTGGAGCGGTCTTTCCTGACCCGGTAGCACTTTCACCGGTAGACACCGCATTTTGGGCGCGCACTTTAAAATAGTAGGTACGGTTAGGCTCTAACCCCTCTACCACCAAAGAGGTACTGGGTCCGTTAACAATTCGGTTCTCATAATCTAACCCAATTGTGGTTTCTACCAAGGGATCAACCCCAACGTCCACTACATAGCCCGTAGCTCCCGTTACCGCGTTCCAATTAATGGTAAACTGTTTAAGCTGCTGATTAGTAACGGTTAAGTTCTGAGGCACCGATAGGGTGGTGGTGGTTAAGTCAATAATGTTCGAGTAACCTGAAAATACCCCGCCCTTTAGTGCCCTTACCCGGTAAAAGTAGCGGCGGTTTACCACCAAGCCAGTTATCTGCTGCACGGTATCGGCGACCGGCACATTGTCGTAAGACGAAAGGTTATTCTCAAAATTTGCGTCGGTTGCTACTTCTAAGCGGTAGCTATCCGCCCCCGCTACTTGCTGCCACACTGCCTTAAAGCTCGTAGGTTGTAGCTCCACGGCGTCCAGCGCCCGGGGGCTGGCAAACGATGAAGTTGTTACCCGAATAACGTTAGAGTTTGCCGATACCGCTCCAAATCCCTTAGATCGTACGCGATAGAAGTAACTGGTATTTCTGAGCAGTCCGTTGATAATTTCAGTAGTGTCTATTATCTCCTTAGCCTGATAGCCGGTGACGTAGTTGGTGAAGCTTTCGTTGCGCGAAACATCTATCACATAGCTTGATGAATTGGCTACTGAGTCCCAGTTAGCCTGGAAGCCGTTGATACGTACGTTGGTTCCCGGATGGGCGGTAGGTACCAGCAGATTGGTAGTACTGAACGTTCCTACTTCCGATACTTCAGAAGCAGACTGCTCATTTAATGCTTGCACCCGGTAGTAGTAGGTAGTGTTTGCGTTAATTCCCGTTACAATCAGAGAGGTGGCCCCCTCTACTATCGTGCCGTCGTATTGGGGCAGTATATCAGTAATGACCAACGGGTCGGTAGCAACGTAGAGCCGGTATGAGGTAGCCCCCTCTACGGACTTCCAGTTGATAGTAACACTGGTAAAACTAGTATCAGAAGGGTCAGTAAGCACCGGTCTCGACAGCGTGCTGGTGTTTACGGTCATCAGTTCTGAGGCTACCGACACTGAAGCGCCCCGTACGGTTCTGACCCGGTAGAAGTAGTTTTTGTCTACCGTTAAACCGCTTATTAGGGCAGTAGTATCCTCCACTAACTTCCCGTTGTAACCCTCGATGTGCGTTGTAAAGTTAGCGTCCTCCGAAACGTATAGCTGGTAGCCATCAGCCCCCTCAACCGACAGCCACTGGGCTACGAAGCTCAGGGGGGTGATTTGCTTAGGATAGTGAATCTGGGGCGCTAAAAGAGGGAGCGTAGTTACCGTCATCATCGCTGAGTATTCAGCTTCGGTAGCGTTAATCCTTACTCGATAGTAGTACTCTGTGTCTGCCTCTAGCCCCGTCACCTGGTAACTGGTACCGGAAGTGGTTACTGGAAACCCTGGTAACGACTTGTTTTCGTCGAAATCTTGTTCATCTGCTACTGACAAAACGTATTTTTCACTTCCCTCGATAGCAATCCAGGCCGCTGAAAAGCCACTCGACGTGATTTCAGAGGGAGGAAGCATAGTGGGTATTGGCTCCCGGTAGTTAATCTCCTCAAATTCACAACTGCCGACAACAATACTTCCCAAGCACAATATAAGGCACACTGATTTTAACTTTCTCAATAGGGGTGCGTCTTTGGTGTTCGTACCAAAATTAGGTCTTCGCCCTTAATTAAAAACTTTTGTGTGGGTAGCCAAACCCATTAACATGTACCATCACCTACTAGGAACGTACAAAACTAGGAAGATTACTTCAATTTACGCCACTGTTAAAGATTGCGAGGCGCGTAAGCATACTAATTAGCGTACCTAGGTTTGGTTGGTCTAAGAGAAAGCGATTCTCATCTATCTACACCGTAGTGGCCTTTTTTAGCGAAATAGCTTCCGTGGAAGCACTTTAATTTAACTTCTTTTAGGGAGAAGCTGTCAATGTGACAAATTCATTCCTTTTAGTTATCGCAACAAATTGTGCACGGCTTATGCGTGGTTTCTACATACCATCCACCGGCAAATCTCTAAGGTTAATCTGCTAAATTATGGTTTGGGTGTTGTGTAAAAACCATTTCTATTTTTCATTTGCTACGTGTGTACTATTCCTACTGAACCTTCCAACTTACTTAAGTAATAAAGGATAATTTTGTAATTGAATTGAGCAAAATCTACTATCCCCTTGATCGAAGCAGGATTAATTAACGAAGCAGTCACTAACCACCACGCTACCGGTTTGTTGGAGTGCATCGACGATATGCTCATTTTTTTCGATCTTGAGTTTCGGGTGCTATCAGTAAATCAGAAGGCCTGCCAGCTCCTCAATCAGACTGAAGAGCGCCTGATTGGTACTCCCATCAGCGAATTGTTTTTAAAACGACAGGGGAAGTTCCTAAAGCAACTCCAGGCTGACATCGCCCAGGAAGAGCATATTGCGAATCGTGAAACTCGCCTAAAAGTGCGCGGCAAAAAGAGCATACCGGTTTCAGTTTCTTTATCATGGGTTAAGAAGGATGATGTTCTAGAAGGCTTTCTACTGATCGGCCGCGACATAGGGCAGTTGCTGATGGCTACCGATGCTCTGAAGCAAAAGAATCGCGAACTGGAAACCCTCATCTACCGCGTGTCTCACGACCTCAAGGGGCCTTTAGCTTCAGTAACGGGCCTGTTTCAACTGCTTGAGCACGAAGAAGAAACGCTTGAGACGCTGCGGTACTACCTCACTCTCATTCAAAAGAGCACTAGCAAACTAGAAAATGCCCTGAGCGGACTGCTGGAAACCCGCTTGTTTGCTGATGGTGTTATACAGCACCAAGAATTCAATGTCCGACAAGCTATCGAAGATGTAATTGCCACCTTTAAAGAATATCCCGGTTATCAGGAGGTCATCATTCTAACATCGGCCAACGCTGCGCTAACAATTAATACCGAGGAACAGGCGTTCCGGTCGGTGGTGCAAAATATTATTGAGAACAGTATTAAGTACCGTAAACACTACGCGCAAGACTCGGTGACGAAGATTTCAGCAAGAAAGTATAAGAATGGTATTAAGCTAAAGATCAAAGACAACGGACAGGGCATGACCAAGCAGGTGCAAGGACGCGCCTTCGATATGTTCTACCGGGGAAACCAGACCTCCAAGGGAAGCGGACTAGGTTTGTTTATTGTGAGATCGAATGTTGAAAAGCTGGGCGGGGAAGTGCGTATTAAGAGCCGAGTAGACCACGGCACTGAGCTTTGGCTTTATCTTCCAAATATCGACGTCTCGCGTCGTAAGTCACTTCTTAACCGGGGTACGTAACTACAATGCAAAAAACGCTTTTACCCCGAACAATAACCCTTCAATTTGCGATACTTATTCTTCACCGGCCGACGGTGCGTTATCAGGATGCGTCAGCCGCATAATCTTGTGAAATATTTCGGTGTTCTGATAGATGCCACTGAAGGCAGCTGCCCCCGGGCCGTAGGCAAACACGGGAATCAGCGTAGCGGTGTGCCCCCCCGTCGAAAATGTGCCGCTCAATTCGTTATAGTCTGAGCCCGTAGCAGACTGCTCGCCAGCCGCCGACAGGGCGAAGCCCCCGGTCTCATGGTCGGCGGTCACTACCACCAGGGTGTTTCCGTCTTTTTCGGCAAAATCAAGCGCTACTCCTAGGGTTTCATCGAAGTCCAGCACCTCAGAGATAATGTACTGGGCATCATTAGCGTGTCCCCCCCAGTCGATCTGCGACCCTTCTACCATCAAAAAGAAGCCATTCTCACCCAGTGACAAATAGTCAACCGCCAGCTGGGTGGCGTCGGGTAAGAAACTACCCCGGTTGTCTAACATGCGGAGCATCCCATCAGGGGCCAACAAGTATCCGTAGCGCTGCGCTGGCGACAGGCGGTCAGTCGCTAGTGCGGTACTATCCAGAAGAAAGCCGTGCGCCGCCGCGCTGTCGTAGTAGTTGACATTGTCTTTTCGATCCGCAAAAAATTTAATCCCGCCCCCCGCAAAGAAGTCTACCGCCGAAGTAAGTAGCTGCTGAGCGATATCTTCCTGCATATTGCGCGATTCCACGTGGGCGTAGAAGGAAGCCGGAGTGGCGTGGGTAATAGACGAAGTAGCCACTAAGCCAGTGCGCCAACCATCTTGCGAGAATAGTTCGACCAGCGTAGGTACCGGCTTATGATCGGCATCTACTCCGATAGCCCCATTGTAGGTTGACACCCCCGCCGAAAAGGCAGTAGCCCCCGCTGCCGAATCAGTGATCTTATCGCTGGAAGAAGAGGTTTTGATGAGGCCGGTAATGGGAAAGCGCTCGAAGTTGGTAGAGCTATCCTGATAGAAGAAGGCAGTGGATACCTGAGTAAGTCCCATACCGTCACCAATCAGCAGAATGATGTTCTTAGGAGGGCGATCAACTGGTCCAGAAACCTGAGCGAGGGTAATTGCTGTCTGGCCAAGGAGCCACGTTAGTAGAATAAATCGGTACATGGAGATACGTTTGGTCTTGGCCGACAAGGTAGCTAATGCGCGATGAACAACCGCTGTTTACCGGCGCTTTCTCCCCGATATCGCCGAAACTTAGCATCTAGACGTGCAACAGTTTGCAGTCGCTAAACTGATACTTTACCGACTCATTAAAAACGCTTTTATAAACTGCTCCAAATCTCCGTCGAGCACCGCCTGCACGTCGGAGGTTTCGGTACTGGTGCGTACGTCCTTCACCAGTTTGTAGGGATGCAGCACGTAGTTTCTAATCTGAGAACCAAAGTCAATATTGTTCTTGTTGCTCTCAATCTCGTCGCGTTCGGCGTTGCGCTTCTCTACCTCCTTCTGGTAGAGCCGTGACTTCAGCAGTTTCATTGCTTTATCTTTGTTTTGCAGCTGGGAGCGCTCTTGCTGGCATTCTACGATAATTCCCGAAGGGGCATGGCGCAAACGAACGGCCGTTTCAACCTTGTTCACATTCTGTCCGCCCGCTCCGCCCGACCGAAAGGTTTCCCAGGTGATGTCTGCGGGATTGACGTCGATCTCAATGGTATCGTCTACCAGGGGATAGGTAAACACCGAGGCAAAGGAAGTCTGACGCTTGCCGTTGGCGTTAAAGGGTGAAATCCGCACCAGGCGGTGCACTCCGTTTTCTGATTTTAGGTTACCAAAGGCAAAGTCACCCTCAAACTCCAGCGTCACGGCTTTGATACCCGCGGCTTCACCGGGCTGGTAGTTCACCTGCCTCACCTGGTAGCCACTTTTTTCGCCCCACATAATGTACATGCGCATCAGCATCTCGGCCCAGTCCTGACTTTCGGTGCCACCGGCGCCGGGATTAATTTCCAGGGCGGCGCTTAGCTGATCCTCTTCTCCGCTAAGCATTTTCTTAAATTCAAGGTCTTCTACGATCTTGAGCGCCTTTTGATACTCTTTCTGGATATCGGCTTCACTCACTTCATCGGCTTCGTAGAATTCGTAGAGGGTTTCCAGGTCTTCGTACGCGGTTTGCGCTTGCTCGTAGCTATCCGTCCACACCTTCTTGGTCTGAATGCTCTTGATTACCTTTTCGGCTTCGGACGGATCGTTCCAGAAGTCGGGCTGCAGCGAGATACGTTCTTCATCGGCGATGTGTTCTTTCTTGGTATCGTAGTCAAAGATAGCCCCGTAGGGCGCTTATGCGGGTGTTAAGGTCTTTTAGTTGGTCTTGGGTCATGTGGTTTGGGTTGAGACGCCATCAATGGCGTCTGTACTGGAATAATTGTTATTTTCGTAAGTTTTCATTTCTTCTCTGGACAGTGTCGTAAATCGCTATTCCGTTGGCGCGCGCAATATCCGAAAGTGCTGAATCTCCGGTTATGAGGAAATCGCACTGCTTTTCTTTTCCCAGTTCTACGAGAAGGGCGTCTGTTAATCCATCACTCATGAAATGATTACTCTTACCACCCATTACCGAAGCGACGTATCTTTCCGTTGTTTGTTCCAGCATTGATCTCATCAACGTAATATATGACCATCTGTGATTACCAGAAAAACGATTCAAAAGATTGTCAACTTCTGTCCATACGTTTGGCAAAATAACCAAGCTGTGCAAATCTCTTACGGCCAGGAGTAAATCCCGGTAATCTTGCTTCGAGTATATAGAAGTTCGCTTATGCTTACCAATCAGATTCTCATCTACCATTCCAACAATCAAGAGCACCAGTGCATTAGCATCAATAAGGGTCATAGTGCTTCGTTGTACATAAGTAGTCCTTCTACTTCGTTTTTCTTGTTAACCTGCAACAACTTATAAACCCGTTCGTACGTCGCAAATGGATTCGATCCTATCAGATTAGTATTTGCCAATGACTGCTTCTTATTTTCGACTAGATAAGACACAACCACGTTCCAGCGGTTAGTTTTCTTGTCACGCTCAACCTGCTCCAAGCGAAGATCAAGCGGTTCGCCATCGTAGAGCGGTGTCAATTCGTTTTTAGCAAGATGATAGAGGCCTTTCAAATCCATATATAGAGTTCAGTTTTAAAAGGTGGAAAATAAGTACTACGACTCAAATCATTTAGACACTAAAATTTCATTATCCATCCCGAGGGGCCTTCCTTTCTGCCGTATTTGATATCATCCAGTGCGTTGAGTGCCTTGTTTGAAAACTCACGCTGCGCAACGGGGGGCAGTTCGTAATCGGTGCCATTGTGACTGATGGCAGCGATGTGAGCTACCGTAGCGGCGGTGCCCGCTCCGAAAGCCTCGCTGAGGGTGCCCGCCTCGATGGCTTTGATAATTTCTTCTACGCTAACGCGGCGCTCTTCTACCGGCATGCCCCAGTCGCGGGCTAGGTGCAAAATACTGTCGCGCGTTACGCCGTCCAGAATGGTGGTGCCGGTGGGCGGAGTTACTAGCGTACCATCGATAATCAGCATGATGTTCATGGTACCGGCTTCTTCAATGTACTGGTGCGTTTTGCTATCGGTCCAAATAAGTTGGTCGTAGCCGTCTTGCTTGGCCAGTTGGGCCGGATACAGTGACGCCGCGTAGTTGCCCGCCGTTTTGGCAAAGCCTACCCCACCCTCAGCTGCCCGAACGAAGTCCTTCTCAATCTTCACCCGCACCGGCTGACTGTAGTAACCGCCTACCGGACCAGTGAAGATACAAAAGGTATATTTTTCGGAAGGGCGCACCCCAATGTATTCGTCGGCGGCAAACATAAACGGACGAATGTAGAGCGCCGTGCCGGGGCGGTCGGGAATCCAATCGCGGTCAAGTTTTAGTAGTTCGGCGATGCCGTTGATAAAAACGTCCTCGGGGATGGTAGGCATGCACATGCGCTGTGCCGACTTGTTAAAGCGAGCCGCATTTTTATCGGCCCGAAACAAAATTGCCTCGCCCGCAGCACTCTTGTAGGCCTTGATTCCCTCAAAGATCGACTGACCGTAGTGCAGCGCGGCCAGAGCCGGACTAAAGGTCATCGGCGCAAATGGGACCACCCGCAAGCTAGTCCACTGACCGTCGGCGTAGTCAGCCACGAATATGTGGTCGGAATAAACTTTACCGAACTCAATGTTATTAAAATCTACCTGATCAATTTTAGAGGTAGATGCGGTGGTTGTCGTAATATCAAGCGTCTGTACCATGGCGAAAAGTGGTTGTCTGTATCGTTTTAGTATTACTAAACGCCGGTTAATAAGGATAGTTTTGGCCAGCTTTTACAGATTCCGCTTTACCAATTAGTCTGTCGTAGATGTAGTCAAAAAAGTAACGCAGCTACCCATCCCACATCTGAGCGATTTTTTCGGCCCATAGGGTGCCGAGTAAGAGAACAGTAAAAAAGGCAGTAAGCTGCTTTTCCGCAAAGCTTTCCAGTCCTTACACCGGTAAGGTTGCTTGCTATTGCTTTCGGCACAAAAAATGTCCTCGCGTTATTTTTGCCTATTCCCGGTTCAAACCACATAATAATGAAAACCAAATTGCTATTTGCTTGCGCCGCTTTGGGGCTGCTGTTTGCTGCTTGTGAAGACAAAATAGAAACCATCGGCCCTACCGAGTTTAATGGCCCCTATAACGTGAAAGTGTATGCTGGTATGCCCGGGGTTTACGGAAGAACGGATGGCGGTAGCGAATTCAACGAACCTCAGGCGAACGTCGCGGTCAAAATCTATCGTACCCGCGAAGACTACCTGTTAAGTCAGAACGTAATACTGGAAGGGCTTACCAACGAAGAGGGGTTGTTTGCTTTTGAGTACGACTCAGCCGGTTCACTTTGGTTCAGTGCTCAACTAGACACGCTGAGTAATCTAAGAGAAGCTATAGGTGAGCGATCAGTAGGTAGTAAAGATAATAATCAACTTATCAATAGATTTAACGGAGTTACTGTCAGCAACGGGAAGGCGTACGCCACGCTGACCAACACGCCCACACGCCTGCAGCTATCCGTTTCTCATCAGGGACAACCCGTAGAAGGAGCCGCAGTGCAACTCTACTTCACCGAACAAACCTATCAGGATAGCTTGGCCGCTCAGGAAGACTTTGATCACCTTCGCCCTACTTATGGGTATTTCGTTGATGAAGAAGGCACTACCGGTGAGGAAAGGTACTTTGTTAACCAAAATAAGGAGCGCTTTCTACAGACTACAAATGAAGCAGGAGAAGTCTACTTTGACAATTTAGAACCACGCAACTACTGGTTCCGCATTACCAAGGATACGTTGAGTAACGAAGGAACAGTTGTTCGTACTCGTGAGGCGCTGCCTCGGGATGCGGATATTAGTAACATTATGACAGTGGGCATCAGATAGTAAATAAAAGATAGATAAGGTGAAAAAACAGTTACTAGCCGCAATGCTATTCGCTTGGATAGTTAGCAATTCATACGCGCAAAGTGATACGCATGTCACAGTAACTGCTACCTTGTTGGAAGTTTACTCTAATGTTCATGACGGCACTGACAAACGGCATCGCTGGCGTTTATGGGCAGCGGTTAGTGACGAAGACTATGGCTCAGAGCATGGTTGTGATATAGACAGTAAAGATAGAGGCGAATGGTGGCCGTGTAACCGAGAAATCTTATACGAAGATGACCTGAATGAGGTGCCGTCCAAAATCAGAATTCGTTTCTACGGTTACGAAAAAGAAAACTTTGGGGGCAAAAAAAAAGAACGAATTCAAGATTTTTCTTTCCCTATAGACTTTCCCGAGGGGATAGATAAAGAGGTGATACTACAATTAGACGCTAAAGATTATGCTGACGGCCTATATCAAGCACGCATCCATCTCAAATACATGATCCCTAAGCCTAATCCCAGTGACAACGCTTTTTTTACCAGTAGTACCCTTAACGGAAATCCCGAGTCTAACTTTTGCGAGGGCAGTACAATCTACCTCAACACTCAAGCTTACAATCCTGGTACCGATCTTTTGCCGGGAGAGTTTAAATACATATGGGAGTACCATTTTCTCAACGATGATATCACCGAAACCACCAGTACCCCGGCACGCATCTCCACAAATTCAACTTGCTATGACCCCAAAGCGTTGGTTGATATAAGTATCAATGGTGCAACCACTGATCCTAACCGAAATTACGGTCTGTGTGGCGGCTATGTTTACGATATCACACCTACGCCGAACCTGACGAAAACGATAACACAGTCCATGTTCGGTGGGATTACCGGAACAATAACGTTCGCGAGTACCATATTTACCGCGTTGAAGCAGCGGGTGCTCTTCGCTGGCATTGTTCGGTGGCGGCCCCGCAGCTTCACTTTCACGACGAATCGGTTACCCGGTCGCAAACGTATCGGTACCGGATCAAAGCGGTGTATAGCGATGGTTCACAGTCGCCGTTAAGTGACGAATTACGCATTCAACTATAGCGAAAGCTACGCCCGAGACTTTGCAGCGACTATTTCCTCCCTCCCTTTAGGGTGTGCTAAGTATTACTCGGGCAATCTCTTTTGCCCACAGATCGTACATTTTCCCGGAAGGATGAAGCTGATCTTCTGCAAGCAACGTTGAGTCGTGGGCTGCCCGCTGAGAGAGTTCGGTAACGTCGCAGTAGCTAGCCGACGCAGTAGTGGCTACCTGACGAGCAACTGCATTAAACCGCTTGATTTCTTGAGCGATGTGCGCTGTGTCCATGGTCCGGACCTTGGGGGTGACGCTGTAATCAGGAATAGATACCACCAAGACCCGCTGGGGCAGTGCTACGCGGCGGGTGGCAAGGTGTACAATTTCGGCCAATCCCCGTTGGTACGCATCAATTCCTAACCCATCGTACTGGTCGTTAACCCCAATAAGTACGGTTATCCGATCGTACTGATCCTGAAGCTCAGTTTGCTTAATGGCAGCCAGCAAGTCTACGGTAGTCCAGCCGGTTTCTGCCACGTACTGGGGTAGCTCAATGGAATTAATCCGAGCCAACTGCGCCGGCCAACGGTCGGCAGGGTCAACCCCTTCGCCGATGGTATACGAATCGCCCAGGGCCAGCCAGGTAAATGATGGTTGTGGCATAGCTACAACAAGAGTGAATAACGTACCTACTTGGTCTCGCGCTGATGAGCGCGAATCACCGCCTGATCTTTCTTAGTTAATTTAGCAACTACCAACTCGTACGAATGATCGATTAGATTGATGACAAAAGAATCATTCAGGGAGCCATCCATCAGTAGGGTGTTCCAGTGCTGCTTGTTCAGTCCGAACCTAAAAGACGAACCGTTTGAGGATAAAAAAGGTAATCCCCAGTAGAAAAACAATGATAGAAATCTTGTTGATGCCGTGCATCATGCGCAGGTTAAAGTTGGGGCGGCTGTTCGGGTCCTTCTTACGGAAAAAGTAGCCCAGCACCTCTCCGAAGGCAAAATATTCCTTTACTGAATTGCCCTTATCTTTCTTAAAGTTAGGATTTACGTTCTGATTCATAGTGTACGGATTTATATAATCTCCTAACAAACACCAGCGGGCGGAGTTCGCAACTGAACCGTTAATTAGTCGTCTTTTTAGGCCTGCACCAACTGGTCGGTGGGTTCACGCCAGCGGTCGTCAGTTTTGATGAGTTCGATCAGCTCATCAACGGCCTGTTCGGAGGGCACGCTGCGCTTCACAACCTCCTGCCCCCGGTAAAGCGTAATCTTCCCCTTCCCCGAACCTACGTAGCCGTAGTCAGCGTCGGCCATTTCGCCCGGTCCGTTCACGATGCAGCCCATAATACCGATCTTGACTCCCTTTAGGTGGTCGGTGCGCTGCCGGATCATCGCGGTGGTTTCCTGCAAATCGAACAGCGTTCGTCCGCACGAAGGGCACGAAATGTACTCGGTCTTCGACATGCGGGTTCGGGCGGCCTGCAGTATTCCGAAGGCCAGCCGGTTGTTTTGCGCCATCTGCGTTAGTGCCTCCTCGCGCGTGCTGGCTCGATTTAGTTCGGTGCTCAGCAGCACCCCGTCGCCCAGTCCGTCGACGAGCAGCCCCCCCACATCGGTGGCGGCATACAGGGTAAGCGGCTCCTCGTCAGTGGTGTCGTACTTGCGCAAGATGACCACCGGGTTGGTAATTTGGTGCTCGAGAAGCAAATAGAAGAAGCGCCGTTGCTCGGCCATGGCGTGCCGGTTGTTGGTATCCAGCACCAGCACCACCGCAGGGTCAGTTGCCAGGGTGTCCTTAAGCGACTCGGACCAGTCGGCGATGCTTACGCGCACAAAATTGATCCGGTCGTGCTTCTGAGGAGCGGTGGCGTATTCTTGTGTAGTAAACAAAGGCAAGGTATGCCGTTGGTCGCTGGCCTTCTGCCACACCGCGTAATCCTGAATTTCCTTGAGCCCGTTGGGAAGCATGAAATCGATGGGCTGCTGGCCGGAATACACGTAGTCGCAACCCTGGTCGTTCATGGTCCACTTGTCGGGCTCGGGCAGGTAGTAGTGGCCCACGTGCTTCAGGTCGCGGTAGCTCCAGTTGGCCAGCGCCCGTACGTCGGCCACTACGCGGGGCACGTTGCTTCCCCCCAGGTTAGCCACCGAATGCGTTTCTCGGCGCTGGTAGGCGTAGGGGTCTTTCGGCACTTCGTTGAGCGGTAAAATCGGTGCGTGACCATTTCGGTGTCGGTAGCGGTTTACCAACTGAAAGCCCACCGGCATCTCGGCCTCAGGCTCTTCGGTGAGCGATACGCGTACGGTATCCCCCAGCCCGTCTTCCAGGAGGGTGCCAATGCCCACCGCCGATTTGATACGACCGTCTTCCCCGTCACCAGCTTCGGTTACCCCCAGGTGCAGCGGGTAGGGTTGTAAGCCTTCTTCGTCCAGCTTGCGGACCAGCAGTCGGTAGGCCTGCACCATCACCTGGGTGTTACTCGCCTTCATTGAAACTACCAGGTCGTAGTAACCCAGGTTTTCGCAAATGCGGATAAACTCCAGCGCCGACTCTACCATGCCGGTGGGGGTATCGCCGTAGCGACTCATGATGCGATCGGAGAGCGAGCCGTGGTTGGTGCCAATGCGCATGGCCGTGCCGTGCTGGCGGCAGATTTTTACCAAAGGAGCGAAGCGTTCGTAGATGCGCGCCAGCTCTTCCTGGTACGTCGCATCGGTGTACTCGATAGACTGGAATTTTTTCTTGTCGGCGTAGTTGCCGGGGTTGATGCGCACTTTTTCTACGATGCGGGCGGCCAGCTCGGCGGCGTTGGGGGTGAAGTGAATGTCGGCCACCAGCGGAGTGGGATAGCCGCGCTTGCGCAACGCTTGTTTGATATTCGCTAGGTTTTGCGCCTCTTGAAGGCTGGGCGCGGTAATACGCACGTACTCACAGCCCGCCTCGATCATGCGGATAGCCTGTTGCACCGAGCCCTCGGTATCCATGGTGTCAACGGTGGTCATCGACTGCACCCGGATAGGATGGGTGCCCCCCAAGGGCACGTCGCCAATCATCACCTCGCGCGACCGTCGCCGAACGTAACTGGTTGGGCTGGGGCAGTAGTTTCGTTGAGGATTGGTTACAAGTGAAGGAGCCATACGTTAGCTAAATGTAGAGAATCATTAAGATAAAAGAACACATTAAACAACAAAATAATTGCCTTGACAACTAAATCTGATGACGAATGTTGGGGGCAGTTTTATGATTTTAGCGGTCAAATCTCACGAAAAAGGCTTTTTTCGCTAGGTCAAACGTATGTAATGTATCGCAGAAAAGTGCCCCGGTTTCTAGCACTGCCTCCTCCATCCTTTTATGATAATGTATTGTTAGCATAATCCAAAATAATGGAAAAAGTACCTTGCTATGACCTGGCGAGAGTAGGATGTGTATCAAGCGCTCGACACAGTCGTATTGGTAAAGTTCAACGCTGGTCACTAATAATAAGGCTATTCTTCTCTTTTCCAGTGTGATGTTGAAGTGAAAACTGCCCGGTTCGGAACTTTGGTATCTACTACCTTCACCCCCAATTCTACCTAACTCTCGTCCTAATTAACTTTAACGATAACTGCTATGAAGTATACCTTCCCCAATCGGCGAATCAAAACGAAAATCCTTCTGGGTATTGTGGTGGTAATCGGGGCCATTGTTGCCGCCAGCGCCTTCACCTACCATAGCTTCAACCAGATGCTCCAGGCGATGGACACCCTAAGTAAACCTGAAGCTAAACTGGTGCTCCTGAATGAGGTCATGACGGATATATCAAACGCAGAAGGCAGCGCCCGCGCTTATACGCTCACCAAAGAGCGACAATATCTACGCAACTACTGGGAGCAGTTCTCTACGATAGAAGCACGTATCCACCAGATCGAGCAGGAGATGCAGGGCAATACGTACCAGTTGGCGCGCATCGACTCGGTAGGGGCGCTGTTGAGTGACAAGCAGCGTAACCTGCAGTCATTTTTGCAACTAAAGAAAAAGGAAGCCGAAAAAAATCCACTTAAAAAAGCTATGGAGATTATCGACCGAAAGGCTCAGGATACTTCTACTGCTTCTTCCCTCCAGCAACCTATTGCCCGGGTATCACCCAAAGTACCGTACCAGCAGGGGTACCCAGTATCTCGGACGGCACCCACCAAGCGTCGACTGAAAAAGCCCACTCGTGTTAACCGAGCCAGTACCGACCAAGCGGACGTCTTGCTGGACGACGTAAAGGATATTATTAGCGATATAGAAAGCGAAGACCTCCGCATGAAGGCATCTTTGGGGAAGCAGGAGCTGGACATCATCGAGCAGGACTGGTTGATTATGGACCAGATTCGTTCTATCATTCGCGACGTGCGCCGCGAAGAGCTTTTAATTGCCGAAACCAACGCGGCTCGGGCGCGCCACATCGCCACCAGTTCGGTCTCCACCATCACGATGGTGGGCGGCGTGGTAATCTTAGGCAGCCTGCTATTTCTTATTCTGGTATTTAAAGACCTGGCTAACAGTAATTACTACCGTAAGAACCTGATGCGGGCCAAGAAACACGCCGAGATGATGGCGCGGGTCAAGGAGGAGTTCCTTACGAACATGAGTCACGAAATCCGAACCCCTCTAAACGCCATTACAGGGTTCTTAGAACAACTCAAAAAAACTACGATGAACCGTGATCAGCACCTGTACGTAAACACCATCGATAGTAGTTCCGACCACCTTTTATCTATTGTAAACGACATCCTGGATCTGTCTAAGATAGAATCGGGGAAGCTTACGCTGAACGAGCAGCCCTTTACCGTAAAAAAGGTAATGCAGACGGTAGTCGAGGTAATGCGCGTGAAGGCGCAGGAAAAGGAAATTACCCTGAGCCGCGAGATCGATCCGATACTAGACGTTTCGTTGGAAGGCGACGCCCACCGGCTGCGCCAGATTCTGTTTAACCTGGTTGGAAACGCGGTTAAGTTTACCGACCGGGGCGGGGTTACGCTACAGGCCCGAGCCAAAGAGGTTACCGAAACCCACGTTACGGTAGAATTCTTAGTGAAGGACACCGGGGCAGGCATTGCCAACAATAAGTTGGAGCACATTTTTGGAGCTTTTAATCAGGAAGAAGAAATAACCAGCTTCCGTTACGGAGGCACGGGGCTAGGACTCTCCATCTGTAAGAAGCTCATTGAGTTACAAAAAGGGTGGATTGCCGTGGAGAGCAAAATCGGACAAGGCTCTACGTTCTCTTTTGCAATTACCTATCGTAAGAGTACCAAGCCGGTAGTAGCCGTACCTCACTTGGTGCGGCAAGCAGTAGAAGACTTTTCGGGTAAAACCATTTTGGTGGTCGATGATGACCAGGTGAACCGCCTGCTACTGGAAGTCTTGTCTGAAAACTGGAAAGCGCAGGTGGACATTGTAGACGGAGGAATAAGTGCCCTGTCGGCCATGAGCCAGACGCGCTACGACATGGTGCTTACCGACATTAATATGCCCGAGATGGACGGCGTTGAGCTAATGAAGCGAATTAAAGAGCATTACCCCATCACCCCGGTTATTGCGTTTACGGCCACCGTGCAGTCCGAAACCCTGAACGCATTCTTGGCCCAGGGATTCGACGACTACCTACTAAAGCCCTTTAAGGAGTCTGATTTGTGCGCGAAGATAACTAAACACACAACCAAACTAGCAGCACCTACCGAAGCAGTACACGCATCAACCCCTCATGAACAGCCTGCTCCTGCTTTTTCGCTGGCTGAACTCACTTCGATTACCCGCAACAATCCTAAAAAGCTGTTCGACATTCTTCATCTTTTCTTAGAGCGATGCCCGCAAGAAGTAGCGCAGCTCACCCAAGCTACTCACCAGCAGCACTGGTCGAAGCTAGCCAACATTGCTCACAAACTGCGCTCCCCCTTTGGACAAATCAAGGCTAACGGATTGGTGGATGAGCTTCACTTCATTGAGAAAAAAGCCAGCCAGCCTAACCCCGAAAAGCGGGAGCTGCAGCGGGCCACCCAGTTGTTCGCTGCCCAAGCGGAGGTTATCTTCGACCGACTGGAAGCAGAAATGCTCGCGGTTGGCCAAGACCTGTAAGGACACGGAGCTATTAGACAATGTCGCCCAACTGAGGTCGCAGGATGAGTTCCTCCACCACCGTACGGGTCGACATCCGGTAGGCAGCCAGGATCGCACTCGCTACGTCTTCGGGGGGCATAAAGCGTTCGGGGGGCAGTTCGGTGCCCTCCCAACTGGCCGTAAGCGTGGCCCCCGGTAGTACCGAGGTTACTCGAATACCATGAGGCTTCAGCGCTTCGCGCAGCACCTTACTCATGCCCAGTAGCGCAAATTTTGAAACGCAGTAAGAGCCCCCGTTGGCGTAGGCGGTGATGCTAGCCGTAGAGCAAACGTTAAACACGTGCCCCTGTTGCCGCTCTATCATAGCAGGAAGCAGCGCCCGGGTTAGGTGGTACACCCCAAATACGTTTGTGTGCATCGTTTGCTCGAAAACCCCCTCGGGTTCGGTGTGAATCTCTCCGGGAATAAACACGCCGGCGTTGTTCACCAGCATGTCTATCGGCGTGGCTAGCCCAACAACCGCTTTGGCAAACTGCCCTACCTCCTCGGGCTGCGCCATATCAACCTGCTGATAAAAAAGGGAGGTGCCCGGGTGCTGCGCGGTAATCTCTTGGTGCAGTTGTTCCAGCGGTTCTTTGCGGCGCGCGCAAGTGGCAAGGGCAAACCCCTCCTGGGCCAGTTGCATTAGCAGGGCGCGGCCAATTCCTTGGCTTCCGCCAGTGACTACAGCCAATTTTTTCATACTTTTTCGTTAATTTACTTTACATTTAACGCAGCGGTTCGGCGCACGTTTCATTCGCATTGGGGCAGTGACAATTAGCCCGTTGAACGGATAAAACTAAAAGCGACCACCGGCCGTTAACTCACTTCCAAGTAGCGTATTCTTTATGAAAAGCCTAGGCAACTACCTCCTTTTTATTGGTTCTTTCTTCAATAAAATGGAAACCTTTGGCACGTATGTCCGCCGCACCATCGACGAAGCCGTAAAAATTGGCATCGACTCTCTCACCCTAGTTACCATCGTGTCGGTGTTCATTGGTGCCGTAACCACCATCCAGACGGCCGCCAATATGGTGAGCCCCTTCATTCCTGATTCGGTGGTCAGCATGATCGTGCGCGAGATGACGGTGCTGGAGCTAGCTCCCACCATCACCAGTATCGTACTGGCGGGCAAGGTGGGCTCAAGCATCGCCAGCGAACTGGGCACCATGCGGATCACTGAACAAATCGACGCCCTGGAGGTGATGGGCATTAACTCTGCTTCGTACCTGGTGCTCCCCAAGCTGCTGGCGGCGCTGCTGATGTTTCCGCTGCTGGTGGTGGTGGCCGGTTTTCTGTCGCTCTACGGCGGATATATAGCCGGAACACTTACCGGTGCGCTCACCGGCGAAGATTATGTGGCCGGGTTACGACTGGATTTCAACCAGTATTTGATTTTTACGGCACTGGTGAAAGCCGTCGTTTTTGCCTTCATTATCTCGACAATTTCTGCTTACCAGGGCTACTTTACCCGCGGCGGTTCATTAGAAGTGGGGCAGGCCAGCACCACAGCGGTCACCAACAGTTGTATCGCGGTTTTACTGGCCGACTATGCAGTAGCTCAACTTATTATGGTATAGCTCCATTTCTTTCAACATCATCGCTTTTATGATCACAATTGAGCATATATCTAAGTCCTTTGGCGACAAGCAAGTCTTGATAGATATTAGCGGAGAGTTTAAGTCAGGCACCACCAACCTGATCATTGGCTCTAGTGGCACCGGCAAGAGCGTGCTGCTCAAATCTATCGTAGGGCTAATTCCCCCCGACGAAGGCACCGTTTACTACCAGGGCCGTGATTTTACGCACGCCGACAAAGACACCCGCACCGAAATCCGGCGCGAGATCGGGATGCTGTTTCAGGGCGTAGCTCTGTTCGACTCGCTAAACGTAGAGAATAACGTGAAGTTTCCACTGGACATTCTCACCGACATGCCCAATGAGGAAAAGCTTGATCGGGTTAACTTTTGCCTGAAAAAGGTGGGCCTGGAGAACTCGAACCAGAAGATGCCCTCTGAACTCAGCGGCGGGATGATGAAGCGCGTAGGCATCGCTCGCGCTATTGCCAACGACGTACGCTACCTCTTCTGTGACGAGCCTAACTCGGGCCTGGACCCCCAGACCTCGATCCTGATCGACGATCTGATCATGGAGATCACCGAGGAGTTCAACACCACCACCATTGTGGTAACCCACGACATGAACTCGGTAATGGGCATTGGCGAACATATTTTGTTCCTCTATAAGGGTAAGAAGCTCTGGGAGGGTAACAACCAAGACGCGCTGCACACCGACGTAAAAGAATTGCACGACTTTATCTTCGCCAACAAACTAATGAAAGCCGTTCAGTAATATGGAGCCTCTGCACATTAAAGCTACCAATACCACTCCAGCCGTACTGCTCGATGCCTCAGCCGGAACCATCAGCCTGAAGGGCGTGTCGGACGAACAGGACGCGCTGGGTTTTTACTTTCCGGTGATTCAGTGGTTAGATGCCTACCAACGGGCACCGGCTGAGCACACGACCCTGTCTATTCGCCTAAAATACTTTAACACCGCCTCGGCCAAAGCCCTGTTTGAGGTGGTGAAGCGCGTTGCTCACCTTCGTGAGGCCGGACACGAGGCGACCGTAGCGTGGTACTACGATCATAACGACCCAGTCCTGAAGGACGATATCGAGCACTTTTGCGATATTGTAAGCATTCCTATTGAGCTTAAGCACGGTTAACCTTCGTGGGTGGGCGAAAGAAGAGCCTCGGTAGTCGTCCTGAGGTTAGCCACGGATTTCCGATAAGGATAAAATATACCAGGAAGGGCAGAAAGGCCACCCGGTAGCGAACCAACGAACCGAAATTTGGGCTGGCGAAGGCCAACATCACTCCCAGCGTAGCAATGTATAGCACGGAAACCAAAACCCACCAGCGCGCCCGGGGCGAAACCTTACAACGCGGCAGGTGGGCCACCGCCCCTCCCGCCAGCAACAGCAGTACCGTGTTTTCCAGGGCGGCCATCCACTGAAGAAACGTACTTCCCTCCCCAAACAGGGGCCGAAACATGGCTGAGAACAGTGCCCAGGGGGCATTCATCGCGAAGCTGGCAAACGTACCATCCAGCGAGCTAAAGTGAATCATAAAAGAGGGATCCGACAGAAGAACCATCGTATCGTGCTTGTGGAGCAAGAGCGCGGCCAGCCGGTCAATACTAAGCAAGGGGTGTAGGAGACTCAGAAGCGCCCCCGCCCCTATCCAACTCATCAGCACCGCACCAAGGGTTGCTACCGCAGGCAGTCGCTTCGCTACCTGTAACCCAAGCACCACCGAGAGTAGCGAAGCGATCAGCACGCCCGCGTAGTAGTACTTTAACTGCCACAGTACCCAGGCGGCAACCAGAAACGACAGCACTCTTCCCCCCGTGCGGCTCCAAGAATTGCCGCCCGCAGTCAGCCTCTGGGTTTGGTACACCATAAAGGCGATTGCCGCTACCGCTACGCTTTCTTTCAGGATGCCCGCGCTCCAGAAAGCTACCGATGGATAAAACAGCAGCGCTACTGCAGCCGCCACCCGGTACCGGGGATAGCAACGGCTCAGCGCGTTGGCGAGCTTCCAGCACCCCCCAAATGACAGTAACGAAAAGTAGACGGACGTGATCCAGTAGTTTTGGTATGATAAAATCGCCACCACGCTTACCAGCTTATCGAAGAATAGAGCGCGGGGCTGGTTTAGGTACACAAGCGTGGAAGGCGGAGCCTGCCATCCTAGCAGCACCCGCAGGTAATCTGGCGGGTGGTGGTAGGCCAGTTGGGCCAACAGGCTAGCATCGCTGAGGTAGTGAAGGGTGTCACCCCCGCCGTAGTAGTACATAAAGATGGCCCCCATCAGCCAGCCCATCAGTATTTTGTACAACAGCGCCGGAACAAACATTCGGCCGAGCGGGGCCGACCGCACCGTAGGAAGCAATAATCGGACAAGGAGATAGAGAAAAAGTGCGTGGGCCATCCCCACCAGGGCTAACGACAAGTTGTTGACGGTTAGTGAGGCCCCGAAGTAACGAACAAATTATCAGTTTTGATAATACTACTTCCAATGGCACATAACAGGCACTGCTTGGGTTTGCAGAAGCTATGGTGCAGTTCTAGCACCGCCTGGGTGTCGAGGGCCGAACTGATGGGGTAGCCGTACCCTCGGTATTTCTTTACCAAACTGTTGTTCTCGGCTGGCAACGATTGAAGCAGGGTAAGCGCTTGGTCTTTTCGCGACTGCTCTCTAAAGTAGCTTCCGTACGCAAACTGGTAAGGCACTACGGCGTTAATCAAAATTTTGTGGATACTTTCCTTACCAATTGGAGGAACAGACTCGGGAAGTACCCGCTGGGTTTGCTTAACCAAAGCACACTGCTCGGCTGCCGACTCCGACTCAAAAAGCGCTAGTAAATTTTGATGAAACCCCACCAACACGGCAGCTAGCTGGACGATCCGGACGGTAGGAAAGTTGGCGGGCCGGGTGCGGAAGAACCGCCACTGACTGCGCGCCAGGGCGTTTTTATTCAACTGATGCTTAACTCGTAAAAATTCGTAGGCATTGATCCACGCATCCGGCCAGTCTTCACCTTCCAAGAGTCCCGCTTGCCCGAGCAGTAGCGCGGCCACCGAAGTGAAATCAGACTGGTACTTAGCGACTAACAACGGGGGGGCCACCCGACTGAGCTGCTCGAATGGCGCCTGATTGACGCGGAACCCAAAACTTTGGAACAGCGCTTGGTAGGCGGTAACCAACCAGTCGCCCCGGTTTTTATCTACGCGCTCCAGAATCTCCTGCGATTTACGCTCGAGGCGAAGCACCGCCGTCTTATCAAGCATCGTTAGCTTTTGTAGCTCGTCTACGTTCGGAAGAAGCGGGGCGCAGGCAATATCCTGTTGCTCAGGAGCATGAAACACCAGTTGGCGGTAGTTATCAATGATTGAAGGGGCCACCCGGTTCTCCAGCACCAGGGTGGGCATGGGCGTCCCGTCCTGTCGGTGCACCACCTGGTCGGCGTGCCACACCACGTGTAGAATTACGTTGTTGTAGGCGGGGTCGTGCTGGTGCCCGTGGGCGTTCCAGTCCGACGCGTTCAGGTGAATCTCTACGGCTCCCCCCCACGCTATTTCTGCCAGGCGAACTCGGGCGTCCGCGAAGTCAGGTCCCGAATAAAGGTTGCGCACCCCGGGGTGCACAATCGTCACCGTATGTCCATCCTCAGTGGTGAGGGCCTGTTTGCTGAAGTACTGAAGGGTCCAGATAAAGTACAGTAACTCTTCTCTCACGGGATTCTTTTTCAGTAATGCTACGCACAAATCCCTATTTCTGCTGACTCAATTGCGCCGAGAACCTACCTTTGTAAAGAATCAGAAAGTTTAGTGGCATCCAGAGGGGGGGCAGACGCCTACCACTTATTGGCGTTATCTAAGTAGAGCTTCACCAGCTCGATGGTGTTGTTCACCTTACACTTCTGCAGCATGTTGGCCCGGTGATTAGAGATGGTGCGCTCGCTAAGGAAAAGGCGCTCGGCAATCTGTTTAGAGTTGAGGCCCTCTACGATCAGGGCAAGCACCTCGCGCTCGCGCTTGGAAAGGACACTGATGGGATTCTGAGGATCACCCTCCTGGTTTTTCTTGTCTTTAAAGCCTTTTACAATGACTTGGGTAATCCGCTGACTGTAGTACTCTTTGCCCTGGGCTACGGTGATGATGGCGTTCACCAGTTCATCGCGGTCTACGTACTTGGTGATGTAGCCCGACACCCCGCTATTCAGCGCCTTGAAGACGTAATTAGGGGTATCGTGCACCGAAAAGATGAGCACTTTGGTAGGAAGTTGATGCTTAGCAATCTCTTCCACAATATCGAACACTGACTTACCGGGCATGGTGATGTCCGACACCAGCACGTCGGGCTCATACTCCCGAACCAGAGACAGCGCCCGTTCTCCGTCCGTGGCTTTGCCCAGTAGCAAAAAGTCTTCGTAGTCTTTCAGGACGGCGGCGGTGCCTTCGGAAAGAATAGCGTGGTCATCGGCTAGAACTACTTTAATGGGATCAGAGGGCACTCAGTCGTTGTTTATTGCGCTACCCTTGGTAGGGTGCAGTAATTTGCTCGCAAGTATGTAGACCAAAAGTAGTAAAAATTCTGTACATTATTTTTACCGCCTCACTTCGCCCGAATCAGGAAGGTAATCCTCCCCGTTGAGGTGGGTGCCGGACGTACGTTGTCGTTGGTGGTGCTAAAGGTAAGCTGCTCTACGGCCCGGCGGTACTGCCGCTCTACGGTAGGGCTTACGGTTTTCTCGATGGTTCTTACGCCAATAATTTCACCTTGGTCGTCGATGGTAATCTCAAAAACGATCCGTCCGTTTTCGTTCGATGAGTCGTTGGGTCGGGGGATGTTGTCCCAGTTCCACCCGGCCATCTGCAGCGAAGCACCATCGGCACTTCCCTTGGCGCCGTAGATAGCCCGCTCGTCGATCTTCCCCGTTTCCTTACCCTTGTCGCCCACCTGCTTTACGTCATCGCCCTGGTTCGAGGGGTTGGCCGCTTTGCCGGGGTACAGACTTTCTTGCTTGGGAGCGGGCACAGGTTTGGGTTTGGGTTCAGGCTTAGCTACCACTTCGCGGGGGCTCTCTTTTACCTCTTCTACCACCACCGGACTCTCTTCGGCCTGGGTTTCGGTTACTACTTCTTCCACCGGTTCCGGCTCGGGCTCCGTAAGTTCAGCTTCCGTCACTTCTTCTACCTCAGCCCCTGTTACCGGTACCTCGGGAGTTTCTTCTACCTCAGGTTCCGGCGCGTCCTCTTCAACCACTTCTTCCACCACGGGGGTGGGCTCCGGCACGGGGGTTTGCCCGGAGCCTTCACTGTCCAATCCAAAGTTTAGCTCGATGCCGTACTCGGGCAGCGGGGGGTCGGGCCTTCGCCAGGCAACCAAGAAGAAAAACAGCAGCAGCAGCAGTGCCTGAAAGCCCGTAGCCACCGCCAGGGCAATCCTTTGGTTTTTCTTTTCTTCGGTAATCGCCATAGTAAGGTAGGTTATCGGCTGCCGGTGATCACTGTTCGGGCTTGGTGGCAATCGACACCTTCGCGTTAAACGAGGTGGCAATGCCCGCTACCCGTACCAAGTATTCAACAGGAACCGACTTGTCGACGTTCAGTATCACCGTGCCCTGTTCACCCTGAAGCAGACTGCCGAGCGTTCCTTCCAGATTCTCAACGCGGGTGACCTTGTCGTTCACGTAGTACTTTAGATCAGGGGTGATGGTAACGCTCACCTTCTGCATGGCGATGCTCGACGTTTTGCTGCTGGGTAAGTTCACCGGCAGTCCCGAGGGGGTAACGAACGAGGAGGTTAGCATAAAAAAGATCAGCAGCAGAAAGATGATATCCGCAATTGAAGAGAAATTGAAAGAGGTCTCAATTTTGTTTCTCGGGCTTAGGTCCATGGGGGGTTATATTATCGGGGCGCAATTGAGACGCGATAAATCGCGTCTGTACGATTAGCGGGGTTCTTGGAGCAGATCGATGAAATCGATGGAGGTGAATTCCATCTTGTGCACCAATTTGTTCACCTGGGCAATAAGATAGTTGTAGCCGAGGTACGCCAGGATGCCGACGGCCAATCCACCGGCGGTGGTAATCATGGCCTCATAAATTCCGGTAGAAAGCAGTTTGGGGCTTACGTTACCCTCTTCCTGCGCAATGGCGATAAACGCCTGAATCATCCCCGTAACCGTACCCAAGAAACCAATCATGGGGGCCGCCCCGGAAATAGTGGCTAACAGCGTAAGGTTTTTCTCTAGCCGGTAAAGCTCGAGTTTGCCTACGTTTTCGATGGCATCTTCGATAGTTTTGAGGGGAGTGCCAATGCGAGAGATGCCCTTCTCGATCATCCGGGCGATGGGAGTGTTGGTTTGGGAGCAGATGAGGCGCGCCCCACTGATGTCGCCCGCCGATACCAGACGCCTGATTTTTTCGGTAAACTGCTCAGGCACGCGCGACGCCTTCTTAAGGGTTAAGATGCGCTCCACAAAAATGTAGATTGTGATGAACAGAAGAATCAGCAGCGGAATCATTACGAATCCGCCCTTCATCAGTAGGTCAATAACGCGGAGCGACTCGGCGCCGCTCGCGATGGTTGTGGTGTCTATCTCACCGCCTGCGGTGATTTGTAGTATCGTCATATTAGTATTTCAGTACCCAAACGCTTTCTCCGTAGTCTATCTTGTACGCATCAACTTCGGCTACCGCGTCACTAAAGGTGTCGTAGTCAGCCACCGCTACCCGGTGCAACAGGGGCGCCCGCGAGGTGGGAGCAAGAATACGGATGCCCACTCCGCGCTCAGAAAGCTGTTCTCCCAAGTCGCGGGCCATGTCGGAGTCGACAAAGCTACCCACGATAACGTAAGAACGGCCGGTGGGGGTTGCAATTGTCTCAATGGTGGTGTATGATCCCGTGGCGCCGCGCTCAGCGACGGGTTCCACGATTATTTCCTCTGCCGGGGTGGTTTCAGCGACGATCGGCTCGGATTCTTCGGTAGTCGTCACCGTAGGTTCAGGCGTAGGCGTTTTTACGTTTTCCAGTTGGGTCTGCTCTACCTGAGCATCATTGCCGAACCAGGCAAGCACCTGATCTTTTCCGCCAAAGCCAAACAAATAAACCGCCAGGCCCACCAGTATCAGCAACCCAATAATTACCGCGACGATAATTCCCTCCTTATTGCCTTCGGATTCCTCCTCTTCCTCGCTGTAGTAGGTAGGCTCCTGAAATTCGGGAGGCAGATCACCCTCTTCCCGCTCAATGGGCTCGTACTCAGACTGGTGCAGTCCAAAATCTTCGGTGTCTTCCAGATGATATAACGATTCGTTTTTCTCTTCCATGACGGGTTAATTTAGGGTACTAGTTTGGCCCTTGCGTTGGGGACTAAGGCTTTTGCCATCTGCGAAATAACGGAGAATTATCGAAAACTAAGCGTAATTGCTGGGCAAATGGTACGTACGTAGTCTATACATCGAATAAACGCCCTAATGAAACAATCCTTAACAGCCAGAAAATTATCAAATCAAAAGCTGTAAGAGACACCGCCCATCACCATGAGGCCTCGGGTTGGATAGTTCAGGTAACGCTCGTAATTCTGAGCAAATATATTTTTTAATTGGAGAAAAGTAGAAAATCTACTGGAAAATAGGTAATCCGCCTGAAAGCTTAAGTCGACAATCGGGTCGAGCGACTGCTCCGTATCGCTGGCTAGGTTGAGGGCCCGAATACCACCGAGCGTCATCAGCTCAGCGCTAAAGAGCAATTTGTCGTAGGCGTTGTAACTGCTCAAAATACTAAGTTGGGTTGTGGGCCGGTGCCAGGGAGCTCCCACCTGGTTCACGCTGTAGCTAAAGTAGTCGCCCCGCAGGGTGGTACGAAACCGCTCGGCGCTGTTGATGCTAACCTCCAGAAACGGATTGAACAACAGGGTTTTTTCCTGGTCATACAGAATGGTAAACCGGGTAGAATCCGAGGCGCTGTTGACGTAAAAGGGAAGGTGCCGGTAGTTACCCACCGAGAACCCGGCGCGGAAGCCTACCGCACTACTAAACCTCCCCCGCAGTCCGCCCCGAAAGGCCAGGGTTCGATTGGTATGCACCAGGGGCACATCAGGACCCAAAAACGGATTTTCTTGCACAAAATCGAGCAAGGAGGTGCGCTCAATGTCACCGTCGATGCCTGCGTACAGGCTGAAGCCGTCAACCAGGTGGTAGGTAGCCTGCAAGTCGGGATAGAGATGCAGTTGACCAGCGTTGAGGGCGGTATCGTTTTCGTACACCGCCCGGAAACCCAGTCGGAGCGACAATCCCCGCTGCGGCTCATCGCTGGTACCGAAGGTGACGCTCGGATTAATTCGAAACAGGTTACGGTTGGTCGAGATGCTCTCCTCCGATAGCAGAGGCTGGTCGGTACGCTGCGTGAGGTACACGTCGCTCGAAAGTCCTACCGCAAACTGCTCGCTAAGGGCGTAGCGAAGCTGGGCTTGCACCCCAACCTGGCTTTCGGAAGCGGCGTAGGCGTCGTCGAGCGACCGGAAGCTACCACTCAGGGCATAGTCAAAGGCCTGGTCGGCCTGGGCTCGCTCCAGGGTAAGTTGAGCAGAGAGCACATTAAATATCTGTTTTATGTCGTCTCGGTCAACTTCCAGGCCGGGTTGGTATCCGTAGAAGTGGTAGCGGTTGCGCTCGTAACCTACCTCACCGCTCAGGGTGTTACCCCCCACAAAGTACTTTCCCGTTAGGGCAGCTTGCGTGTGGCTGTTGCCCGAGTTGGCACCGTCTACCGGCCCAAAGCGCGACGAAAGGTGCTCTAGGTGCGCTCCGTAAGCGTAGGCATCGTTGCGGGTGTTGTTTACGTAAAGATCAAGGTACGGAGTTAAAAAATTACCGAAGCCCGCCTTCACGTAGTTGCCGTAGAGCCTATCCAGGGGCGGCTCCTTAATCTTAAGCACCCTGATTTTAGGGTCGATAGCAGGCAACTGCGGGGTAAAATCCTCGAACTGGTAAGTAACCTGCACCTGGGGCGTCGCCACCTGGTTGGGGGGCACTCGCTCAAACTGGCGACTGGCCGGAGGCAGTTCTATTTCGCGGTCTTTTTCAATAACCACCTCGGTATCATCGATCTCGCCTTCTTCCGCTTCCCAAGCAGGTTGTTGGGCGCAGACAACGGTGGTTACGCAAGTGAAGAGCAGACAGCCAACGAGGTATTTCATACGGTAATGCTTAGGAAGGTGCTAAAGTAGCGTTTATATTCAAAAAACGAGATTTTTACGTACGGAGTATTACGCCGGAACGGGCGCACTACCGGTCGTCTTCTCGCTCTAGCATCAGGATAGCCGCCTGCGATACGATCAGGTACTTTTCCGATTCGTAGATGATCTCGTACGCCCCCTTTTGCAAGAAGATGGCCAGGTCACCTTCCTGGGCCTGCAGCGGTACGTAGCTAATCCGCTGATCGGGAGTTTTCCAGGGTTCATCGTCATTCGCAACCGGAATTGGGTAGCCAGGGCCAGTTTTCATCACGTAGCCAGTCTGCACCTGTTCCTTTTCGTGCACGCCGGGGGGCAGCAGTAAGCCGCTTTTGGTACGCTCCGACGCTTTTTTCGGTTTGATTAGCAGGCGGTCGCCCACAATAATAAGCTTACTGAGCTTGTCTACTTCTTGCATAGGGTACGCAGTGCGGAGCAACCTTTCCGGTTGAATATGAGGTAATCGCTCGCCAACCAACAGGTTCGCGTGAGCAAAAGATAACGGTTTTGAGTGGCCGGTTACTTAGTAGCGGAATACCGCCGCCAGCGTAGCTCCGTCTACCGTTTCGGGAAGGTCTTCGGCATCAACCAGGTAAGCCCGCCCACCGTGCAGCACGGTTTCTACCGCCGCCTTGCTCACCAGGTCGTGGGCGTTCGGGCCGGGCTCATCGGTTAGCTCCACCTCGTTGTTGCTACGGTCGATTACTCCCCAACGGTGCGCTCCGCGGGCAATAAAGAGCGCGTCGATACGGCCGTCGAGGGCGGCCGGAGCAATCTCTTCTATTTCGTACGAAGCCTGGTTGCTTCCCATCAGTGAGGTGTAGCGTGCGTGGTCTTTTTTCTGGTCTTGGTGAAAATAGTCCTGAAGCACCGCTACGGCCTGCTGATGCAGTTCCTGGGGCGCTAGGTTGTCGGGGTTTCCGGTGATGCCATTAGCGTGAATGGTCACGTTGGTATTGGCTTTTCGGAACACGGGATGCCACGCTTCTACGGCGGCCAGCACCACCGGCTGGTCGCGGTGCGCAATGATCTGCTCCAGGGCTTCATCGACCCGGCGGAAGTACTCGGCGATGTACACATCTTCCTTGTCGCCGTCGCCCCCCTGCCCGTGAAAAATAGTGCCCCCGGTGCCCGTTTGGCTACCCCCGGAGTGGTACTGAAGGTTCTTTTCAAAGTCGTAGTAGCTCAGGGCGTCTTCCATACCCTCGGGTAGTTGAGACGACAGGTCGATTTCTTCAGCACTGTGCTCATCGGCCTCCAACAGCCGCACTTTGTTCAAACTGACTCCTAAAATGTAGAAAGCGCGGTTCTTGGCCGTTAGCGGCACCAGTTGCCCCAGATCGAACGAAGTAGACAACCAGCTAAATTCGTTGGCCGCGTAGGATAGCTTGATGGTTTTGAAGAAGTCATCCGCCAGGAAGACCGCCAGTCCCTGCCGCTGGTGGCGCCAGAACGAAGCGTCGTCGATCAGCTCCCGAATGGGCTGTAAGTAGGCATTGGCCTCCTGCTCTGAGAAACCCTTCTCTTCCATTTGGGCCCTTATCTTTTGATAGTGGTTTTTTAGTACGATCGTGTCCTTTCCTTCGTTTACCTCCTTGCCGCGCTGGTGGGTAGGCAGGTAGATACTCACGCAGTTGATTCCACTTACGGTCGCTAATTCTTGTAGTTGGTCTTTGGTAATTGATTCCATGGGGATAGTTTTGTTACGTTTGAACAACTACCTACCGGGGGGCTTGTTTCAACGTTCCGGTGGATTTTACCGAAGAGAACAGGCAGCAGCACCCTAAACGTGATACTGACTGGGTCTGATATCAACCGTTGACAAACGCTCCTATTCTACCATTAAAGTTACTGATGCATTCTGCTGCTAAAATCCTGTTACACTTTGGTGGTCAACCAAAAGATTTGGCTAAATTGTTGCTTTAGCCACCGGCGACCACCCCTACCAAACGTGGGCGATTCTCCATGCAATACGACCCTTCGGCCCGCTTCTTTTCCCCTACCCTTCTCCTGCTTATAGCGCTCAGCTGGCTTCCTTTGGTCGGGAAGGCGCAGCAAACCCTAGCGGGCCGGGTAACCGATGCTGCCACCCAGGAGGCTATTCCTTTCGCCAACGTGGTGGTTGGGCAGAGCGCCCACGGCACCACCACGAACCTGGATGGTTACTACCGCCTGAGCGTGCCCCGCGGTGCGGACTCGCTGCACATCAGCTTCGTAGGGTACGTTGCGCGTACGGTAGCGATTAACGACCGCCCGCAGATTGATGTTGCCCTCACGCCCGATGTGGTTAGCCTGAACGAGTTGGTGTTTACAGCCCGCGAGAACCCGGCTTTTGCTTTGCTCAAGCGCGTGCAGCGGCAGCGTAGTCGTAACGATAAGCGCTCGCTGCGGGCCTACGAGTACGAGAGTTACATTCGCACCGAGGTGGCCCTGAGCCACGTGTCGGGGAAAATCCGCAATAAGATCATTCGCAAGGCGTACCGCGTGGCCAAGAACCAACGGGCCCGAACCGATACCGCCCATCAGGCAGATATACCGATTATTATGACCGAGACGCTCTCGCGGGCGTACTACCAAAACCACCCGGAAGTGAAACGGGAAGACATTATCAAATCTAAGATATCCGGTATTGGCTTGTCGTCGGGCAGTTGGCTATCGCAGCTCACCGCCTCTTCGTTGCAGCAGTTCAACTTCTACGAGCACTGGATGAAGATTATGGGCAAAGCCTTTGTTTCGCCGCTGGCTCCTTCCGGACGCTTGTTCTACAACTACTATCTGTCGGATAGTTTGGTGCGCAACGGCACCTCCTGCTATCGGCTGGACTTTGTTCCGAAGAACCCGCAGGACCTCGCCTTTCAGGGGACAGCCTGGATCACCAAAGAGACCGCGGCGCTTCAGGAAGTAGAGGCCCGCATCAGCCCCGAAGCCAATCTTAACTACATCCGCAGCGTGCACGTCACGCAGGAGCTGTCGCCGGTCGCCAGCGGCGCGTGGCTTCCCACGACCACGCAAACCGTTATTGAGTCGGAGGCGTTTTCTGACTATCCCGGGCTGCGGGTGCGTTCGGTGGTGTCTAACCGAGACGTGCAGGTGAACCAGGTGAAGCCGCTGGGTTTTTACGCTACCAACTTAACCATCGATGAGGGAGCGTACCGCTCGGATAGCTCGTTTTGGCAGACGCACCGCCACCGCCCCCTCGGCGAAGACGACCAGCGGGCGTTTGCCATTATCGACACGCTCAACGAACTGCCCGTTATTAAGCGAACCGCCAAACTGGTAGACACCTTCGCCAGCAGCCACTACGACCTGGGGCTCATCGAGCTGGGTCCGATTCCGTACAGCTACGCCCACAACGATACGGAAGGCCATCGCTTTCGCCTGGGCTTCAAGACCAGCCCCCGCTTTAGCTCGCGGTGGACCTTCCGCAACTACCTGGCCTACGGCACCCTCGACCGGCAGTTTAAGTACGGCGTTGAGGCCAACTACATTTGGCAGCGCACGCCCTGGACGCAGCTAACGGTGTACCACGCGCAGGACCTGAGCCAGTTGGGGTGGTTTCCGGAAAGTGAGAAAGAAGTAAAGTTTTTCGAGGCCGCGGCCCTGTGGGGTGACCTCTCGACGGGATATCGCTACCGGCGCAGCAGCATCCGCTTGTTTCGGCAGATGCCCAAGGGCTTGGGCCCCGAAATAGGAATTCAGCGACAGTACATGGAGCCGCTGTTCGAGTTTTCGTTTCCCCATTCGCCGGAGTACCAGGGGTCGGATACCAGCGGCTTCGTTACCACCGAGGTGCAGGTAGCCCTTCAATTTGCCCGCGACGAGCAGTTTGTGCAACGCGACAACCGGCGGGTGAGTATGGGGGGCCGCCGCTGGCCGGTGGTGCGGGCGGAGTACGGGCTGGGACTAAATAAGGTGTTGAGAGGCAACTTCTCGTACCACCGGGTAGCGGTTTCGGCTTCGCAGAAGCTGAGCGTAGGACTACTGGGCACCTCGCAGTACATTCTGGAAGGCGGTTACTTCTTCTCTCAACTCCCCTACCCGCTACTGGAGGTTCACCTGGGTAACACGTCCCCTTTTTACTACCGCCACGGGTTCAACACCATGAATCGCGCTGAATTTGTGAGCGACCACTACGCGTCACTGCGCTACACCCACTCGTTCGAAGGCTTTTTTCTAAACAGGGTGCCGCTGCTGCGTCGGTTGGACTGGCGCTTGATCACCTCGGCCAACGTGCTGTACGGCGGCATGCGCCCCGAGAATCGCCTGCCTCAGGGAGTACCGACGGAGAATACGTTCGGCTTCTTGGACAACAATACCCCCTTCGCGGAGGTGGGCTACGGAATCGAGAACATCTTCCGCCTGATCCGGGTGGAGGCTTACCACCGCCTGACGTATCTCGACCGACCGGGGGTGCGCCAGTTCGCCATCAAAGTGGGACTCCAGCTTAAGTTCTAGCGACTAGCCTATCACGTAGCTAACTACCAAAACTAGCGGGTAGTGCCCCCGTTACGCTTCGGTTATCTGAAATTCTCGGATATTTTTGCACACTCCCTCAAGCAGGCGGGTGCGCGCTTCGGTGCTGGCCCAGCCCAGGTGGGGGGTGAGCAGCAGCCGCTGTTGATTGTTCACCTGCAGGTACGGATGGTCGGCGGGGAGCGGTTCCTGGGTGAACACGTCTACCCCCGCCCCGCCAATAAGTTCTTCGTCGATGGCTCGGGCTAGGTCTGCTTCAACGACAATGCCCCCCCGCCCGGTGTTGATGAGCAGGGCATGGTTGGCCATCCGCTGTAGCTGCGGATAGGCGATCATCCCTTCGGTATCTTCGGTGAGTGGAGCGTGAATTGAGATAATGTCGGAGGTGGCCAGCAGTTCATCAAGCGGCCTACGAACGTAATCGGTGGGTACCGACGGGTTTGGGCGCGCGCTGGGCCGAGAAGACGTGTAGGCGATCTTCGCTCCGAAAGCGGCGCCAACCCGGGCCACTTGCTTCCCGATGGTGCCCAACCCAATGATGCCCAACTGTTTGCCCGCCACCTCCCCAAAAGCAGGCTCGAAGTAGGTAAAGACGTCGTGCTGGGCGTACGCTCCCGAATACACAAAGTCGTTAAAGTGCTGCGGGCGTTGCAGTAGGCTAAGAATGAGCGTCCAGGTAACCTGCACCACGCTGGGGGTAGAGTAGCCTTGTACATTCTTAACCACCACGCCCCGTTGGTGGGCATAACCAGTATCTACGTTGTTGGTGCCCGTGGCCGCCACGCAAATAAGACGCAGATCAGGAAGCTGATCTAAAACCGGTCGGTCGAGCACCACCTTGTTGGTGATGGCTACCTGCTGCCCCTGCAATCGGGTTACTACCTGACTGGCATTGGTGGTGTCGTGCAGGGTTACGGTGCCCAGGGCACTAAGTTGATCTAAGTTAGGGACGTCGCCGAGTGTCTTGCGATCTAAGAAGGTGATATTCACTTTACGAAAGATGGGTTTAGGGTTGGTTAATATACTACTTCCTCTAAAGAAAATAGAGTTCGTAGCGAATTCGCGAGCCATTCATTGTGCGAACCGGCCCGGTTAAAGTTATACTAAATTGATATAGCACGGTAGAAAATCTATCGATGTGCAGTATTCTTGGCGCCACGTGCACTAACTATCGGTAAAATCTGTATATATAGTCGCACAGAATGGTAAAAAGCAACAAAATAATCAAATTAGCTGTCTGACGCCCTTCTCCTAACCGGTAGTCCACAGATCACTGCCGCCTCTCTACGTTAACGTTGCGTAGTAAGTGCAAATAGCCCTCTATGAGTAGTCCCCTTCCTTCATACGTCGTTGGTATTGGCGCTTCGGCGGGCGGATTAGAGGTGCTTCAGACTTTCTTCGGTCAGGTTAATCCTAACACGAATTTTGCTTTCGTGGTTATCCAGCACCTTTCGTCCGACCACGAAAGCATGATGGATGAACTGCTTAGTCGTCACACCTCTTTGCCCATTACGGTAGTAGACCAGCCGGTAACCCTGGCGGCCAATCACATTTACCTGATATCCAGCAAGAACAATGTGGTAGCGGCTGATGGGCGATTGCACCCTACTCCTAAGCAGGAGAAGCCAACAATCAACCTACCGGTTGATACCTTTCTTAACTCACTGGCTGAAGCGCACCAGGACCGAGCGATTGCGGTCATCCTTTCGGGCTCAGGTACCGACGGCAGCCGGGGGGTGAAGCGTATTAAGGAGTCGGGCGGCATCGTGATGGTGCAAACGCCCGATACGGCCCGGTTTGACGGTATGCCGCGTGCGTCGGCGGCGGCAGTAGCCACTGACTTTAACCTTTCTGTCACCGAATTAGCGCACGAGATAAATCGCCTGGCCCACAACGGTCTAGCAGCGGTTGGCAGCGATCAGCTGGCCGATGATCGCATCCTGAACACGATCCTCTCGTTGGTGCACGACCGCCTGGGTAACGACTTCCGGCAGCACCGCACCCCTACGCTGCTGCGCCGCATCGATAAACGGATGAAGATCGTGGACCGCGCTACCCTACAGGACTACTACCACCTGTTGCAAGAGCGCGAGGAGGAGGCCAAGTTGTTGGCCGAAGAGTTTTCTATTGCGGTGTCTAGTTTTTTTCGTGACCCATCGGTGTGGGAGGAACTGCAACAAAGTGTGGTTCCGGAGCTGTTTGCCAGCAAGAAAAACAACGAACCCGTACGGGTGTGGGTGCCCGCCTGTTCTACGGGTGAGGAAGCTTACACGATTGCTATTTTGCTTAATGAGTACCGAGAAAAGCACCGCCACGCCGACTTCAAAATTTTCGCTTCTGATATCGACAAACGGGCCCTGGCGCGCGCCGGAGCAGGGGTATTTTCCGAAAGTATCATCCACGAACTTGATCACATACGGCTGGAGAAATACTTCGACAAAATTCCTCAGGAGGGCTACCGAGTAAAGAAAAAGATTCGCGAACGGATCGTCTTTTCGGTGCATAACCTAACCTCAGACCCGTCATTTATCCGGATGGATCTGATCTCTTGCCGAAATGTACTCATCTACATTAAGGCAGAAGTGCAACAGCGTATTATCCAAAATTTTCACTACGCTTTAAATTATAAGTCCTACCTGATACTAGGAGCGAAAGAAAATCTAGGAGGGGTGCAGGATGCTTTTCGGGCGGTGGCACCGCGGACTAATATATTCCAAAACGTGCAGCACGAAAAGTTCGACCGCTACGCCGCCACACCGTCAGGGGCAATCCGCCGCCGCACCACCGACCGTCGCATCCCCGCGCAGTCTGAGTCAACCGACCGAAGAAAGCTAGCGTACGATGAGTACGCCGCCGTTTTGGTGAAAGAACACGCGCCCACCTCAATTTTTATCGACGCTGACTTTACGCTACTCTACGTTTTCGGCCCCGTCGAGTCTATCCTCCGGTTTCCTCAGAAGAAGGCAGGTCTTAATTTACTAGACATGGTAGACGCTGAAGAGCGACTGCTGATCCGTAGCGGAGTACGCAAGGCCCAGGAGCAGCCCTCCAGTGTCTATTATGAGCACATTCTTTTCGGCCAAGGAGAGCAAAAACAGCTGTTCAACCTTCGCTTTAAGGAGGTGCGCATGAGCCAGCATCACAAACCGGTGGTTCTTGTTGAGTTTGCTACCGTTGAGCAATCTCCCGATGCTTCACTCGTGCTCAACCACAATCGTATCAAAAACGAGCAGATCGAGATGCTCGAAGAAGAGGTGGAACAGAAGACCGTTCAACTACGGAGTTTATCCGAGCAGTTAGAGTCGAGTAACGAAGAGTTGCAGGCCAGCAATGAAGAACTACAGGCCAGCAACGAAGAATTGCAGAGCTCGAACGAAGAACTACAGTCGATCAACGAAGAGCTACACACCGTAAACGGTGAGCTAAAAGTGAAGATCGACGAAGCCACCGCGGCCAGCAACGACATACGTAATCTACTTACCAGTACTGATATCGCCACCATCTTTTTGGATGAGGACCTGGTGGTACGTATGGTTACGCCCCGTAGTGAGGAGATCGTGAACATCCGGCAGAAGGATATCGGACGCCCCTTCACCAACTTTACCACCAAGCTGAAGCGTAGCACCCTGGAGGCGGCGATCCGCAAGGTGCAAAGAACCGGCAAGCCGGTGCGGCGGGAGGTAACCACCCGCGAAGGCAAATACTACTTTAACCAGGTATTGCCCTACCAGGCAAAGGACAGCACAACGCAAGGGGTGGTGATTACCTTTGTTGATATTTCGGCATCGAAGAAGGCCCGGGCGGCGCGCCTGAGTGCCGAGCGTAAAACCAAAGAAGCCGTGCGGCGACTCGAGATGGTGATTGAGTCGCTCAAGGTGGGCATTTGGGAGTGGACGCCCCGCACCGACCAAGCCGATTGGAACCAGCACATGCGGGGCCTGTTCGACATCAGCCTCGATGAGTTCGACGGAACGCTCACCACCTGCTTTAACCGTATCCACACCGACGATCAAGAGCGGGTGTGGGCAGCTTTTCGGGAGGCAGCCGACGCTGAAAGCCTGCTTAATATCGAGTTTCGGGTGCTTTGGAAAGACCGCTCGGTGCACTACATCTACGCCCAGGGCCGGGTGGTACCTTCTACCGGTAAGGAGGAGCGGGAGCGCATGGTGGGCACCTGCGTAGACCTTACGCAGCGCAAGATGGCCGAGGAAGCCGCCCTGCAGTACGGACGGCTGCTGGAGAGTTCGCACAACGAAATTTACATTTGTGATGCCCGCACGCTACGCTTTATCAACGTGAACCGGGGGGCGCTAGAGAACACGGGATACACCATGGAAGAGATGTCGGCCCTTACCCTCCTGGACGTTGCCCCGGAGGTGAGCCGCCAGCAGTTTCAGAAGCTCACCCAAAACCTGGATAACCAGTCGGAAGGAAACGTTCAGTTTGAAACCACCTACCAACGGCGCGACGGTAGCTACTATAACGTATTAGCCAACCTCCAGCAGGTGTCCTACAACGGCCGCCCCGTCTTTATCCTCATCGTACTGGATATCACCAAGCAAGCGACCTTTAACGCCCAGCTGAAAGAAACCAACCGGCAACTGAAGATCGCCAACGAGTACCTGGACAACTTTGTGTTTATGGCGGCCCACGACCTGCGCGCTCCCGTCGCCAACCTGTTGTCGCTGGTACAACTGCTGGAAGAAGCCGATGCTAGCGATGGTCGCATCGTAAGCAGGATCGGGGTGTCGGTAGAGCGCCTGGAAAGCACTTTGAGCGGCCTGATCAAAATCCTAAACATCCAGCAGTACGGGCAGGATGAAGCAACCATGGTGTCGGTTGAGGCGGTCTACCGTACGGTTATTGAGCGCCTGAACCTTCCTAAGGAAGAAGCTCCGGCCGAGCTGGTCACCGACTTTGCGGCACCGGCCTTCTGTTACATCATTCCGTATCTTGAAGGTATCCTTCATAACCTATTGAGCAATGCCCTTAGCTATCGTTCGCCCGACCGCCCGCTGCGGGTAACGGTGCGCACCAGGCAACAAGACGACGGCTTACTGCTTACGGTAGCCGATAATGGTGTCGGTATCGACCTGGACCGTTATCAGCAGAAAATTTTTAAGCCCTTCGAGCGGCTCACCCGGCAGTCCAGCGGCAAGGGCATTGGCATGCACTTGGTGAAAACGATGGTAGAAAAAAACGGCGGCCGCATCGAGGTAGAGAGTCAACTCGAGCAAGGCACTACTTTTAACCTCTATTTGCGTACGTATGAACAACAGTAACCCTACGCTACGAATTTTATCTATTGATGACGATGACATCAATAACTTTGTAGCAGAAGAATGGATCAAATCTAACACCTCTCAAACCGAATTTATCACCTTTACCAGCGCTGAAGACGCGCTGCAGCACCTACGATCCTGTACTAAGGCCGTATATCCACACCTGCTTCTGTGCGACCTAAACATGCCCATGTACGACGGCTTCGAGTTTATTGAACTTTATGAAAATGAGTTCTACCCCGAGTATCCCGACACCGAACTGGTGGTGCTGAGCTCATCATTGCGCAGACAGGACATCGATAAGGCCAAAGGATACGCTTCGGTAAGCGACTTTGTGGCCAAACACTCGGTGCAGGAAAACTTTAATCACATCCTAAAGCGCTATCAGGTGATCCGAACCCATGGCTAACAGGTAAGCGTTCAGCCACCAGCTTGCTTGAGTTCCCTTATTCTGCGTAGTTATTCCACAATTACGTTACTTCAGGTACAAGGTAGCAAGACACCGCCATTTCGCACCGTGAAATAGTAATCAGGACAGAATGTTTAATTATTCACATACTTCAAAGTCTTATTTTTATAATCAGATTTGAATATTAACTATTTTTTTTAGCAATCCCTAGCGCCCTCTCGCCTCCGCTCGTCTTTTCAAAGTAGCTGATACGTTACTCCCCCCGTACATCTCAGAAGGTACATCATGGTATGCCGCACTATCCGCCGGGGTTAAGCTAAACAGCAGCAGTTAGAACGATGATTGCTAAGAAGATTAGTGTTAAAAGCACTAGATCGCTTCGGTCGTAACTCGACGGTCGGCAATTATCTTATCTAAACGCTAACGTGATGAAAACAGGGGAGAAAAATACTACCACATCAGCTTCCAGGAAAAAACCATCTTCGGAGGTCGAAAAACTTAAGCAGCAGAAAAAAGCGCTGGAAGTGAATCTAGACGAGTTACTTGCCGCTCAGAAGGAAGCACAGGAAGCCCTGCGCCAGGTAGAAGCGTGCCAGCAAAAGGCCGATCAGATCCTTAGCCTGGTTCGCGAATCAGTCATTGTTGCCGACGGCGAAAAAAACGTGATGTTTCTTAACCAGGCGGCCGAGCACCTTTTTGGATTGTCTTCTGCAGAGATGATCGGCCAACCCGTAAAGACCCTACTGCCTACGCTCGAAGTTACCGAAGTAGAGACTACCGAAATGACTTTGACCCGTCGCGATGAATCAACCTTCTGGGCCGACGTTCAGGTTCGCAGCATCCAGGTAGCCGAAGTCAACAACTACGTTATTCTGGTGCGCGACAACTCGGAAGAAAAGAAGGTAAGAGACCGGGCCGACCAGATGCAGTCGGCGGTAGATGCCGGGTTTGCCACGGTAGAGTTTATGCCCGACGGTACCATCTTGAAGGCCAACGGCAACTTTTTGGGTGCGCTGGGGTACACCAACGCCAACGATGTGGTGGGGCAGCATCACCGCCTCTTCTGCGACCCCGCGTACGTAGCGTCGGCTGAGTATGAGAGCCACTGGAACAAGCTGCGGCAGGGAGACATCGTGTCGGGCGAGTTTCGTCGAAAAACCAAAAACGGCCACGACTTGTGGATCAACGCGGCCTACACCCCCGTGGTTGATGCGAACGGCACCGTAGTGAAAATAATCAAAATTGCTACCGACATCACCGCCATGGTAGACGCGCGCAAGCAAGGAGAACACACCCAGGCCGCTGTCGACACCGGCTGGGCTTACGTAGAGTTTGAGGCCAACGGCACCATCGTGGCGGCCAACGATAACTTCTTGACGGTGATGGGCTATCCGCACGCGTCGGATATTACCGGACAGCACCACCGCATCTTCTGCGAGGCCGCCTACGCCAACTCTTCAGACTATGCCGCGTTTTGGACCAATCTATCCAGCGGAAACATCCAAAAAGGCGAGTACCTACGCGTAAGAAAAGACGGTCGCCCGGTATGGCTACAGGCCGCGTACACTCCTATTAAGAACGAGGAGGGCGTGGTGATTAAAGTGGTAAAGATTGCGGCCGACGTGTCTGATATCAAGTTCCCGGTGTTGGCCGTGAGCGAGATCATCAGTGGGATGGCCCAGGGAAACCTTACGCAGCGCTTCAACGTGAGCGCCGACGGTTACGTGCAAGAGATGGGCGACGCGCTGAACGTAGCCATTGAAAACCTGAACGCGCTGCTGAGCAGCATTGAGAAAAACGCCAACTTCGTGGCCGAATCATCGGCCTCGGTGCTTGAGAAGAGCGAGAGTGCTACCAACAGCACCTCCGAGGTGTCTACTGCCATCGCCGAAATGGCCCGGGGCGCCCAGGATCAGGCCATGAAAACCGACGAGTCGTCCAAACTGGTTGAGCTGGTGAAAACCTCGGGCAGCGACATGGAAAACAAGGCCAACAGCATCTACCAAACGGCCGAAAAAGGTCAGAAGAGTTGCGAAGACGGGCTCAAGATTGTCAAGAATCTAGTAAGCAACATGCAAGGGGTAAGCGAGTCAGCCAGCCTTACTTCGGAGTCGATCGGCATCTTGACCCAACGGGCCGAAGAGATCGGGCGCACCCTGAACGTGATCACCGACATTGCGGCCCAGACCAACCTGCTGGCCCTAAACGCGGCCATCGAGGCAGCCCGCGCCGGGGATGCCGGACGGGGCTTTGCCGTGGTAGCCGAAGAGATCAGAAAGCTGGCCGAAGACTCGCGGCGGTCGGCCATCGATATTGAGAAGATTATTGCCGACGTACAGAAGGATACCCAGTCGGCGGGGCGTGCCATCGACACCATGGCCGGTAGCGTAAAGGAGGGCAGCACAGCTACCCAGGCGGCCTCGACCATCTTTGAAGAAATTGCGCAGGCCAGCAACGATACGCTTACCTACAGCCGGGAGATCCAGGAAGCCACCCTTGAGCAAAAGTCGTCGGTGGAGTTGGTGGCCCGCAACATTGAGCAGATTGTGGTGGTAGCCGAAGAGACGGCGGCCGGAGCCGAAGAAGTAGCCAGCTCGTCGCACGAGTTGAACAACAGCATGCGCGACATCACGCAGGCCAATAACAAGCTTTCGGATATCGCCGACGAGTTGCAGCAAGGAATCAACCAGTTCAAGCTTCGCAAGGAGCAGTAACCACCCGTAAATATGACCGACGAACAAGAATCAACCGTGGTGCCGGACCATACGGACCAGGGGGGCGATACCCGACAGCTGGTGGTATTTCGCCTGGGCACCGAAGAGTACGGCGTTGACATAGACCAGATCAAGGAAGTGGTGCTTACGCCTCGGATCACCAAGATGCCCCAGATGCCCTCGTACGTAGCCGGAGTGGCCAACGTTCGGGGCAAAGTACTGGCTATTGTCAAGCTGGAAGATAAGCTGGAGATCGAGGCCCCGCCCGCGGCAGCCGAGAAGGCACCGGGACAGTATACGCTGGTGGCCGACGACGATACGTTTGGCTTTGGGGTGCTGGTCAAGGAGGTGCCTAACACCATCAGCGTGCGCGTCGACGCCATCCAGGAGCCAACCAACATAGTGCCCAGTGGCAACGACCAGTGCCACTACATCAAGGGCATCGTCAGAAAAGACGATCGGCTGATCATCCTCATTGACTTACGCCAGATCGTGGGGCAGACTACTGCTTTGGTAACCTGATCTGCTTATACAACCACCGACAGTTATTTTAACCGTTTAATCAATTACTAAACTATGGCTAAAACAGTACTGATCGTAGATGACTCCTTGTACATGAGGACCATGATCAAAGACACGGTGCAGGCAGGAGGCTACGAAGTGGTGGGTGAAGCTGCCAACGGCGAAGAAGCAATCGACCTGGCGCTGGAGCTTAAGCCCGATATCATCACCCTGGATAATATCTTACCCGACATGATTGGTACGGACATCCTCAGGGTGTACCAAGACGAAGGGATACCCTCTCAGGTGGTGATGATTAGCGCCGTAGGGCAAGAGACAGTAATTAGCGAAGGCCTGCAGCTGGGCGCCAAAGAATACATCGTGAAGCCCTTTACTCCCGAAAAGCTGACTGAGGTACTCGCTACGCTCTAACCACTCGTTGCCCCATGCCCCCCTCCCCTATTTCTACCCTGCTGATTGAAGACTCTGGCCTGATGCGGATCATTCTGAGCGATGTGCTGCGCAGTGATCCGGCCATTGAGTTGCTGGCAACAGCGGCCAACGGTAGAGAGGGATTGGAGAAAGCCCGGCAGCTGCGCCCCGACGTGATCGTTACCGACATGATGATGCCCGAGTTGGATGGCCTGGGGGTGGTGCGTGCGGTAATGCAAGAGCGGCCAACCCCGGTCATCGTGCTGAGTTCGCTGCAGAAAGAAAGTCCGTTGGTATTCGAAGCCCTGGCCGCGGGGGCCTTCGATTTTTTAAGCAAAGAACAGGTCGTGAACGACGGTAATCGTCAAGCGGAGCCACTGATCGACTTGGTAAAAGCGGCCGCCCAGGCCCAGGCCGTTAACCTACCGCGTCGCGCTGCGCCTACCGACCACCAAAAGCGCCACTTCAGTACTGAGCTTCCCTACCACGTGATCGCGGTCGGTGCCTCTACCGGAGGGCCCGCCGCCATTGAGGCGCTGCTCAACGGCCTACCTGCCAACTTTCCGATCCCGATACTTATCGCCCAGCACATGCCCGAGCACTTCATTCCGGCTTTTGCGCACCGCCTCAACGAGCGGTACCCATTTCGGGTGAAGCTGGCTGAGCGCGGCGAACGCCTTCAGCAAAGCACGGTTTACATTATGCCCGGGCACACCAACACCACCGTTGTTCGGAAGGCGGACGCTGAGTACCCGGTATTTAGGTTCACCAGTAAAAAGTTTGCGGCCTTCAATCAGCCCTCGATCGACGGGCTGTTTAGTTCGCTACCCCTGGCTTTTGGCAACAAAACCATCGGAGTGGTGCTCACCGGTATGGGTCGCGACGGCACGCTGGGCCTTCAGACGATTCGGCAGCAGGGCGGGCACACGGTGGGCCAGAGCGCGTCGTCGTGCGTGGTGTTTGGCATGCCCAAGCAGGCCGACGAGGCCGGGGCGGTTTGCCAGGTGTTGCCCCTGAACGAGATTTCGGACCACCTAATTCGCTGCTTATCCTAACCCTATGAAAAAGCACGATGAATACCGAGCGCTCTTCCTTACCGAAGCCCTGGAGAACCACGAGGAGCTAAACCTACTGCTTACCCGCCTGGAGAAGCAGCCTACCGACGTGTCGGCCGTGCACGCCATCTTCAGGATTACCCACACCCTAAAGGGCAACGCGGCGGGCATGGGCTTCACGGCCATTGCTGAGCTGGCGCACGCCACCGAGTCGCTGTTTGGCGAGATTCGCGACCAGACGATCGCGCTCACCCCTCCGGTATTCACCTCACTGTTCAAAGCCGCCGACACGCTCGGCGCCCTGATCCAGTCGCTGCAAAATGATACTAAGGTTTCGTACAAGGGCATTAAAACCAAACTGGATATTTTGTGCCGGAACGCCCGCACCGAGCCCGCCAGTAAACCACCCGAAGCCGACCATTCTACTCCCCCTGATTACCAAGAGGCCCCCGAAGAAATTACTCCCGAAGAGGCCAGCAGCAGCCCGGTGATCTTCTCCGAATCGATTCAGGTACCGGTACACAAGCTCGACAACCTGCTTAACCTGGTGGGCGAGCTTATCATCGAGCGTGACCGAATTATTGCTACGCAGGCCGAAGTGTCTCACGCTAACGAGTACGCCCGCTTCAAACGAATCTCCTCCGACCTACAGTACTCAGTAATGGATGTTCGGCTGGTGCAGGTTGGCTTTTTGTTCAATAAGTTCCACCGCGTAATTCGCGACGTGGCCACCCTGGAGGGCAAGCAGGTTAGCCTTCAGCTCGAGGGCGCCGATACGGAAATTGATCGCAACGTGCTGCAGATCATTAGCGATTCGCTGATTCATCTGATTAGAAACGCCGTGGCGCACGGCATTGAGCGGCCCGAAGACCGCACCGCCGCGGCCAAACCCGCCGAAGGGGTGATCACGCTGAAAGCCAGTAACCAGAACGACGCGGTGATGATCGAGATTGAAGACGACGGCCGGGGCGTAGACCTAGACAGGGTACGGCAGCGAGCGGCCCAGCAACACCTCCTTCCTCCCGACCAGTTGTCCGAGCTAAGCGAAGAAGAGACGATTATGCTTATCTTCGAACCGGGGTTCTCTACGGTAGAGCAAGTAAACGAAGTGTCGGGCCGGGGCGTGGGGATGGACGTGGTTAAGCAGGCGTTAGACTCGATAGGCGGCACCATTGCGGTGCGCACCACGCCGGGGCAGGGCACACGTTTGCGCTTATCGCTGCCCTCTTCGCTGGCCATCAAGGGCACGCTGCTGGTCGAGGTGGCCCATACTGAGTTAGCCATTCCCCTTACCTACACCCAGGCCGTTATCACGGTATCTTCCTCCGCAATCCACACCGTTGGCCAGGGGCAAGTGATCAGCTACCTGGGCAATACGATATCCATTGCTTTTCTTAAAGATATTTTCGCTGATTCAGACCCTCTGCCAAATCCGGATGGTCGCTCCACCCCACCTCCTCCCGCTCTGGCCGCCGAGGAGCTTCTTAACGTAGTGGTGGTCTCGGCCGGCCGCTACACGGTGGGGCTGGTGGTCGACCAACTGCTTCGCCAAAAAGAGGTGGTAGAAAAACCCCTGATGAAGCCCGTCGACGACTGTTCGCTGGTTAGTGGGGTTACCATTTTAGGCAACGGTAACATTTGCTTGGTACTACACGTGCCCGCAATTATCGACCATGTGTACCATCGAAAGCAACAACGTACCCATGAACTTACTGTATGACATGATAGACTACAAACAACTGAGTGAACCCGAAGAAGAAGTACTGCAACGCTTCCTGGAAACTAGTTACGCCCAGGCCGCTCAATCGTTCTCGCAGATTGTTAAGCGGAACGTCGTGGTGGGGGCGCTCCGCTTCAGGGTGTTCAACAGCGAGGCGGGGAACACACCCTGGCAGCCGCCCGTTTTCTACTACGGCAACACTATGTCGATAGTACTCACCGACATTATGGGACAGGCCCAGGGGCGAAGCTACCTTATACTGTCGGACCAGGAAAACAAGATTATTCAGACGGCAGGTTTGCCTACTGATTCTTCGGAGGAGATGAGGGAAGCGTTCGTTAAAGAACTTGACAATATGCTGTCTGCCGCCATGATCTCAGAGTTTTCTACCGCCCTGCGTACGCTTATCTTCGGGGGCGTTCCTCACCTCCATACTTTTCCGCAGGGCGATGCAGAAGCCTTCCTGGAAGAGCAGTTCTCAGACTATCCAGCGGGCTACCACTTGGTAAGTAGCGTGCGCTTCATGGTGGGCGACGATACCGGCGTTCAGCCCCAGTTTCTCTGGAAGTTGGGGCCAAGCTTTTTACAGCACCTTGCTAAGTACGTGAGCCAGCAAGTGTCCAACGAGCTGTAAGCCAACAGACTAACTCAGTTTTACCCTAACAACCACGCCGGTGTCAGCAGTTACAATTAGCGACGAAGAACTTCATTCCCTCACCAACGCCGTCCTTCGGCGCTACGGTATCGATTTCACCTGCTACGAACCTAGCTCGCTGAAGCGCCGCGTCTCCCGCAGCATTAGCGTGCTCCGGCTAGACTCGGTGCACAACCTGTGGGTAAAGCTGCTGCGCGACCGGTCGTTTATTTACCCGTGGATCGACGAGCTATCGGTGGGACTCACTGCTATGTTTCGCGACCCGGTGCTGTGGCAATGTCTAAGAGACGAGATACTACCGACGCTACGCTGGCAAGACCGGATTCACCTCTGGTACGCAGGCTGCTCTACCGGCGAAGAAGTCTACACCATGTCGATCGTCGTACAGGAAAGCGGCCTAACCAGCAAGGTGAAAGCGCTGGCCACCGACATCAGCGAGGCAGCGGTGGACAAGGCCCGGTTAGGCACCTACCACGCTCTCAAGATGACCGAGTACGCGAAGAACTACCAGCAGTACAATCCCCGCGGGTCGTTTCGTTACTACTGCGTGGGTGAGCCCGCCGACGGCACCCTGAAACCCGATTTGGTGAGCCAAGTTAACTTCCAGACGCATAACCTCATCACCGAACTGCCGCCCCGCCGGTTTGATATCATCTTTTGTCGCAACGTGATGATCTACTTCGACCATGCCTCCAAGGTACGGCTGCTGGATCAGTTTCACGAGTACCTTAATGAAGGCGGCTACCTGGTAATTGGTTTCTACGACTCTCTGGTGCCGCTCATCGACAAAACAAAGTACCGGATTGCCAACCTGGAGGCCAAGGTATTTCAGAAGATCTAGGGCGAACCACCATTTGAGGTTGATCGCTTCCGGCTGTGGCAATGGACACCAACGCAAGATAGGGATGTAGCGACTACCGACGCCATGCCAGCAACGCTGATCTGCTTTAACTGGTAGAAACCACTGAAAATCAAAGACTAAGTTTATGAATCTAGTGTAAGGTTTCTTACGCTTTTTGATTCCTTCTTACCACTGAATCGCTCATTTTTGCTCGCCTAAACCTAAACATATGCTAACAAACATGACTTTCCCCCTAAATTACCAGAAAGCCGAAGCTACCCAAATTAGTCGCAACTACCACGACGCAATCGCGATTGGTGAAGAAACGTTAGAAGCCCTTGGCGACCAAGAGGTGCTTATCAAAAACCGGTACGCAGGCGTTAACGCCAGCGACGTCAATCTGATCGCCGGCCAGTACTTTGCCGGTGCGACGCTTCCCTTCGATCTGGGCTTTGAGTTCACCGGACATGTCGTAGCCGTAGGGCAGTCCGTAGACAACCATAAAGTGGGCGATGCAGTAATGGGCATCAAGATAGGCGGAGGCTACCGCGAGTACGTCACGCTTAACCAAGCCGAAGCCATTCCGATCCCCGAGGCTTCTCCCCAACTGATGTCGCTCCTTACGGTGGGGCTGGCTGCTTCCATCGGACTAAAACACGTGGGCGAGATGAAGTCCGATGAACGGGTTTTGGTAACCGCTGCCTCGGGCGGAGTGGGTCATCTGGCTGTGCAACTGGCCAAGCAGGCCGGTAATCACGTGATTGGCACCTGCGGCTCGGACGAAAAGGCGCAGCTCCTCACCGAATTGGGCTGCGACCGGGTCATCAACTATCATCAGGAAGACCTGGATAAGGTGCTCAGCGAGGAATATCCGGAAGGGATCAATCTGATCTTCGAAAATGTAGGCGGCGCCCTTTTTGATACTAGTCTTAAGCACATTGCTAAGCTGGGACGTTTGGTGGTCTGCGGCTTCGTGAGCGAATACACCAGCGGGGCGCAGCCGGTAGAGGCTCCGCGTATTTACCACGAACTGCTGTGGAAATCTGCTTCGGTACGCGCTTTCCTCTACAGTGACTTTCCCGAACTGATCCCGCAGCACCTGGGCGAACTCATCCAGCTAACGGCCGCCCAGCAGTTAACGGTGCGGGTAGACCCGCAGGAGTTTGTTGGACTAGACAGGGTAAGCAGCGCCATGGATTATCTTTACCAAAGAAAAAATACGGGCCGCGTAGTGATCAAACTGAACCATGACTGAAATCACGCAATCGCTGAAGGCAGAACGGTGGGTGTTACTCCTGACCGTTCTGCTGGCTTCGGTGATATTTATCGGCTACTGGTACGGTAGAGATCCAAACGCTTACTACGATGAGCTGTGGTTGATCGCGGGACAGGCCACGGTGGTTTTCTTATCCATCGCTGTGCGAAAGGGACTGGTTCAGCCGGTGTTGCGGCTACAGCAGGCCGCCCATTCGGCTTGTATGGGTAGCCAGAACGATGAACAACCCACTTTCTCCGACCCAGCGTTGCAGCTTCCCTTCGAGACAATGAACAACCTACAAACCCGAATTTTGCACGCCACCGAATTTGTCAGAGCAATTGAAGCGGGTAATCTGCAGGTTGAATACACCGTCGCCGAACAGGCTACTCTTGACAATAACCTACGCACTGCGCTGCTTAGCATGCGCGATCAAATGCAGAAAATCGCGCTGGAAGAGCGAGAAAGAAACTGGTCTACCACCGGTTTAACCCAGTTTATCGAGATTCTTCGGTCTAACAACCAGGATATCCAGCAACTGAGTGACCACATCATTATGAGCCTGGTTAAATATATGGAAGCCAACCAGGGTGGATTATTTATTGCCACCCAGCCCGATGATCGTAAGGAGGTTGTGCTGGAGTTAGTGTCCTGTTACGCTTATAGTCGTAAGAAATACCGGCAAAAAGAGATTGCCGCGGGCGAGGGTTTGGTAGGTCAGGTGTATCTGGAAAAAAAGTCTACCTACTTAACGGATATCCCGGACGACTACCTGGAAATCACTTCGGGTTTGGGAAAAGCCACGCCCGGTCACCTATTGCTTATTCCCTTACTGGTTAATGGGGTGGTGTACGGGGTACTGGAAATAGCTTCTTTTCAGGCCTTTGCCAACTACCAGATCGCCTTTCTGGAAAAGTTGGGCGAGAGCATTGCTTCTACCCTGGCTACCGTGCGCGCTAACGTGGATAATCAGATGATGCTCGAAGAATCGAAGCAACAGGCTGAAGAACTGAGAGCAACCGAAGAAGAGATTCGGCAGAATATGGAGGAGTTGCAAGCCACGCAAGAACAGCAGGAGCGCTTGCAAAACGAACTTCGCCAGAGCGAGGAAATACTTAAAAGCAAGGTAATCGAGCTAGAAGAAGCGCAGCAAGAAACCGCCCTGGTAAAAGAAACTGAGATGAAACGAGCCACTGAACAAATCGCCAAACGAAGCGAGATGATGGTGAAGGTGCAAGAAAAGTTTAAGCAGCAGGAGCAAGCGCTGCGCGAGCAAGTACAGCAGCAAGCCGAAGAGCTTGCCCAATTTAGAAAATAAATGTTAAACCCTATAAAACTATCGTTATGATTGATTTAGACAACAGTTACGTAAACATTCAGTACAACCAGCGCACTGAGTCGGTTGAAATCGTTTGGAAAACTGCACCTACTTCGGAGGAGTTTAAAATCGGTATGAACCAAGCTATTGACAGCTTAGAAAAGCACCAAACTGGATCACTGCTTAGCAATACCACCGACCTGGGGGCACTGAGTGAAGCGGATCAACAGTGGTCGTACACTGATTGGTTGGAACGGGCATTGGCCGTTGGCTACCAACGTTTCGCGGTGGTCGTATCACCCGATATCTTCGCTCAAATGTCGGTAGAAGACACCTTAGCGCACGTACAAGGAGTAACCATCCAGTACTTTGATACCGTAGCCGAAGGACAAGAGTGGCTTTTGGCAAAAGAGCCAGTATAGTTACTTGCGGGTGCCTCTGGTTGCCAAAAGAGTAGTTCGCCGTCGCCTGGTTTGGGGCGACCAAGTTCTACTGGGGCGCCAGAGGCACTCGATTAATTGGCTGGATTTTCTATTGTCTGCGCTTCAGGTTCGATTGTCTGAATATCCCGTTGCTCCTGAGGCGTAGTTTCTCCCAACTCATCGTCGTGCACTCCGTCTACCGCAATGTGCGGGGCAATGATGAGCGCCACAATAGAAGTGAGCTTAATAAGGATATTCATCGATGGGCCCGAGGTATCTTTGAACGGATCGCCCACGGTGTCGCCGGTCACGGAAGCCTTATGCGCGTCCGAGCCTTTGTACTCCATCTTACCGTCGATTTCTACCCCCTTCTCAAACGACTTCTTGGCGTTGTCCCACGCGCCGCCCGCGTTGTTCTGAAAGATGCCCATCAGCACGCCCGATACGGTGATGCCCGCTAGCATACCTCCTAGAATTTCGGCCGAGGAAGCCTCGGCAAACACTCCCTTGAGTCCGAAGCCCACGATGATCGGCGACAGCAGCGCGATGGCTCCGGGTAGTAGCATCTCGCGAATAGAAGCTTTGGTAGAGATGGCGACGCACTTCTCGTACTCAGGCTTGGCCTTGTATTCCATGATGCCAGGAATTTCGCGAAACTGCCGACGCACCTCCTGCACCATATCCATGGCGGCCTTGCCCACCGCGGCGATGGCCAACGACGAGAAAATAAAAGGAATCATCGCCCCAATGAATAACGCACTCAGCACGGGTGCTTTGTATAAATCGATCGAGTCGATGCCCGCTACGCCCACAAAGGCCGCAAACAGGGCCAGGGCGGTGAGGGCAGCTGAGGCAATGGCGAAACCCTTTCCGGCCGCCGCCGTGGTGTTTCCTACCGCATCCAGGTTATCGGTGCGGCCCCGTACTTCTTCGGGCAGTCCGCTCATCTCGGCGATGCCCCCCGCGTTGTCGGCGATGGGTCCGAAAGCGTCGATGGCCAGCTGCATAGCGGTGGTGGCCATCATTCCGGCGGCGGCAATGGCCACTCCGTAGAGTCCAGCGAAGCTGTAGGATGCCACGATGCCCGCCGCCAGCACGAAGATGGGCAGTACGGTAGATTCCATACCGACTGACAATCCGCCGATGATGTTGGTTGCGTGCCCGGTAGACGACTGTCGCACGATGGAGTTGACCGGCTTACGCCCCATGGCGGTATAGTATTCGGTGATAATACTCATTAGCGCACCCACCACCAGTCCGACGAAGATCGCCCAGAACACATCGAGGGCACTAAAGGCGTACCCCCGGATCATCAGGGTGTCGGGCAGCATATACATTACCAGGAAGTACGAAGCGATCACCGTGAGGATGATAGAGGACCAGTTACCCAGGTTCAGCGCGTTTTGTACGCTATCTGTTTCTTTGGAGATGCGCACGAAAAAGGTGCCGACGATTGAAAATATCAGTCCCAGCCCGGCGATCAGCATCGGCAGCAGCACCGGGGCAATGCCCCCGAAGTCATCCTGCGACGTGATCTCGCGCCCCAGCACCATGGTGGCCAGGATGGTAGCCACGTACGAGCCGAATAAATCAGCCCCCATCCCGGCTACGTCACCCACGTTGTCGCCCACGTTGTCGGCAATGGTGGCGGGGTTGCGCACGTCGTCTTCCGGAATCCCCGCTTCCACTTTACCAACCAGGTCGGCACCCACGTCGGCTGCTTTGGTGTAGATACCGCCGCCCACCCGGGCAAACAGGGCGATACTTTCGGCTCCCAGCGAGAAGCCCGCCAGCACCTCCAGCGCCTTTTCCATTTCTAGTCCGTTGACCGACGCCCCGGTGCTAAGCACAAACACCTGGAAAAAGACGATAAACAAACTACCCAGTCCCAGCACGGCTAGTCCGGCTACCCCTAGGCCCATTACGCTTCCTCCGGCGAATGACACGCGCAGGGCGTGCGACAGGCTGGTGCGGGCCGCTTGGGTGGTGCGCACGTTGGCTTTGGTGGCCACACTCATGCCGATGTACCCGGCAAAAGCCGACAGAAAAGCTCCGATGAGGAAGGAAACCGCGATGATAGGACTAGAGGTTTCTACCGTGGTGCCCGACCAGGCTAGCAAAATAGCGGCGATCACCGCAAAGTAAGATAACACCTTCCATTCGGCCCGCAGAAAAGCCATCGCTCCGTCCGCAATGTATTTGGCCAGTTCCTGCATCTTGGCATCCCCAGGGTCTTGCTTATTGATCCAAGCCGAGCGGATAGCGGTAAACACCAGCGCGACAACACCAAAGAGCGGGATGAGATAAATAATAGGATGCATGAAGTTTATAATTTAGGACGCTATAAAAAGAAAAAACACCGCGCTGGGCGGTATCAGAACATAAAATCAGAACTGCTAATACCTTGGTTCATTATACCCGGTTTCGCGAAACACGGCGCAAATATAGAAGAACCAGGATGTTTAAAAAAATCGTTGTGACAAATCCTCGGCAAACTTGCTGAAATGACGAACAAACATTTAACTTCGCCGCTCGGTTAATTTCAAAATCAGTAATCCTTGTTTATGAATCCAATAGGAAAAATTGTGCTAGGCCTGGTAGCCGGAGTGGCTGCCTACCAAATTCTCAAAATTCGTTCGGTGCGCAACGGCTTGGTTGATGCGCTGGTAGACGGCTCCGTGTACGTCATCAAGCGAAAGCTCCTGAAGTAGTACGGGGCTTTCTACCTTTTAATCAGCCTTCTATGATCAAGTCGTTGTTACTTGGCTTTGCCTCTCTGGTGTTTATCGCTACCCTAACCACTGCCCAGTCGTTTCGCGCGCCTGATAACAGTCCGCTCGATAACGCCTCCTTTCCCGACCATTTTGCGCACGACCGCAAATCCGGTGACGAGTTGGTGAAGGAGCTAGATAAACCGGTTGAACACTTTAGCATTCAGTTTGAGGAAGTCTAAGATAACGCCCTGATGCACCTGGCCTGGGGCACTACCCTGGCTACCCTACCCATTACACTATGAGAACAAACAACTGGTCCGCTTTACCGACGCTTTTCTTACTGATGTCGCTACTGTTTAGCGGAGCAGTACGGGGGCAAGACACCGACTCTACCTCGATCTCAATTACCGAGCAGCAGGTAGCGCAAGATACCGCTGACGCCTGGATAGCCCTAATTGATAGTATGGAGTATGCGGCAAGTTGGAACCGAGTTTCGTCGGCTCTTCGCCAGCAGGTCACCCAAACCGCATGGGAGCAAACCCTACAAAGTACCCTAGGCCCCCTGGGTCCGCTACTCTCTCGGGCGCCGCAGGGACGAGAATATACTACTACGTTACCAGGAGCCCCAAAGGGTGAGTACATTGTAATCACCTACGGCAGTTCGTATACCCAACTAGAAAACGCGGTCGAGACGCTGATAATGGTCCGCAACCCAGCCGGAGAATGGAAACCGGCGGGTTACTACGTGCGTCCCGCAGCCAACTAGCGGCTAAAAACAGTAGTTAGGGTTGAGTACCTGGGTAGCATAAGCACACGGTACTAATAGAAATTCTGGTCATCAACTACCCTGACTTATGTATCTGTCCGTAGCCGCCTGACAAACCGTGTGCACATACTTAAGCTTCTTTACTACCGGTGGCGGAATTACGAACGGGTATAAATCGGGTTGACCCATACTACGGTTGATACTGTTCATGGCCACCGTGAGGGGTAACCACTGCGCGTAAAGCAGGTCAAAGTTAACGGTTTGGTAGGGATCATGATCGATAGTTGCTGCCAGCGTAGAACCGTCGGCGGCGCGGGGGGCCACGTGCATCCCGAAGGCGTAGGCGGTGCCCAGGGTGTCGATCATGTGCAGGTAGTGCGCCCAGGTTTCGGCCCAGTCCTCCCAGGGGTGCGAGCTAGCGTAGGCGCTGATAAATCGCGACGACCAGTCTTCGGGTGCCCCCTGGGCGTAATGACGCTTCAACGAATTGCCATAATCCTGCTGATCATCTCCAAACAGGCTCCGAAAGGCAGTTAGGTACGGAGTATCCAGCACGATCAGGTTCCAGTAGTAGTGCCCCACCTCGTGCCTGAAGTGGCCCAGCAGCGTACGGTAGCGCTCGCCCATCGACTGCTGGGTTTGCACCCGTAGGGCGTCATCGGCCTCGTTGATGTTGATAGTAATCAGGCCGTCGGCGTGGCCGGTCATGACGCGCTGCACCTGGCCCGAAGGCAGCGACTGATCCGCTAAGAAGTCGAAGGCCAAACCGGTGTCGGGTTGCCGCTCTTTGCTGACGATCGGTAGGCGCAGTCGCATTAATGAGTACACCAGGCGGTGCTTGGCCACCTCCAGCTGGCGCCACAGTTTCAGGTTAGGGGCGTGCCCCAGGTTAGGAATGGTGCGGTTGAGTTGACACGCTTCGCAGAACTCTTCTGAGCTGTCGGCCGGCAGCAGCCAGTTGCAGGTCTGGTGTTGGGCGTTTTGGCAGTAGCGAAAGTGCTCTGATTCCTGTCCGAAGGCGGTAAACGTGTCGTTAGGCTGCGCCACCAGGGCCAGCAGGTTCATGGCCGGAGCCGAGAAGCCCAGCGGACTCTGACAGTTGACGCAGCGGGTGTTTTCGAAGTAGAGCAGTTGCCCGCACTTCTGGCAGTTGAATAGTTTCATAGAAATATCGTGAGTAGTCGCTTACTGCGCTGATTATTAATCGGTTTGTACGGGTGGAGGGCGTTTTATTGGGAATTCAGCGGCGTAACAGCGCTACGCCCATCCCCACCACGCCAAATCCTAACAGTACCCCGACACCCTTCAGCCACGGGCCGAACAACTGCCCCATCTGCCCGGCCAGATCGGCCTGTTGGATGCGGCGCACGATTTTGCCGTCTTCTATCTCTACCGTATCAAAGCCGTTTACCTGAAAGAACCGACCGGTGGCGGGAGCACCAAACAACTGCCCCCCGTGCGTACCGGTGATCGTCATCCGGGCCGTCACCGTATTGCCCTCGGCGGTCATGGTTTCGATGCGGGCGTGCAGGTCGGGAATACCTTTATATACTTTCCGTAGGTTTTGCTTAGCCTCGTAGAGGTTCATCCAGCCCGGCGCGTAGCCCACGCACTGCTCGTGGTAGCGCTCGGGATCTACTACCGTAGAAAGTTCGTCGAGGCGTTGCTCGTTGAGCAATTGAATAAATTGTTCGAACAGCGCTTTATTGGTTTCGGAAGGGTCTTGCATCATTGATAGAGTAAAAGGTTGAACGGAAGAATGAATAGCAATTGAGCAATTGAGCAATTGAGCAATTGAGCAATTGAGCAATTGAATCATCAACGAACAACGGCACCGGGTGTTTGTTTTTGCCACTGACCTACCGATTGCCGTACGCAAAGATATAGTTAACCGAATTTCAGGATTATTATAACATTCCGCTATATTCGCGATTGAAATTTCACCACCACTATGCAGAGCAAACCACCAACTAAACCTACCAGAAAGAAGAAATCAACCCCCACCCCCGCCCCTAATGACGGCCGCCGCCGCGTGGTGGTGGAGCACCTGGCCCCCCAGGTTGAAAACGGACGTTATCCCGCCAAACGCGTCGTCGGTGAGCCGGTCGACGTGCAGGCCGATGTGTACGGCGATGGGCACGATAAAGTGAAAGCCACCGCCCTGTACCGCCAACGGGGCGACAAAGACTGGCAGCGCGTCTTTATGACTCCCGGCATCAATGATCGCTGGACGGGCACCTTCATTCCGGAAGAGAAAGGTTTCTACGAGTTTACCGTTCGGGGTTACGTCGACCATTTCGGCACCTGGCAGTACGGACTGCGCAAAAAGTGGGACGCTAACCAAGACGTGCTGGTCGAACTACTGATTGGGGCGGAGATGATTGAGCAGGCCGCCAACAACGCTACCAAGGCCGATAAGCAATTTCTTAAAGACGCCGTTAAGTCGCTGAAATCGGCCGACGACGACACCGTAGGCGAAGCGGTAATCACCAGCCTGAGCGACCGCATGAGCTACGTGATGGAGCAGTGCTACCAAACCGACACCGGCACTACCTACCCGGAGGTTTATCCGGTAGCGGTGGAGCGGAAGAAGGCGCTGTTCAGCTCCTGGTACGAGTTCTTCCCCCGTTCGGCTTCCCGTGAGCCGGGACGGCACGGCACCTTTAAGGATGCCCAGAAACGCCTGCCCCGCGTGGCTGAGATGGGCTTCGACGTACTCTACTTCCCCCCCATCCACCCCATCGGCAAGAAGAACCGCAAGGGACTCAACAACGCCGTCACCGCGCAGCCCGGCGACCCCGGTTCGTGCTGGGCCATCGGCTCGGACGAGGGCGGTCACAAGGCTATCCACCCCGAACTAGGCACCCTCAACGACTTTAAAGCGCTGCTGAAAGCGGCCGAGAAACTGGATATTGAAATCGCGCTGGACATTGCCTTTCAGTGCGCTCCCGATCACCCCTGGGTTACCGAGCACCCGCAGTGGTTTAAGTGGCGGCCGGACGGCACGGTGCAGTACGCTGAGAACCCTCCCAAACGCTACGAAGACATTCTGCCTATCAACTTCGAGACCGAAGACTGGGAGAACCTGTGGCAGGAACTCAAGAGCGTGTTCGACTACTGGATCGAGCAGGGCGTGCTGATCTTCCGGGTGGACAACCCGCACACCAAGGCGTTTCCCTTTTGGGAGTGGTGCATCAAGGAGTTGCGCACAGCGCACCCCGACGTGATCTTCCTGGCCGAAGCCTTTACCCGCCCCCGCGTGATGCAGCGGCTGGCCAAGATCGGCTATACCCAATCGTATACCTACTTTTCGTGGCGCAACACGCCCTACGAGCTGCAGGAGTACATGGTGGAGCTCACCCAGGGACCCATGCGCGAGTACTTCCGCCCCAACTTCTGGCCCAACACGCCCGATATCCTTACTCCCGCACTGGTGTACGGCGGCGAACCGGCCCACCTGATGCGCGTAATCCTGGCCGCTACGCTGTCCTCAAACTACGGACTGTACGGTCCGGTGTACGAACTGGGCGTGAACGACCCCTACCCGGGCAAAGAAGAGTACATCGACTCCGAAAAATACGAGGTGAAGCACTGGGACTGGGACGCTGAAACCCGCACCCGCGAAGTGATTACGCTGCTTAATAAGTTTCGCAAGGAGAACCCGGCCCTGCAAACCACCTACAATGTGCACTTTGCCGACTCGGAGAACGACCAACTGCTTTGCTACGGCAAGCACGATGAGGCCAGTGGCAACGTGGTGCTGGTGGCGGTGAATATGGATCCCTATAATACGCAGAGTGGCCACGTACGCTGGCCCCTGGAAGACTTGGGTCTGGCTTGGGACCGTCCCTTCCAGTTGTACGACATGCTCAGCGACAGCTACTATACCTGGCAGGGCGAATGGAATTACGTATCACTGAATCCTTACCTGATGCCCGCCCACGTGTTTAAGGTTACACAGCCTTAGGGGCGGGTAGTGGTAGTCTATGATCGTTAATAATTAAATCTTTAGATGTCTGCAATCATAGAAATGATGTACTTATGAAAAACGAGCAG
>JBASAY010000160.1:0-20953 GCA_049650865.1 Tunicatimonas sp.
TCAATACCGAGCAGGTTACTACGTACCAGATAGGAGATTGCACGTTTACCGCCGCCGATTTCCCCGCTGATATGGCCGAGGTGGTCGCCGTGAGCGATGTGCCCTACTATACTTTCCATCGGCGAGAGACCTACATGATAGGGCTGATCACCGGAATCAGAACCGACGGCCAGGCGGGAGCCTGGGAGCTTCACAACGATTGCTCGATCAAGCCGCTACGCAAGAGTGGTTTCCGCCATAACACTTCGTTGCTGCCCGACGTGCGCGGGGTGGATCGCCGCTACGGATGGCGCTACGAGCCTACCGGCATTAGCGAGGATGGCAAGTACATAGATGCGATTGCCATCAACGACGACGGGTACACGCACCCCCGGGGGTGGCAGGTAGAGGCTGGCACGATGGTAGACGTACGATTTAGACTCGCCGGTTCTCGCTTAGGCCGCATATTCTTGGTAATCGGGCAGGTATCTTGCGACAAGGTGGTAGCGGAAAGAAGGTGGTTCGACTATTTCGTGATACGCTGCGATGACGATAAGAACGCGCGCAGTGTCGCTACCAAGGAGAAAGTGATGGTTGATCAACCTACCAGAGCAACGGTGGCTTACCCGAACCCATCTCAAGGAAACGTGACGCTGGAGTACGGCAGCGCGTTTGAGGGGCCAACGGTAGTGCGGGTGATCAACGCGAACGGGCAGGTAGTGCTTCAACTGGACGAACCCTTGGAAGCGGTGCAGACCGAACTTGATCTGTCGCCCTTTGCCGATGGTATATACACCATCCAGGTAACGAATGCCCAGCGAAGCACGGTACAGCGGGTGCTACTGCGCCGGTAGTACAACGCCGGACGGGGGCTTGCCCCGTCTTCGCTGATAACTAAAAAGAAGTCTCCAACTGCGGAGACTTCTTTTTTTGCCTTCTCATGCGACGCATGTGCTAATGAACAAGTCGAGCAATCAGCTTAGAGAACCAAGTATTGTGGGCTCTAAGAATAGTAACGCGGTAAAAACTACACTATTGATAATTTGTAATTTCTGGATATTAATAGTGGCTATGATTTAAAATATCTTTGTTGTAACCGAAATTTTTAGAATATTGTGGGATGAAGTAAGCTTAGCGCTATGCAACCAAGAAGAGATGATTCTGATGCCGCACTGGTAAGGCGTATCCAGCAAGGAGACGAACGGGCGTTTCAGGAGATGTTCTACGCGTACAAAGATCGCCTGTTTTCGTACTGCTACCGCTTTACCAAATCAGAAGAGCTGGCTGAGGAAATTATTCATGATGCGCTGTTAAAGGTTTGGAACGATCGCCACCGACTTGATCTGGAGAAACCTTTAGCGGGTTACCTCTACACCATCACCCGCAATCTATCGCTCAATTTTCTGAAGAAAATGGCTGCGGAGGAGGCGCTAAAGCAACGGGTTCGTTACGAGACGCCTCAGTTTCATAACGACACCGAAGAAGCCATCAACTATACCAACCTGAAGCAGCTGGTCAAGGTGGCTATTTGTCAGTTACCCACGCAGCAGCAACGGGTATACCGGATGAGCCGAGACCAGCACCTGACGCACGAAGAAATTGGGCAGCGTCTGGGAATCTCTCCCAACACCGTGAAGAATCACGTGATCAGAGCCCTTCAAACCATCAAAGCCCACCTCCGGGTGCATACCGACATTAGCTTTTTTGTGGGTTATTTGGTCATTAATGCACTATTCTAGAAAAAGTTGCGCGCCCAGTAGTCCTCTCCCCCCGCCCGGGTTGTAGTACTACTAAAGACAGTACATTGAAACACGCGCAACACTTACTTAAGAAATACCTACAGGGAACCGCCAGTGCGGAAGAACGGGCGAAGCTGCTCGAGTACCTCAGCGCGTCGGGTAACGAAGAGGCCTACCACGAAGTGATGGATCAACTGTGGGCCGAACAGTCCGAGGATAAAAGCCTACCCGATGCCAAAGCGGCTGAGCTACTGCAGCGCGTCTTTCGTTCGTCCCCAAAAAGCCCCGCTGTTTCTTACTGGTACCGGGCGGCCGCGGTGCTGGGTGGCCTTATGCTGATGGTAAGCCTTTTTTACTTGCTAACCACACGCAACGAGTCGCCGACCTTGGCCTACGCCACCGATTACGGGGAAACCAAGACGATCTGGCTGCCCGATAGCTCGAAGGTAGTGCTCAACGCCAATTCGTCGCTAACCTTTAGCAACGATGATCAACACATTCGGGAAGCCTGGTTGGAGGGCGAGGCCTTTTTTGAGGTGAAGAAGATAGGTCAAGTAGTGGGGGCAAACCAGCCGGTAAAATTTATTGTTCATACCGAAAACCTAGACGTGGAGGTATTGGGCACCGCGTTCAATGTGAACGAACGGCGGGGAGCTACCCAGGTGGTGCTGGAGCATGGCCGGGTGCGACTGGCCACCAAGCACAACGAGCAACTAGTGATGAAGCCGGGTGAACTGGTAGCGTTAACCTCACCGTCGGCAGCGCTAACCACGCAACTGGTAGACCCCAAGGACTACTTGGCCTGGCAGGAACAGAAGTTACTGTTTAAGCGGACGCCGATTACCGAGGTGGCTACGATCATGGAAGACTACTACGGTTGGGAGGTAAGCTTATCGGAAGACGACTGGGCGGACCAGCGGATTACGGGTTCTATTCCTACCCACAGCGAAGAAATTTTTTTAGAGATACTAACCGAATCAATGGGCGTGCAAGCCATCCGCGACGGCAACCGGGTGACGTTGCAAAAAGGCGACGGCCCCGCGCCCTGAGAAAACAAATCCGGTCGCCTGCATTCTTGGCGGGACCCAGGCAGACCGAATCTGAGTAATAATTGATCATTAAACCCTAAATGTAACCATGATGCAAAACTTTTCCTATCTCATTCGGCAGTGGCACTGGTGGAAGCCCAGCCTGCTTATCGGCGGACTCATGCTATGGGGAACCCCCGCACTGCCGCAACTGCTCGCCAGCGGAAAGACGCCTTCCGTATCAATGCCTTCGGCGCCCGAACAAACCTCTCGCTCGTTAGAGTCCGTACTGATTGATCTCGAATCGACCTACCAGGTGAGCATCGTGTTTGATCATGCCATTGTCGAAGACAAACAGGTCGAGGACAACCTCCCCGTGACGGATGATCTGGAGGGATCGCTGATTCAGCTACTGCGCCCGTTCGGATTAGAATCGCGTAGGATTGAAGAAGGGGTGTACGTGATTAAAGCTTCAAAGCGCCGAAAGAAGTTGGATAAGCTTCAAACAAGCCCTGCCTCAACTTCTCTAACGCTTCCCGGAAGTCGGCGATCTTTACCAAACCGCCCGCCGGTTATTACCCAGGCGGTGGTAGAAAAAACCATCACGGGGCAGGTCACCGACTTAGCTACGGGCGAAACCCTACCGGGCGTGAACATCGTAGTGAAGGGAACCGCTATCGGAACGGTTACCGATGTTAATGGCAATTACCGCCTTACCGCCCCCGACGATGCCGAAACGCTGGTGTTTTCTTCGGTAGGCTATACGAGTGAGGAACTAGCCATCGGCAACCAAACGGTGATCAACCTCGAGATGGCCCCTGATATTCAGTCGCTTAGCGAAGTGGTAGTGGTAGGCTACGGCGCCGTGAAGAAGAGTGACCTGACCGGCTCGGTGTCTTCGATCTCGCAAGAAGAAATTACCGCACTACCCGTTAACGATGTGCAACAGATTATGCAAGGGCGAGCCCCGGGAGTGCAGGTCATCCAGAATTCTCATTCGCCCGGAGGTGGACTAAGTGTACGCATTCGCGGAGCCAATTCGGTGCTGGGAGGCAGCGACCCGCTCTACGTGGTGGATGGATTTATCGGAGGAGTGGGACTCAACAGTATTAATCCCAACGATATCGAATCCATTGAGATACTAAAAGACGCCTCCGCCACCGCTATTTACGGTTCGCGCGGAGCCAACGGCGTGGTTATCATCACCACCAAACGAGGCAGTAAAGGCAGCGACGCGATCAACTTTGATGCCTTCTACGGAGTGCAGGAGGTGGCCAACACGATCGATGTGATGAACGCCCGGCAGTTTGCCGAGATTGCCAACGCCCGCGTGCTCAACGACGGCGGTACCGAAGTGCCCTTCCCCGACCTCAACAACTTTCCTGTAGATACGGACTGGCAGGATGAGATTTTCCGAACCGCCCCGATTCAGAGCTACGCATTGTCGGTGAATGGCGGCAACGAAAGTACCCAGTATCTGGTCTCGGCCAACTATTTTGACCAAACCGGAATTGTGGAAAACACGGACTTCGTTCGGGGAACCGTACGCGCCAATATTGACAAGCAACTGGGGCGCTTTAAGCTCTCGAATAGTTTCCAGGCTGCCCAGGTAACTGAGAACGATATTCCGGAAGGACAGGACAAAGGTCCGGTTGCTTCTGCCCTGGCGGCGTATCCCACCCGCCCGGTGCGGGAAAACGGAGCGTTTGCCCAAATGGATATTTTGGAATACAACGGGTTTAACGACCCGATAAACAATCCCGTAGCCGAAATTACCCAGCGGAAGCGAGAGGTGAAGACTACTCGTTTATTTAACGTAATGTACGGAGAGTATAAGCTATTAGAAGGACTAACTGCCAAGGTTTCCTTGGGTGTAAACTATTCCAATAGCCGTCGGGACAACTACACCCGCCGAACCATTCCGGGCACTAACGTTAACGGAGTGGCATTTATAGGCAGTTCGGAAACCGTTGACATCCTGAACGAAAACACGCTCAATTACAGCAAATCGTTCGGAGATCACTCTATCAACGCGGTAGTCGGGTTTACCTCGCAGCGCAACGAGTTTAGGTTCTTCAACGCTGGTTCCCGCGATTTTGTGACCGACGTACTGGAAACCGGCGACCTTGCTTCGGGAGCTACCATCGACGTTCCTAACTCCGGGGGCACGATCTGGAGCCAGCAGTCGGTACTAGGAAGAATCAACTACGTGCTTCAGGACAAATACTTGTTCACCTTCACCGGCCGCTACGACGGCTCCTCTCGGGTGGCTGAGAAAAATCGCTGGACATTCTTTCCTTCCTTTGCCCTGGGGTGGAGGGTGAGCGAAGAGCCTTTCTTAGCGAACCTCGACGCCATTTCTAACCTTAAGCTGCGCGCCAGTTGGGGACAAACCGGTAACGATCGAATTCCTTCCTACCTGTCGCAGCAACGCATCAGTTCCAATACCTTTTCGTCGGGTGAACAGATTGTGGTAGGATTGGCCCCTCTGAATTTACCTAGCTCTGAACTAGACTGGGAAGTGACCGCTCAAACCAATATAGGGGTGGACCTAGGATTCGCTGACGAACGGATACGATTAACCGCCGATTATTACGTTAAAAATACGTCCAACCTGCTTGCTCAGATTCAGTTGCCCCTTTCGGTAGGATTTGGAAATGTGATTCAAAATATCGGCGAACTCAGAAACACGGGAGTAGAGTTGGGGTTAGGAGGCGATATCTTGGTGGGCGAGTTTCAATGGTCGGTAGAGGGCAACTTTTCTAGTAACCGGAATGAGATAGTAAGTCTTAAAGATGGAAATGATGTTTTTGCGCCGCCCCTACCAGGAGGAGCTTCAGCGGGCTCGTTTCATATCGTCCGAGAAGGAGAGCCGCTGGCTTCCTACTACGGCTTTGTTGAAGGAGAGCTAGACGAAACCGGAGATATCACCTACCGCGATTTGGACGGTGATGGCGAAGTCAATAATAATGACCGTACGATTCTGGGCGACTTCTTTCCTGACTTTATTTACGGATTGAACTCTAACTTTTCCTACAGAGGAATCGACGTTAACATTTTCTTCCAGGGAGTGCAAGGGGTAGAAGTGATCCGCCTTGATCGTTTCCGCAGTGCCAACTCGCTAACCCGCGGGTATAACCAACTGGTGGAAGTTACCGACTTCTGGACGCCGGAAAACACCGACGCCCGCTATCCCCGCCCTCGATCAGGCATTAGATTTCGGGGAGCCGACACCTACGTAGATGATGCTTCCTACCTGAGGCTGAGAAATGTCCAGGTTGGGTACACCTTTCCGCTTACTACGATGGGAGTGTCGTGGTTGCGTAAACTGAAGATATACGCTAGCGCTCAAAACCTGCTCACGCTCACCGACTATACGGGGTACGATCCTGAGATTAATACCCAGGGAGGGGGATCAGATTTGCGTCTAGGGTTAGACTTGTCGGGCTACCCATCGGCTCGAACCTACACATTTGGTATTAATCTCGGCTTTTAATAACAAGAATATGAATCTTAAAGCGACAACAATGAAAAAGATACTACTGATGCTACCGCTTGCGCTAGCGATGAGTTGCGATAGCTACCTGGATGAAGAACCCATTGACTTTTTATCTGATGGGCAATTCTACCAAACTGAAGATGATGCGATTGCGGTGGTAAACGCTGCCTACGAGCCGTTTGCTACCAATGGTTACTACGGTCAGCAGTTCTTTGTGCAGGTAGAAATGAAGGCCGAATACTGCTTGGGAAGAGGCTCGCACCAGCCTCCCGGCGTGTACGAGTTGGACTCCCGAAATATCGACCGAATTGCCGGTATATGGCGCTTGGCCTACTTGTCTATCAACCGGGCCAACGCCACCATTGCCCGCGTGCCGAATATAGATATTGATGAAAGTTTGAAAACCCGAATCGTTGCCGAGGCGCATTTCGTCCGAGCACTAAACTACTTTAACCTGGTGCGCTTATGGGGAGCGGTGCCGTTGCAAGAAGAAGAAGTTGACGCAATTGTTGATTTCTCCTTTCCCCGGGCCCCGGTGGATGCGATCTACGCGTTAATTCTAGAAGATCTACAGATTGCGGAGGCCGGGCTTAACCCAAAATCGGAGCAAACGGCTCCCGCCGAGCTGTTTCGGGCTACGGTTGGCGCGGCCCAACTGTTACTGGCCGATGTGTACCTGACCCTGGAGCGCTACGACGAGGCCCAACAGAAAGCAGCGGCCGTGATCGCTTCCGGTGAATATTCGCTGGAACCTGCCGTGTTGGATGTCTACGATGTGAACCGACAGACCACTTCGGAAGACGTATTCTCCATCAAGTTCGCTCGCATTGATGGACTGGGCAGCGCTCTCCCGGTGTTTACCCATAATGTGAACGCGGGCTATTCTTCATCGGGGTTCAGAACCATACTGGGTAACACGGAGTCCTTTCTGTCTACCTGGGATCCCGAGGATCTTCGTCGTAACCTAAACCTGTATAACACTCCCGAAGATTCTGCCTTCTTGACCGCCAGCGAACCCATTCTATTTAAGAAGTACATCGACCGGGAGGCCCAGGGTGACCACGGAAATGACTTCCCGGTCTATCGCTATCCGGACGCGATGTACATCTTCGCGGAAGCTGAAATTCGCGGAAGTGGCAGCTTGTCAGCGCAGGGGTTAGAGTACATCAACATGGTGCGCCGAAGAGCCTACGGAGAGGACGTTAGCACTCCCAATCCTACGGTAGACTTTGCGGCCGGACTAGCCTCTGAGGAATACCTGGATATCATCTTTGACGAGCGAGGGAAAGAGTTTCTGCTGGAGGATAAACGCTGGTTCGATATGTTACGCTACGACCGCGTAGAAGAGGTGTTGGTTGCTTCAGGATTTGATTACGCCCCTCGTGTGCTGTTGTGGCCTATCCCGCAGGAGGAAATTGACAATAACGAAGCCCTAACGCAAGCCGACCAAAACCCTGGATGGTAGCGTGCGAAGCAATTAAGTGGTTAAGGAAGCGTGAAGATTTATTTCTCACGTTTCCTTAATTCACATGAGTTAAATAGTAGCTTTCTCGTGCCATATGGTTTTAACGCTCATTACTACCAGCACACTGTTTACTATTTGACTATCGTTACCGCTTAGGTACATATCTGGACTGGAGTTAGATAAATCTAACATCCTCGCTTTACCAGCATTAGCAGGGCCTTAGCGAAGTACAGCTATCGGTTGGTTCGCTTCCTCGGGGCCTCTACCACGTTCGGGTGCAGCAGGCTGATCAAGTCATCGTACGCAAACTGTTAGTGGAGTAGTAATAAGCAAAGTTGGTGCTACCCCATACCTACAGTTCGTATGATGCCGAGCCGGGCAACGACGGACACGGCGGGGCGCAGGTAGAAGTGGTGGTGGACCAGCCCGAGCTTTACAACATGATGCGCGATCCGGGGGAACAGTACGATGTGGCGGACTACTACCCCGAGAAGGTGCAGGAGATTATGGCTACGGTAGAAAAGTACCGGAAAGAATTGGGTGATCTGAGCGTAGGCATCGAGGCGGGAAGCGGAAACCAAGCGATCGGAACACTAACAAACTAGACGGAATAAATCGCTAGACTATGATAGTATCACTACGTGCTGTTATATACCAAAACGTTAACCTCAAACTATTCAAATAAGTAACGCTACGGGTAGCCTTGAGTGAAGATTAGCAGTTCTACTCTACGCCCCTCCTTCACAACTTATGATTATTAAAACGATCCTTTCATCTCTTTTTTATCACCTGACCGCGGGTTTTATCTGCCTCGCAATAGGTGTAGCCTGGCTTCCCGCCTCCGCGCAGTCCCGACCCAATGTGCTTCTTATTACTGCCGACGATCTAGGGTTGCACCTGGGGTGCTACGGTGACAGCATCGCGCGTACCCCTCACTTAGACCAGTTAGCGCAGGAAGGGATGCAATTTACCAACGCGTACGTTACGCAGGCTTCTTGTAGCCCGTCGCGCAGTAGTATTTTCACGGGTTTATACCCCCACCAGAACGGACAGATAGGCTTAGCCCACCGGGGTTTTACTATGCTGAAGGGCATCCCGAACCTGGTGCAAACGCTAAAGGAGGATGGCTACCGCACGGGCATTATCGGTAAGCTACACGTGCAGCCTGAATCGGCTTTCCCCTTTGACTATCAACAATTGAAAGGGTACGCCACTCGAGATGTACGGCAGGTTACTGAGAAAGTAAAAGAATTTATCCAGGCTGGTGAAAACCCCTTCTTTCTATCCCTTAATTATTCTGATCCTCACGTTAAATTCTCCTCACAGATAAAGGGCATCCCCGAAGAGCCTTTCCGCAGTGAGCAAGTCAGCGGCTTTCCGTTTCAGTTAGTTGATACGGAGCCGCAGCTAGAGCGAATTGCGGGGTATTATAACGGGGTGGCCCGATTAGATGCGGGAATTGGTATGGTTCGGGAGATGCTCGTGGATATTGGCCAGTTGGATAACACGATCATCATCTTTGTGAGCGACCACGGGGCACCCTTCACCCGGGGCAAAACAGCCTGTTACGAAGCTTCAGTACAGGTGCCCATGATGATTCGGTACCCCGAACGGGTTGCTAATAATAGCCGATCATCAGCACTAGTATCTACCGTGGATATTTTTCCTACGCTACTGGCGATGTGCCAGCTAGAAAACAACTATCAAACCGCAGGAAAGTCGTTAGTACCTCTTTTCGAAAATACGACCCATGAAAATTTTAGGGATTATCTCTTCAGTGAGTTTAATTTTCACGTAGGAAATGATGGATTTTTTCCTCGCCGGGCGGTGAGGGATCAGCAGTATAAGCTTATTCATAACCTTAATTCAGAGGTGGACAATCACATCATCCAGGTAGATGGTGATTCAGCCTACTTCTACGCCATGCGCCCGCAGTACGAGGGAACGTTAACCCGAACCATGTTTGAACGACTAGCGAACCCCCCGGAGTACGAACTTTACAACGTAGTGGATGATCCCCATGAGTATGAGAACTTAGCGGATGATTCGGCTTACCAGGCTGTTTTACAAAAATTACAATCGGCACTTTATGATTGGCGAAAGTCCACCCACGACCCACTGCTCTATGATTATTGGTGGGAGAGATTTATCTTTCAACCCCAAAGCCAGCAAATCGACTAATATTTCAAAGCGTTAAAGTCAAGCTCAGGTATTGATAAAACTAAAACATGATTGCAACCAACAACATCAGATTGTATTTAAAAGAGAGCCTGGTTCTAACAATGAGCCTGATCGCTCTGCTCACCCCCAAAGCTACTGAGGCGGCAGTCATGGACCCACCTCCCCCCAACATCATTCTCATCTTAGCTGATGATCTGGGCTACGGCGATTTGGGAGCGTACAATGCTAATTCACTGATTCCTACCCCTAATCTAGATCGCTTGGCCTCGGAAGGGATTCGCCTCACCGATGCGTATTGTCCGGTAGCAGTGTGCTCACCTACCCGCTACTCGCTCATGACGGGGCGGTACGCCTTTCGCAGTTGGAAGCCCAACAGTGTGATGACTAACTACGAACCCTCGCTGATCGAGGATGAGTTGCTGACGCTACCCGAAATGCTACAGGAAGCGGGCTACACCACCGCGGGCTTTGGCAAGTGGCACTTAGGAACCACCTTTCCTACGACAGACGGGAAGAAGCCGGTCGGATACGGGGAATTTCGGGCCGACAACAACGGGGCTAACCTGGACTTAAGCCAGCCCGTCAGTGACGGACCGCGGGATCACGGTTTTGATGACTGGCTGGGGTTTAGCTGCGCGAGTGAGTGCTGGATACTAGAAGACAAACAAGTGATGGGCTACCTGAAGCACGACTACTACACGGTGGAAGCAGCCACCGGTACCGAAAGTTTGCAGCCCTTTACCATGCAGGAGTATCTGCCTTTCATCACTGAGCGGACCATCGGTTATCTTGAGAACAAAAAGGATGACAGCCAACCATTTTTTGTGTACTATTCCCCGTACGTCCCCCATATTCCGCTGGCGGTCAACGAACCCTTTCTCGGCACGACCCAGGCCGGATTGTACGGCGACTACGTACACGAACTGGACCATTACATAGGAAGACTGTTAGATGCGCTGGATAGCCTTAAGCTTACCAGCAACACTATCGTACTGTTTGCTAGCGACAACGGATCGCACTTCGACGTAGCCTCCAACGAAATCGCGATGGAGACCGCTAGCAACTCAGCCTTCAGGGTAGATACTACCTCGTTGTCCGGCCCGGTGCACTACCCCAACGCTCCGCTCAGGGGTACCAAGCGAACGGTCTGGGAGGGGGGGGTGCGCACCCCGTTGATTGCCCGCTGGCCCGATCACTTTCCGGCGGGGGCGGTTAGTGGCGAACTCTTCGCCCTGAATGATGTGCTGGCCACCTTAGCGGCCATAGTAGACCATGAGCTTCCTAACAATTCAGCGCAGGATAGCTACAACTTGCTGCCAGTACTGACGGGCAACCGAGAAAACATACGAAAATCAGTAGTCGTCAAAGCCAGCAGAGATCGGTATGGCCTGCGGCAGGAGCAATGGAAGTATGTTCAGGGGTGGAAGGATCAGTCCGCGCAGTTATATGACCTATCCGTTGACGAAGCGGAAACAACGGACGTGTCCGCTACCTACCCGGAGGTAACGAAGAGGTTAGCGCAACAACTAAATGAACTGCTGGCCAGTGAGCGAACCGCCCCCTCACCCTAGTTTTCCGAACCAATGAGTTGTTTTAGTGCGAAAGCAGGCAAATCCATTTAAGAAGTAATCTAACTCACCCTGTCAACTATGAACACTACATCACCTAAAATCTTATACCTTTTTACCCTACCGTTGATCATTCTCTGCTTCGTCGGCACTTCGCCCGAGCGAGGACCAACCCTAAAGAATTATCAGGCCGATATTATTGTCTACGGAGGAACCGCGGCCGCCGTAACTGCGGCCGTTCAGGCTAAAAAGATGGGAAAATCCGTAATCATGGTCTCTCCGGATGAACATCTAGGAGGACTTTCGGCCGGAGGACTAGGCTTTACCGACACGGGCGATAAAAGCGTGATCGGGGGGCTGGCCCGGGAATTCTACCAACGGGTGTATTCGCACTACCAGCAGGCGGAGGCTTGGCCGTGGCAGGAACAATCGGAGTACGGAAACACCGGGCAGGGCACCCCCGCCATTGACGGGGACCAGCGCACCCAGTGGATCTTTGAACCCCACGTGGCCGAGCAAATCTTTGAAGACTTCGTTGCCGAGAACGATATTGAGGTCTACCGCGATGAGTGGCTAGACCGAGAAGACGGGGTAACCATGAGTGACGGACGAATAGCATCCATTGAAACCCTAAGCGGCAACGTGTACGCGGGAACTATGTTCATCGATGCCACCTACGAAGGCGACCTGATGGCGGCTGCCGGAGTGAGCTACCACGTAGGGCGCGAAGCCAATAGTGTTTACGACGAGGAGTGGAACGGGGTGCAAACGGGGGTGTTGCACCACGCCCACTGGTTTAAAAATGATACGAGTCCCTACAAAGTGCCGGGTGACCCTAACAGTGGATTACTACCCCTGGTATCATCGGAAGATCCGGGCAAGTACGGTTCGGGCGACAATAAAATTCAGGCGTACTGCTTTCGCATGTGTCTCTCGAATCACCCCGACAACCGGGTGCCTTTTGCTAAACCAGCTAATTACGATCCCGCGCGCTACCAACTGCTGGCTCGAGTCTACGCACAAGGGTGGGGGGAGACATTTAACAAATTTGATCCTATTCCTAACCGAAAAACCGATACTAACAACCACGGACCCGTCAGCACCGATTACATCGGTATGAACTACGACTATCCCGAAGCGAGCTACGAAGCGCGTAAAGCGATTATCAAGGATCACGAACTGTATCAAAAGGGGTTGATGTACTTTATTGCGAACGACTCCAGCGTACCCGAAGCCGTTCGGCAGGAGATGCAAACTTGGGGTTTGGCGAAGGATGAGTTTACGGACAACGGCCACTGGCCGCATCAGCTCTACATCCGGGAGGCCCGGAGAATGATTGGGGAGTACGTGATGACCGAAAACGATTTGCTGGCAAAAAAAGAGACCCCTGATCCGGTAGGGATGGGCTCCTACACGATGGACTCGCACAACGTGCAGCGCTACGTAAAACCCGACGGTTACGTGCAAAACGAAGGAGACATCGGAGTAAAGGTGCCGAAGCCCTACACCATCGCTTACCAATCCTTAACCCCTCAGCGGGACGAGTGCCAAAACTTATTAGTCCCGGTTTGTGCGTCTAGTTCTCACATCGCCTTCGGCTCTATTCGGATGGAACCCGTATTCATGATTCTGGGACAGAGTGCGGCCACCGCCGCGGCACTAGCCTTAGAAAACAATTTAGCCGTTCAGGATTTGGACTACCAACGACTAAAAAAACGCCTGGTTGATGACGGACAAGTGTTGCGATAATGTGTTAAATCTAAAAGCGTCTCTTATTACGCTAGATACTTCACCAGTGGCAGGGGGGCAGTAGCGAAGTACGATTGCGGAATTTATCCCTTCCGGGGGCAACAGGTTGATCAAGTCATCGCATGGAAACTATTAGCAAAATAGCTGTAGGTACAAGCGCAGAACAAGAGATATTAATTGCGCCAAAGCTAGGTTGGTACCACAAGGTGTGCTTTCTGCTGAAGATAAACTATACTTTAAGAGATAGCGTTAGCTACTTATACGTAATAAAAACCGACCAAGCACCGTATGAACCGACGCAACGCACTCAAGCAACTGGCTTTGGCTTCCGGGGGCATTGCCCTGCTCCCGGGTTGCAACTTTAGCCCCGAACGAGAACAGCTGGCGCTGGATAATCTACAGATTGACCTAAAGCACCAGGACTTACTCGCTCAGATCGTAGAGATGATCATTCCTTCGGAAAAGAAGGTAGCCGGGGCGGAGACGCTCAATCTCTATCGCTTCGTGCTGGTGATGGTAGACGACTGCGAGCCCCCCGAAAAGCAGCAGCAGTTTGTCGATGGGTTGCACCAGCTGGCCCCCTTTGCCAAGCAGCATCTGGAGGTCGCCTTCCCCAGTAAAGAAGCAGCGACCAACGAAGCGGTGCTGCAGCAGGCAATGGACCTGGACGAACACCAGTTGGCTACCCTGCCTGCCTACGCGAGCCTGCCTACGTTTCTGACCATGACCAAGGGGCTCGCCATTCAGGGGTACCTAAACTCTAAGTACGTGCTGACTGAACATTTTCCTTATCAACTCGTCCCTGGTTCGTACCAGGGCTGTGTTTCTACTGACGGTTTAACGGTGATGTAATGGCTAATTTTAGTATTGATAGTAAGCAAGCCAGAAGCTACGATGCGATCGTGGTTGGCTCAGGGATGAGCGGCGGCTGGGCGGCTAAGGAGCTTTGTGAGAAAGGCCTGAAAACGTTGGTGCTGGAGCGAGGGCGCGATGTTACTCACATCAAAGACTACCCCACCACCAACATGATGCCCTGGGAGTTTGAGCACCGGGGCCAAATGCCGCGGGAAATACAAGAAGCTAACCCGGTGGTGAGCCGGTGCTACGCCTTCCACGAAGACACGCAGCACTTCTTCGTCAAGGATCAGCAGCACCCCTACGTCCAGGATCAGGACTTCGACTGGATACGAGGCTATCAGGTGGGGGGCAAATCGTTACTATGGGCCCGCCATACGCAGCGCTGGAGCGACTATGATTTTCAGGGACCCGTGCGCGACGGTTTCGCGGTAGATTGGCCGATCCGCTACGCAGATATTGCCCCCTGGTACAGCCACGTAGAAAAGTTTGTGGGTATCTCCGGCAACAAAGACGGGCTAGACCATCTCCCCGACGGTGAGTTTCTGCCTCCGATGGAGCTAAATTGCGTGGAGACCTACTTTCGAGATAAACTAAAGACGGAGTACCAGGATCGCCGTCCCCTTATCATTGCCCGCTGCGCTCACCTGACCGAACCGCAGACGATTCATCTTGAGCAAGGGCGGGGACAGTGTATGCACCGTAAGTTGTGCCAGCGGGGGTGCCCTTTCGGAGGCTACTTCAGCAGCAACTCTTCTACGCTACCCTGGGCGGCCAAGACCGGCAACCTCACGCTGCGTCCCGATGCCGTGGTGCACTCGGTGATCTACGACGCGCAGCGGGAAAAAGCGGTAGGAGTGCGCGTTATAGATGCCCACAGCAAAGAAGCGATAGAATTCTACGCACCGCTTATCTTCCTGAACGCTAGTGCGTTAAACACAAATCTGATTTTGCTAAATTCTACCTCCGGCCGTTTTCCGGAAGGCTTAGGCAACGATAGTGGTTTACTGGGTAAGTATGTAGCCTTTCACAACTACAGGGCTAAGATCCGGGCCCGTTACGAGGGTATGCTGAATACTACTACGACCGGGCGGCGTCCCACGAGCGGCTACCTGCCTCGCTTCCGCAATGTGTACGAACAAGAAACTGACTTTCTGCGGGGCTACGCGGCAGGCTTCAGTGCGCGTCGGATAGTGAGCCGGGACTACGAAGGCCTGGGAGCTAATCTGAAAGCAAACCTACTGAATCCGAGCTGGGGTAGTTGGGGGGTGGGCTCGCACATGATGGGCGAGACGATACCCAAAGTAGATAGTACCGTACGCTTGGATGCGGAACAGACGGATGACTACGGCATGCCCCTGCTCAGGGTGAACGTCGGTTACGACGAGAACGACGAAAAGATGATGAAAGACTTTTACGAGCAACTCACCGAGATGTACGAACGGGCCGGGTTCACCGATATCAGAACGATAGACACGAAACAAGCGCCTGGTTTGGATATCCACGAGATGGGAGGAGTGCGGATGGGGCACGACCCTGCCACCTCGCTGCTGGATAAGTGGAATCGACTGCACGCCTGCCCGAACGTATACGTCACTGACGGCGCTTGCATGACCTCTACCGGCACCCAAAACCCTTCGCTGACCTACATGGCCCTAGCCGCTCGGGCGGTGGACTTCGCGGTGAAAGAAGGTCAGTCGTAAAGCAATCTGATTCCTCTTTTGGCGAGCAATAACTCAAAGGTTGTCCACTAAATTCTATTACCTACCTCCCCATGCAAAACTTGCTCGGAATAGACCACCCCGCCCTGGCGGCCGATAACCTAACCAGCCTCTCTCAGTGGTACTGCGATACGTTAGGATACATGCTGTTTTTTGCGCATCCCAACAAGCCGGTGCACATCCTGAAAGCACCCGACGGCACCCTGTTTGAAATGATGCAGAAAGACGCCAGCACCCGTCCCAAGCGGCAGGTGCTCACGCCCGGCTGGTCGCACTTGGCCCTGCGGGTAGACGATCTTGCGCAAGCTATTCGTCATCTGGATGAACAGCGCGTGCGTTGGCTAAGTGAAATCGTCCCTGCCATCGGCGGCGGGCAACTGCGCAGCTTCGCCGACCCCGAAGGAAATATGCTGCAGGTGGTAGCGCGATAAGCCTTTTCTTTGGCACGCCTAACGTCGTAGTTCGTCCGCAAATTCGTATACTTGTCAGAACCGACTTCACCGTCCCGACTGATTACTACGCACCCGCTTCCGAAATCGCCATGTCTCAACCTACCGCCACCTACTTCAATCCGCAGTACCCATCCATCGCCGACCTAAAAGCCAAGGCCAAGCAACGCATGCCGCGCTTCGCCTTCGAGTACCTGTCGGGCGGAGCCAACGAGGAGGTGAACCTGGCCCGCAATAAGTCCGACATTCAGGAGGTGCAACTCATGCCTGAGTACTTGAAAGACTACGACGCTCCCTCGCTGGAAACCGAACTGTTCGGACAGCGCTACGGCGCTCCCTTCGGGGTGGCTCCGCTGGGCTTGCAGGGGCTGATCTGGCCCAATGCTCCTGAGGTGCTGGCCCGCGCCGCTCACCAGCACAACGTGCCCTTCGTGCTCAGCACGGTTTCTACCAGCACCATCGAGCGCATCGGCGAACTCACCGAGGGGCAGTTCTGGTTTCAGCTTTACTACCCCGCCGAGGCCTCCCTACGCGACGACCTGCTGAAGCGGGCCTCGGCGGCCGGGTGCCAGGTACTGATTGCGCTGGCCGACACGCCCAGTTTCGGCATCCGCTACAAGGACATCCGCAACGGACTGGCCATGCCGCCCAAGATGTCGCTGCGCAACTTCGCCCAGATTACCGGCAAACCGCGCTGGGCACTGAATACCCTGCGCCACGGGCAGCCGGAGTTTGCCTCACTGAAGCCCTACATGCCCGACGGATTAGACCTGCAGCAGCTGGGGCAGTTTATGAATAAAACCTTTGATGGGCGACTCAACGAGCAAAAGCTGGCGGCGTTGCGCGAGCAGTGGCCAGGTAAGCTGGTGGTGAAGGGAATCGTGAACGAGCGCGACGCCGAGCGGGCCATTCGGCTGGGGGCCGACGGCATCATCGCCTCCAACCACGGGGGGCGGCAGCTCGACGCGGGTGAGTCGAGCATCGCTCCCATGCGCAAGCTGGCGAAGAAATACGGCGACCAGATCACCGTGATGATGGACGGCGGCGTGCGCTCGGGTCCCGACGTTGCCCGCTGCGTGGCCAGTGGGGCTAAGTTTACCTTTTTGGGGCGGGCGTTTATGTATGGAGTGGGGGCACTCGGGGAGAAGGGCGGCAACCACACCATGAATCTGCTCATGATGCAACTTACCCAGGTAATGGACCAACTGGGCTGCGCCCGCGTTGCGGACCTACCGCAGCACCTAATCGCGGCACCAACTCACCCTTCGGAAGGAGATGGTACCTAAACCCAGCTCCGGATATTGTAAGCAAAGACTGCTTCTCTTAGGCTGCTGTCCGTCGGTGAAAGGAAGTTCTAAAAGTACGGTATCTTAAAATTCTATCTTGCTTACTTGACTAGTCGTTGTAAACTGCATCAGACTCAGTTTGAGCGCCAGGTTGCTGCACTTAGCCATTCTGTTCCTCGACCAATTCTTCTACTACTTCCCCCTGCCGAACCACGAAAAATTTCTTCTCTCCTTCAATTGCGGCGAACATCTGGCGGGTGCGCTCGGGGCGAGCATCGGTCACAAATAGCTGCCCAAAGGTGTGGTCTACCACCAGGCGGGTAAGCTGGGCAATTCGGTGGTCGTCGAGTTTATCAAAGATGTCGTCGAGCAGCAGCAGGGGCTTCACGCCGGTTTGCTGGTGGATGATCTCGAACTGGGCTAGCTTCAGGGCAATCACGAACGATTTTTGCTGGCCCTGCGAGCCGTACTTCTTCACCGGGTACTCCGCTATCTCAAAGCGATAATCGTCACGGTGGGTGCCCTGGGTAGTGCGCTGCAGCACCAAGTCACGCTGCTGGGCCCGATGGAAGTTCTCCTGCCAGGCGGGCTGCGCAAAGTGGCTCTCATAGTGAATCGCCACGGTCTCCTGGTCATCCGACAGGTAGCGGTAGTGCTTCTCGAACAAAGGGATAAACTGAACCGTGAACGCCTGCCGGGCCTCATAGATGGTGCGGCCCAGCGTGAGCAGCGGCTCGCTGTAGGAATCGAGCAGGTCGCCGTCGTAGGTGCGGCGTTCGGCAAACTGTTTGAGCAGGCGGTTGCGCTGCTGCAGCAGGTGGTTGTAGCGGATCAGGTTGTCGAGGTAAGGATGATTGATCTGCGAGATAATGCTGTCGAAGAAGCGGCGGCGGTTTTCGCTGCGCTCGCGGATCAGGTCGGTATCGTCGGGAGAGATAAGCACGGCGGGGAATAGGCCGATGTGCTCGCTCAGCTTCTCGTAGGGCACCCGGCTGTTGCGGGCGTCTTTCTTCTGGCCGGTTTGCAGGCTAAACTGAACGTCGTAGGTTTCGCTCTGCTTGCAGAAGGTGCCCTTCACCAGAAACAGGGCGGTGCCGTGCTTCATGTTTTGCTGCTCGGTGCTGCTAAACGCACTTTTGGTAAACGATAGGTAGTAGATGGCGTCTAGCAAATTGGTTTTGCCGCTGCCATTTTCTCCCACAAAGCAGTTGATGTGCTCCGAGAATTGGATCGCTACTTCCGCGTAGTTCTTGTAGTTGAGTAGTCCTATCTTTTCGAGCCACATTGGTTACTAGTTGAAGGTTTTTGTGCTACTTTGCGAACCTTGCCGACCGAGAGATGTTTAATAAGTCGATAGTTGGTTAGTCCATGGTCCACAGTCGATAGACGACGGCCAACTGTGGACCATCGACTGTCGACTATTAACTATCGACTTCTTAAACCTAATCACCTACTCATACTTACCCCATCATGGCGACCAATACAAAAGAAAAGAAGCAGACGAAATCTAAAAAAGCCGAGTTTTCCAAAGACACATATATGTGGTGGTACGAGACAATGTACCTGATGCGCCGCTTCGAGGAGAAGGCGGGGCAGCAGTACGGCCGCCAAAAGATCCGGGGTTTCTGCCACCTCTATATTGGCCAGGAGGCCTGCGCGGCGGGGGCGGTAACGGCCCTCAAGGAAGGCGATAAGTACATCACCGCCTACCGCGACCACGCCCACCCCATCGCGCTGGGCACCGATCCCAAAGCGGTGATGGCCGAGTTATTTGCCAAAGAAACCGGCATCTCGAAGGGCAAGGGTGGTTCCATGCACATGTTCGACAAAGAAAATCACTTTTTCGGTGGACACGGCATCGTGGGCGGGCAGATTCCGCTGGGCGCAGGCATTGCCTTTGCCGAGCAGTACCAGGGCACCGACCACGTGTGCGCTACCTTTATGGGCGACGGCGCGGTGCGGCAGGGAGCCTTTCACGAAACGCTAAACATGGCCATGACCATGAAGCTACCCGTGATCTTTCTGATCGAGAACAACGGCTACGCCATGGGTACCTCGGTAGAACGCACCAGCAACGTGCGCGACCTGTACACCCTGGGCGAAGCCTACGATATGCCCTCGTTTCCGGTAGACGCCATGAAGGTAGAGAACGTGCACCACGCCATCGCCGAAGCCGCCGAGCGCGCTCGCGGAGGCGAAGGCCCCACGCTGCTGGAGCTGCGCACCTATCGCTACAAGGGGCACTCTATTTCCGACCCCGGTAAGTACCGCACCAAGGAGGAAGTAGAAGACTACAAGCAGCAAGACCCCATCGTGCAGTGCATGAAGTCTATCCTGGAAAATAAAATGGCCAGCGAAGATGATCTCAAGGAAATCGAGAAAAAGGTAAAGGAGCAGGTAGAAGAAGCTATTAAGTTTGCCGACGAATCGGACTTCCCCGACCCTTCAGAGGCGCTCAAGGATGTGTACGTACAAAAAGACTATCCGTATATTCTGGATTAATCACTAGTGTTTCAAGAAGATGAATACTGGCGGCTAGATGCTGGTCGTCGGTATTTCATCCGCCCGAAAGTCATCTAATTTCCCCGAGCCGCGCGAAACGTTTGCTGCTGTTTTTCTGTTTGGGAAAACTATTGTAAATTCGCCCCCTCAAAAACCCAAGAAGATGGCAAACCGAGTAACCGGCCCTAAGACAAGAAAGCCAACGTCGCAGCAGGAAGAACACCACGACGCGAACGAACTGCTGGAAAATCCTGACGCGCTGCGCGAGCGGATCAGCGGTACGGAAGACTTCGTAAAGAAGAACGCCGGTTTGCTCGGCGGGCTTGCCTTAGCCATCGCGCTACTCATCGGAGGCTTCTTCGGCTACCGCTACTACCTAGACCGCCAGAACGACACCGCGCAGGAAGAGATGTTTCAGGCGGTGTTTTACTTTGAGGCTGATAGCCTGAACCTGGCCCTGAATGGCGATGGCAATAACTACGGCTTCCTGGAAATTATTGATGAGTTCGGTGGCACCAACGCGGCCAACCTGGCGCACTACTACTCCGGAGTCATTTACCTAAAGCAAGGCGACTACGAAGAGGCCATCGACCACCTGAACGACTTTAGCGCCTCCGACCTGCTGGTGCAGTCCAAAGCCTACTCGTTGGTTGGTGATGCTTATATGGAGCTGGAGCAGTACGGAGAGGCGGCCGAGCAGTACGAGCGGGCCGCCGACCACAAGCCCAACGAATATTTCAGCCCGCAGTACCTCAAAAAAGCGGCTTTGGCCCACCAGGCTGGTGGCAACCCGGCGGCCGCCGCGGCTGCCTACGAACGAATCGTAGATGAGTTTCCACAGGCAAACGAATTCCAAGAAGCCCAGAAAGAGTACGTGCGCCTGAGCAGCAGCAACGGATAGATAGCTTGTTCCAGTGATTCGCGTCGCCCCA
>JBASAY010000161.1:0-4964 GCA_049650865.1 Tunicatimonas sp.
TCTGCTTCGTTCACGTAGACGTGCGCCAGCTGGTGGTCGGCCACCGCGAAGGCCCGGCTCACCCCCGCATCGAGCAGTTCATGACCCAGTTCGTTTTTCACCGTGATGTACCCCTGCTCGCGCAGCACCCGGTTGATGTGCACCGGCTGACTTACGCTGGTAATGCCGTACTCCGACAATAACACGACCTGCGCTCCCTGGTCCTCGTAGTAGGTAATCAGGTCGCGGCACACCGCGTCAATCTCACGCAAGTCACCCCCAATCTTATCAAAGTTGATCCCGCAGCGCTGTAGGTTATAATCGAGGTGCGGTAGGTAGACGAGCGTTAACGTGGGATCGTGCCACTGATCTACCTTTTTGGTGGCTTCGGCGATCCAGCGGGTGGAGTTGATGTTGGCGTTGGGTCCCCAGAACTCGAACAGCGGAAATTGACCCAGTTCCTGCTGCAAGCGGTCGCGCAAATCCATCGGCTGGGTGTAGATGTCGGGCAGCTTGCGCCCGTCGGCGGGATACAACGGACGGGGCGTCACGGTGTAGTCGGCCGATGAGTACATATTGTACCACCAGAATAGGTTGGCGCAGGTGAAGTTGGGGTCGATGCGCTTGGCCACGTCCCACACCTTGGGGGCTTGCACCAGTTTGTTCGACTGTCGCCAGAACTTGATCTCGCACTCGTCGCGAAAGTACCAGCCGTTGCCCACCACGCCGTGCTCGCTGGGCCACTCGCCGGTGAGGTAGGTCGACTGGGCTGAACAGGTGACCGCGGGCAGCACCGGATCAATCGACAGTTGCTTACCTCGCCCGATCCACTCGGAAAGGAAGGGCGTGTGCTGGCCCACCACGCGGGGCGACAAAGCAACGACGTCTAGTACTACGGTTTTTTTCATGCTCGGTAATGTTCTAGCACCCACTGCAACTCCCGGGTGATCGACTCGGCCAGTCCGAGGCGAATCTCCGGGGGTAGTACTTCCCAGGTATAGGTTTCTACTTCCAGGTGCTGCGTGAGCGGCTCTTCCCGCAAAATATCCAGCACTTCTTCAATATCGGATTGCGTAGCCGCCAGTGCACCGTATTCCGCAACAAAAATCGGTACGTGAAAGTGCGTACGCCACTCGCGCATGTGGGGTTCGGCAATGTGCTGAAGGGCGTCCGGCAGATCGTTGTAGCGAATGAGTTCGCCATCAACCGTGCGGGCAATCACCTGGTGCAGGTAGGTAGACTCCACCAAAGAGGCAAACGCCTGCGTCACGGCGGTTCGCTCGGTTGTCGCAGCCGGAAGTTGGGCGCGCAGGGCGGCGCTGATCTGAATCTTGCCCACCTTGATGCCCGCTTGCTGCCAGCGGTCGAAGACTTCTCGCGGACGTTCGTAGCCCACCGCAAAGTGACATACGTCGTAGCAAATCCGAATGTGGGTGCGCAGCCCACGCTCTGCCTCGTCGGGACGCACGCCCAACTCCTGTTGCAAATACGGAATGCCCCGGGGAAGCAGCCAGTTGTTGAAGTAGTCGATTACGTCCTGGGTGGTTTCCAACATTCCGTCGGGTTCGGGTTCCAGGTCGAGGTGCAGCAGCTGGCCGGTGGATTGGTGCTGGCGATACAGGTGCGTGGCCACCTGGGCGAGGTGATGGGTGGCTCGGTCACGTACCGCATCCAACGCGGTTGCGTCGGCGTGCCACAATCTGTACGAAAGAGGCGAGGTGGAAATCCCGCCTTCCATTTCTTGGGGTAGCAGTGCAGCCAGCACCTCGAATGAGCGGAGCGTATAGTGCAGTCGTTCCGGCGTGGTCCAGTCGGGATGATGCACAACGTCTTTGACCCGCTGCCGGTGGAAGCCCCCGTAGGGAAAAGCGTTCATGGTGAACACGTAGTAGTTGTTTTCGGCCAGCCACTCCCGAAAGTCTTCCAACTTGTTTTCAGATAGGATATCTTCGGTAGCCTGATGCGACAAGCGCAGTCCGATGCCGAAGGGCTGATCGGGAGACAATGCTTCGCGGATGGGCGGCAGGTAGGTTTGTAGCGAATGCTGCACCTCCTCCCACCGCTCGCCGGGGTGGATATTGGTGCAGTAGGTAAGGTGGTAACGGTCTAGTTTCATCAGACGTATCGGGAGGCGGTGACCGCACGGTTCGTAGTATCCCAAAATTACGCAATTCCCGGTGGGTGCGTTCGGGTTTATTAAGAAATGGCGTCAGGTAACCACAAAACGCGTAGCCAGCCACCGCGACAGCGGCAGTAGCAGCAGTACGATAATTCCGAAGACCCATCCTCCGAAGGTAGCGGCCACGGCAGCGTCCAGCACAATGAGCGACAGCACTCCCGCCTTCACCGCTAAACCAATCAAACGTGGTTCGTTGCTACGCAGCGCCCGTAACAGCGGCGGATAAATGAGAAACCCCAACAGCAGCAGGAAGGGAATGACCAGTTCTACGGATACTGAAACTGCGACTGCCAGCACCAGCAACGCGCTAATAACGAGCGTATACATGCCCACCCCGCCCCACAGGGCCGCGCGGTTGCTGCCGTGCACCTCACCCCGACTAATCATGGTGATCGCGGCGATGTACACAATCGGAATCAGGCTCAGAAACCATACGGAAGTTACCGCCGCCGGAACGGCGCTTACGCCCAACAGCAGGTTACCTCCCCGGCACAGTCCCATGTTGATAGGCCCAAATAAGCGTTGATGCTTACCCCAGGCGTTGTAGAGCACCGCTAACCCGGCCACAATCAGAGCGATTAGCGCACTAAGTAGCGATACCTGGGCGGCGGTAAGCACTCCCATTGCCAGCAGACCTGTTGCCAAGATGCTCGCTCCGCGTACCGAGGCATCGCCCCGGGGAATGGGCCGCTCGGGCCGCTCCGCACGGTCCAGTTCCGCGTCAAAAACATCGTTAAAGACGATGCCGCCGCCGTAGAGTCCGACGGTGGATAAAACCAGCCAGCCCAAGGATGCGGCCAGTGGGTGCGCACTCCATTCGGCAGCGGGTAGTGCATAAAGCATGACCAGCGCTCCCGAAGCGGCGAAGCCCGCCAGGATATCGGCTACGGCGGTAACGATGTTGGCCGGACGGGTGAGTTGGAGGTAGGCGAGCAGACGTTGGTTCACAGTGGCCGCAATATGGACAGAAACGAGAGTAAAAGCTAGATTGGGTTGATGTAGGAATCGATACATTACTTGCCAAGGCGTTGCTTGAACCGGGACCGATTCCAAACCTATGCTGTTGACGTTTAATGTATCCTGAGAGACAGCTTACTTAGGCTGCTTAAAACGATCGTACACCGAAAGGTCAAACAAGCTGGCGCTTACGATTTCCCCGGTAGCGAGCACCAGCAGGAAGCCGCGATACATATCATCCTCGCCCTCGTTTTGCCGCTGCTGGTAAATATCCCAGTACTCAGTGGTGAAAGTAACGTCCTGCTCATCGTTCCGGTAGCCACTGAACAGCGGCAGCACCGACAGGTAGGAATCCCGCGAGGGGCGCGGCAGCGATACCGGCCAACCCACGTATACCTTGCCGTTCTTCATCGTGAACGACACCAGAGACGCATCCAGAAACGCGCCGTCGATGAGTTGCTCCAGTTCGTTACCCGTTAGCTTGATCGAGCGACTCAGGGCGCGGGTTTTGTCGATAAAAAGATTAGAAAGGTGCGGGAGAACGATGCCGTACAAGAGTGATAGCACGGCAGTACCGGTGTAGGGAAGTTGCAGGGGCGCGGCCTGCTTAATCCCTTCGGTCCAGGCGGGCAGCAGGTAACCCAGGGTTTGGGTGATGATGACAGAAAGAAAGATCAGGACAATGCCCACCAAAACCGAATTGAAAATCAGCCGCTGGCGGTCGATGCGCTGGTGAATATACTTGGTGAAACGGGAAGTGACGAGTAGGTAGTAGCCACCGACCAGGGGAAGCAGGAGGAGGTTAAAGGGCATAGGCGACTAAGCCGCACTGGAAGGCTTCCCTTCCCTTTGCTTAATAGATTGGTAGATCGAGGACGCTTTGAAGCGGGCTAACACCTGCCGCCCCTGCTTACTGGAGATAATATCCACCGGGTTGACGTACAGGCGGCCGGCCTTGCTGTGAAGTTCTATCGTGTCTTGGTTTTTGTTCATCTTGCCCAAGTAAGTAGTCAGTCAAAATTAATTACAAAACGTCATTCCAGAATTTTACTTAGCGAAGCGAAGAAAAATATCTGGAATCTCCCGCTACGAAGACGGGAAGCAGCTCGTTTTAGGCATGCTTTCGTCGCTGTAGCAGGAGATTCCGAGTCTCGCTACGCTCGCTCCGGAATGACGTTCAAAATTGTAAATAATTCTGATTAGGTACTTAGTACGAAATTTGCGGAGGAAATGTTAGTGAAGTGTTACCCTGAGGTGTTTTTCTCCACCCGCGGCTCCTGCCCGCCGTGCCGCGCCGAATTGCCCAAAAACAGCTGCCGCTGGTACGCTCACTCGCTTCTGCCAATCGCTTTTTTCTGTCTGGTTGCATGAACTACTTCTGATTTAACTTCCGGTGATGATACTCGTATACTCTGTATCTGTAAGAATAAGATACGTGAAACCCAAAGTATACATTGAGACGACCGTCATCAGTTATTTGACTTCTCGCCCGAGTCGAGACTTACGCGTAGCTGCTTACCAACAAGCAACTCAGGAGTGGTGGAAAGATCGTAAGAGCGCCTTTGATTTGTATGCTTCACAGCTAGTTGTGCAGGAAGCAAGTCGAGGCGATGATGAAGCAGCGAAATTGCGTTTGAAGAAGCTTGATGAAGTTAAATTGCTTGATGCTACGGATGAAGCGTTACAACTAGCCAAATTGATGATCGAGCGAAACCTTAATTCCTGAAACTGTGGCTGAGGACGCAGCCCACATTGCTATTGCTACGGTTAACGCGATGGACTACTTACTCACCTGGAACTTCAAACACATTGCCAATGCTGTTATCCGTGGCAAAGTGGAAGCGCTGTG
>JBASAY010000162.1:0-7544 GCA_049650865.1 Tunicatimonas sp.
GCAGCGCTGGACCCTCCAAGGGGCACAACAGCTAGCCAACCTCAGGGTTGCCTATAAAAGTAACCAGTGGCAACAAATCATTGATAGCATCAAACAGTGCGCCTAATGGAGTTTTGTCCTACACCCCAAGGATGTTGACCACCGAGTAGAAGCGCTGCTTCACCAGGTTGCGTAAGGCGATTTTGAAGTAGTTTTTGATCATGGGGCGAAGCGTTAGAGTACGAAGTACAGATAGCTACTTCGTAACCTTACTGAAAAAGCGTGCCAGCTCGAAAAACCAGCAATGCAGCCGATAAAGTAGGTAGGTAGACTGTGCTGGTGTTCGCTACCGGACAGTGAGTGTTCGCCCGCGAACAGTACGTTCCCCCACCGAGCGCCTTGCGTTTCGCTCCCTTTTATTACGCGTGTAGTAGCGCCAAGCACTCCGCAGCAGATCATGTTCGTACCCAAAGAAACAGGCAACGTGCGCGGTTTTGTCTGGCTTACGCGCTAGATTATCTAGCCGCGCAGGGAGACAGTAGCCAATAGTTGCCGGAGTACTTCCTGAATCCCGCTAACCCTACACGAACCAGAGCACGGCGCCGGGCGGCCAATTTGGACAAGTTGCTTCTGCTCGGTAGGTTGTCTCTCTATGACATCTTCGGCACGTGTTTGCTGGTTGATTTTTTCCCTGTTCATTGCAGGGGGTAGTGGAAGAGTTATGGCCCAGGCGTTCGGCAACGAATGGATCAAGCCCAACCAGCAGTATTACAAAGTAAGCGTAGGCGAAACCGGCATCTACCGCCTCACCTACGACGATTTGCAGGCGGTGGGTTTCCCCCTGGCGGGAGTAGACCCTCGGCGCTTGCAACTCTTCTTTCGAGGCCAGGAGCAGGCCATTGCGGTGTCGGGACAGCAGGATGCACGCTTCGACCCGACCGACGAAATTTTATTTTACGGGCGGCGCAACGACGGCACGCTGGATACCGAACTCTACGTAGCTCCCGAAGCACCGCCCCATCCCTACCTCAACCTGTACTCCGATTCTACCGCCTACTTCCTTACCTGGCGCCTCGATGCCGGAGTGGGGCAGCGTATGGCTACCTTCTCAGAGAACAACGTAGGCAACCTACCCGCCGAACCGTTTCATCTGAAAGAAGAGGCACAGCACTTTGCCTCCGAGTTCTCGGCCGGGCGGGTGTACCCGCGGGGGGCCACCACCAAAATATCAGCGAGGCTTAGTAATTTCGACTACGGCGAAGGATGGACGGGGAAACGCCTGAAGCAGGGCGAATCGGCCGATTATCCGATTCGGGTCGTTAGCCCCGTGCCTACTGGCCCGCGCCCTCAACTCAAACTGGTGCTGGCGGGCCGCAATGGCTTGCCCCACCACGTAACGGTGCAGGTAGGCCCCAACGCGGGTTCGTTACGCCCCCTCACCGATCTCACCTTCGAGTACTACGACAGCTACCAGCTTACCGAGTCGCTGGAGTGGTCAGACGTAGGCCCTGACCAACTGGTAGTTCGGCTTACGGTAAACGGAGTGGGTGGCAAAGCAGACAACGTTTCGCTTTCGTACGCAAAACTGACCTACGCCCAGTCTCCCAACGCCCAAGACAGCACTCTGATCGTAAACCTACCAGCAAATTCTACCGGAAAATCTTACCTAACGGTCGACAATCCACCCTCGAACGCGGTGCTGCTAGACATCACCCAATCCGACGCACCGGAGCAGATTGTGGCCAACGTGGGCGCAGCGCTGACGGCGGTAGTACCCAATACCACCACTCCCCGCCGCCTGCTGTTGGGCGAAGCAAAAGCTCCGTCCGCCCTTCGGCGAACAGAATTTACAACGATAGACCCAACTGCTACCTTTTGGATGGTTAGTCACGCCGATTTGCACCGGCCGGGGGGACGCTACAGCGATCCGGTGGCGGCCTACCAAGCCTACCGCGGTTCGCCCGAAGGGGGAAGCCACCAGGCGCAGTGGATCGACATTGATCAACTCTACGACCAGTTTAGCTACGGAGAAACTTCCCCGGTAGCCATCCGCCGCTTCTGCCGCTACCTGTTCGCGCAGGGCAAGCCCGAGTACCTGCTGCTGGTTGGCAAGGGGCTGACCGTCGACTACAACTACCACCGCCGCGACCCAGCGGCCAGCCAACTAATTTACTATGTCCCCCCGGGGGGGTACCCGGGCTCGGATGCCGTATTTAGCGCCGGACTCGGCGACAGCGATGGCTTCACACCGGGCATCCCTACCGGGCGGATCAACGCCCGCAATTCGGCCGAAGTAGCCAGCTACCTCGATAAGGTCAAGGAGCAGGAAAGCAGCGCGCTAGCCGCTGACTACGAAGCGGCCGACGACCGGGAGGCCCTGTGGAAAAAACGCCTGCTGCACATCAGCGGCGGGGTAACGGCCAGCGAGTTCGCCACCTTCAGCCGCTACGTAAACGAGTTTCAGGAAGTAGCTACGGGCGACTTCCTGGGAGGAAAGGTGTCTACGCTTTCTAAGAAAACCGACAATGCCACCGAACTAATCAACGTGTCGAAGGAGGTAAACCAGGGGGTGTCGTTAATTACTTTCTTCGGACACTCGTCGGCCACGCGGATCGACATTGACATTGGTCGGGCCTCTAACGACGAACTGGGGTACCGCAATAAAGGGAAGTATCCGGCCATCTTGCTCAACGGTTGCAACGCCGGTAACATTTTCAGCAATACGTACACCTTTGGTGAAGACTGGATCGCTACCCCCGATCGCGGGGCGCTGCACGTGGTGGCCCACAGCGCCACCGGCTTGTCTAACATTCTGAAGGTATACTCAGATAACTTTTACCAAACCGCCTTTGGCGACAGCAGTTGGATTGGCCAGTCGGTTGGTCGGGCTAAGGTTGAGGCTGAACAACGTCTGTTGGCCCTCAATAACTCCTGGGAGGTTTATCCAGCCCACGTCCAGCAGATGGTGCTGCAGGGTGATCCATCGATTTCGCTGTTCGGCCGGGGCCTGCCCGACTACGAAGTGAATGCGTCGCGCCTGTCGGTGAAGCCCCTTTACCCAGGACCGGTAACGGCTTCTTCTGACTCGTTTGCTATTGATGTGGTCGTTCGCAACTTCGGGCGCACCAGTCGCGACTCGCTCACCGTACGCATCAACCGTACCCTGGGCGATGGCACCACGGTGAGCTACGCCCCCCGCTATTTTTCGCCGGTGCTGTACCAAGACACCCTGCGCTTTACGATTTCCTCGGCCGAAGTGGCCACCCCGGCCGACCAAGGGGCGGGCAACAACCAGTTTGAAGTTATCGTCGACGAAGCCAACCGCGTTGCCGAGCTCAACGAAGATAACAACCGCGCGGTGCTGGACTACTTCGTGCCTACCAGTGGCACGGTAAATCTACTGCCGCCCAACTACGCGCTGGCCAGCGAGCCTACGGTAACCCTGCTGGTGCAACCGGGTAATCTACCCCGCGCGTTGGCAGAGGACAAGGCGCGTGAACTGTTGGTAGAACTAGACACCACCAGTGGCTTTAACAGCCCCGTAAAGCAACAGGCCACATTGTCAGCGGTGGCCCTGGGGCGGTGGTTGGCTGACTTGCCCGTAACCACCGACAGCACCGTGTATTACTGGCGGTCGCGGTACGCGGCCCCGCAAGAGGGGGAAGTTGCGGAGTGGACCCGCAGTTCGTTTACCTACGTAGGCAACAGCCCCAGCGGGTGGATTCAGCGGCAAGCGGCACAATTGCAAGAGAATGAAATCACCGGCCTTACCTACGACGGTGGGTGGAGGTTTACCAAAACCGAACTGACCGTAGAAGTGGAGGCCTACGGCAGCGAACACGAAAAAGAGAACCCTTCGGTGCTGGTGAATGGCAAGAACTTTATAATCGTAGAGAACAGCGGAGAACGGTGTCGCGATAACTCGCTTAATGGAATGGCCTTTAGTCGCCATAGTCTGATTCCTTACCTTCCGATACTTCGCCCCGGCTACGACCGGAGGGATCCCAACAGCTGCGGACCGTTGCCCCAGTTGATCAACACCTTTAGCAACCACCAAGTGGCAAACCAGGGACTACTCGAGCAGTTTGTCGACGAAGTAGGGGAAGGCGATCAGGTGCTTTTATTCTCTATTGGTGAATTAGACTACGCCACCTGGAGCACCGCCACCCTGGCCAAGCTGCACGAGATTGGGGTAGACACCACCGATTTTAGCAACCTAGCGAGCGGCGAACCCCTGATCATTCTGGGCAAAAAGGGCGGGGCGGCAGGCAGTGCCACGGTAATAAGAGCGGATACTACCGGAGGAAAACTGGCCACCAATCAGGCTATTTCGCTGGATGACCGAATTACCGGACAGTATCAGCAGGGGCACGTGGTGTCGGCACGCATTGGACCGGCGTCGGCGTGGAAGAGTCTGCAGACGCAGGTGAGCCGGGAAGCGGCGGATAGCGTAAAGCTTTCGGTGATCGGGGAAGGCCCAACGGGCGAATCAACCGTACTGCTCGAGCACGTAACCGAAGCCACCCTGAACCTGGCGAACATCAACCCCAATCAGTATCCCTACCTCAGACTCCGGTTCGACACGCAAGACGAGGGAGAGCGCACTCCCGCCCAGTTGAAGCAGTGGCTGGTGCACTACACGGGCGTGCCCGAAGGGACGCTGCTAAGCTCCGGGGCAAAAGGTAAATCTACGCGGGCCGAGGGCGAGTCCTTTACCGCCACCTTCAGTTTCTACAACGCCTCTACCTACCCCTTCACCGACTCACTGGCGGTAGCGTATACCTATACCAACCAAGCTACGCAGAGGGCGCACTTGGACACGATGCGCATTGCTCCGCTACCGGCGGGAGACACCGCGACGTTCAGCATCACCACCACGACGGTGGGCCGGGTTGGAAGCAACGACCTGTCGGTTAACGTGAACCCCCGCCTGTTGCCCGAGCAGTCGTACCACAACAACCGAGCAGACCTACCGAACCTTTTCACGGTGGTCCCCGATGCCACCCATCCGGTGTTGGACGTAGCCTTCGACGGCAAATACATTAACAATGGCGATGTGGTGTCGCCCCGCCCGTTAATTGAGGTGGTGCTGCGCGATGAGAACCCTATCCTGCGTAAGCAAGATACCGCGGGCGTTCATCTGTACCTAAGAAAGAACGTGAGCGACACCGTAGAAAGCACCTTCGTGCGCGTGCGGTTGTCTGCCGACAACGTGACGGTTACTCCCGCTACGGATACGCAACCCTTTGCCCTTGTCTATCAGCCGGAGCTAGAAGACGGTACGTACACCCTGCGTGTGCAAGCTGAAGACGCGTCGGAAAATCCTTCGGGAGCGCAGCCCTACGAAATTAGCTTCGTAGTTATCAACCGCCCGACCATCACCTGCTACTACCCCTACCCCAACCCGCTTACGCAGCGCACTAGTTTTACCTATACCCTTACCGGGTCGGCGGTGCCCGAACGCCTGGCCGTACAAATTATGAACGTGACCGGACAGGTGGTGCGGGAGATCACGGCGGATGACTTCGGGACGCTGCGACCGGGCAGTAGAAACGTAGGCTACGACTGGGACGGCCGCGATCGGTTTGGTAACCCGCTACCCAACGGGATGTACCTGTACCGGACGGTTGTAGAGGGCGCCACTAATTTTGAGCTGCTCGAGCCGTTGGAAGACCGCACCGTGAGCAGCGGAGTAGGGAAGTTGTTCATTTTGCGTTAAAACCACTCTCGGTTCCGCATATAAATATACATGATTAGTCCGGCGACCAGCATCGAGCCTAGCGCAATAGGATAGCCCCATTGGTAGTGCAGCTCGGGCATGTGCTCGAAGTTCATGCCGTAGATACCCGCTACGAACGTGAGAGGAATAAAGATGGTCGCGATGATGGTGAGGGTCTTCATCACATTGTTCATCTTATTGCTCAGGTTGGTCATATACAGGTCCATGAAACTAGTCAGCGTTTCGCGCTGGTGCTCCATGGTGTTGATGACGTGGTCGATGTGACTAGACACATCGGCTAAAAAGCGGAGCGTTTGCTGCTTCACCAGCGTCTCCTGACTGGTTAGCGACATAAGGGCCTCGCGCAGCGGGTAAATATTTTTGCGAAGCTCGATCAACTGCCGCTTGTAGTGCGTGATCTGCTCAATGGCACTTTCTTGCGGATGATAGATCAAATCGTTCTCCAACTCGGCCAACTGGTCGCCGTACTCCTCAGTGATGGTGTAGTAGTTGTCTACGATCACGTCGATGAGGGCGTAGAGCAGGTAGTCGATGCCGCGTTTGCGGATTCTCCCCTTGTGCGCCTCTAACCGTTGCCGAACCGGCTCGAACACATCTTTTTTGCACTCTTGAAATGATATGAGGTAGGTGCTGCCCAGAATAAAGCTAATGTGCTCTTGCTCAATAGACTGGTGCTTGGTATCAACGCTCATCATTTTGAGGGTGATAAACAGATAGTCGTCGTAGTCTTCGTACTGAGGCGAAAGTACGGTGTTCAGGATGTCTTCCATCACCAACGGGTGCAACTCAAAGTGGTCGCCTACTTCCTGAATGAGATCGATGTTATGCAGCGCGCTGATGTTGATCCAATTGGCCCTTTCCGGGTCCATCTTCGCCAGAATTTCACCCAGCGACTCACTCTGAAACTCCTCCAGTTTTTCCTCATCGTATCGATACAGGTTGATTTCGGGCTTCTCGTCAACGTTTTTTCCGGTATACACAAGTGTTCCGGGAGGCAGGCCCACGTTCTGGCTGAGTTTGTAGGTGTTCGGTTTCTTCCCCAGCAGCGGAAGAAAGTCGATCAGATTGCGCGGGTCGAGCTTTTTGATGCGCGATAGGTTTCGGCGCATCTGGTAACTCGTTTTGGATTTGAGCTTGTTCATAGCAAGGGTGGTTTAGATCAGCCCGCGGGCTTTTAGGGCCAAATACTTATTGATGGTGTCCACCGACAATTGCTGCGGAGTGGTGAGCACAGCGTGAATACCAAATTGCTGCAAGCGCTCGACGATGACCTTCTTCTCGAAGATAAATTTCTCGGCGATGGTCTGTTGGTACACATCGGCCACGGTGCGCACGGGTTCCTGCAGCAGGCCGTAGAGCTCGGTGTTTTTAAAGAACAGCACCACCAGCACGTGATCACGGGCCAGCTGGCGCAGGTAGGGCAGCTGCCGCTCTAGCGCCGACAGCGACGCAAAGTTGGTGAACAGCAACAACAAGCTGCGCTGCGTGATGCGCCGCCGCACGGTGGTATAGAGTGCTGCGTAGTCAGCTTCTTTGTAGGCGGTTTTTTGGTGGTACAGGGCTTCCATCATCAGGTACATCTGCTTGCTGCGCCGACTGGCGGGCACCACCGTTTGCACCTGGTGCTGGAAGGTGAGCAGTCCTGCCTGATCGTCCTTCTTGATGGCGATATTGGCGATCACCAGGCTGGCGTTGATAGCGTAGTCGAGCAGGCTCATCCCCTCGAAGGGCATCTGCATGGTGCGGCCCTTGTCGATCAGGGCGTAGACCTGCTGCGAGCGTTCGTCCTGGTAGTTGTTCACCATCAGTCCGCCGCGCCGGGCGG
>JBASAY010000163.1:0-9425 GCA_049650865.1 Tunicatimonas sp.
CATAATGTGACGCTTCTACGCTGGTAGATCGCCGCATTTTGTACCACGAAAATTCTAATACGATGAAAGCCTACTTCAATATAATAGCGATTGCCATTGCGATCAGTACCAGTAGTTGCCTTCCCCCGGCCTCTCGGGGGGTAGCCCGATCTAGCTTTAATCAGCCGGGGGCACCTCAGCCGGGGGCACCTCAGCCGGGGGCACAGTCTCAGGTACCTTCCGACATGTTTTATCAAGAACTTGCCCCCTACGGCACCTGGATGAACAATTCACAGTACGGACAGGTGTGGATTCCGAACGTAGGCCGTAACTTCCAGCCCTACGTAACCCGCGGCCACTGGGTAATGACGGAGTACGGCAACACCTGGGTGTCGCACTACGACTGGGGATGGGCGCCCTTCCACTACGGTCGCTGGTTTCTGGACAACCGCTACGGCTGGATGTGGGTGCCCGGCAGCGAGTGGGGACCCGCCTGGGTAGCCTGGCGATCGGGCGGCGGTTACTACGGCTGGGCACCACTGTCGCCGGGCCTTAATGTGAACGTAAACATCAACATTGGCCGCCGCATTCCGCGGGGATACTGGAACTTCGCTCCCCAGCACTACATCACCAGCCCCCGCATCTACGATTACTGCGTGCCACGGGGGCGGGTAGTAAACGTGATTAACCAAACCATGATAATCAATAATACTAACGTGTATAACAATCAGCACTACTACAGCGGTCCGCGACGGAACGATATTGAGCGGGTTACCCGCCGTTCGGTGCCCGTGCGCCGCGTGCAGGTGGCTCGTCGGCCGGGGGCTGCTACGGTGCGCAATGGTTCGGTGGCGATGTACCGCCCTGAGGTACGCCGCCGGGGCGGGTCTCGCGCGACCGATGTCAACACCAGTCGTTCGCCCCGGGGTGCTACGCGTAACAACTCACTGACGCGCTCTACTTACGATCGGGAAGAACAATCCGCTCCGGCGGTGCGCTCGTCGCGTCGTGACAACGCCACCACCCGTTCGCAGAACAACCGCCGGTCGTCGCAACCCGCCCGGACCCGTACTGCGCCGAGCCAGTCGGCGTCACCCCGCACCGTTGCCCCCTCGCGCTCATCGTCAGACAATCGGAGTTACGAGCGTCGGTCGGCCCCCGCGCGAACGGAGCAGCGATCACGCTCATCGTCTCCGGCGCGTTCGGCAAGCCCCTCCCGCAGCCGTTCGTCGAGCCGTTCTTCTTCGTTCAGTCAACCTAGTAGCAGCCCGACGCGGTCGGCAGCGCCGAGCAGGTCGCGCTCAACGAGCAACAGCCGGTCGTCGTCGCCAAGCAGCGTAAACTCAAGCCGCTCTACTACCCGCTCGGCCCCGAGCCGTAGCCGCTCCGAAACCCAGTCGGCCCCGGCTAGCCGCAACACGGGCCGCAGCCGGTCAGGCGTGACCCGGTCGTCGCGACCGCAGCAGTAAGGCTGTAGTTCGGCTCTGCTTTCTGCTAAAAGATAGCCAGACTAATGTTCTTTTTTGTCATAAAAGTTTCGAGGGCTTTTCGATCCTCGAAACTTTTTTTACCTTGAACTGTTGAACCACCAAACGAACGTCTCTATGGAAACCGCTACGACTAAAGTAGACCTGGAAAAAGAAATTGAAGCACTTAACGCGCAGCTTACCGGCGACATGTTCAAGGACATGGAGATTCGCGATAAGATTCACAACCTGAAAATGAAGATGACCGGCACCCGCCCGATGGACTCCCAGATCGAGTGCGTAGGTTGCGGGAGCTAGCTTGTCACTAGTCATTGGTCCCTCGTCCTTAGTAAAGGCAGCTAGGAGTCAGTGACAAACTATCATACTGACCCCTCGTTTAGCACGTCTTTGGCTAGCTTTACGCGCAGCGATGCTCCTTCGTCGCTTACGACCACCACGCGGGTACCTCGCTCGATGTAGTCGCCCCGGGTGAAGGCATCGTATAGTTCATCGTTGATCATTACCTTTCCGCTCGGGCGCAGCACCGTAAAGGCAGTTCCCTCTTCACCGATTAGTACCGGCGTTTGCGCTTTCACCGTGTAGCCCTCGCTGCGGGCCTGCGTGTGCTGCAGCGACACCCGCCGGAAAGCGGCACTCTCGGTAAACCGCGCCCCGCCAAAGAACAGCAGCAGCATGGCTCCCAGCAGCCCCGCTAGCGTCGTGGTAACCGCCTGAATCACATCAGTGGGATCCACAAAAAAGAAATCAAAATTCTGATTGTTGAGCATCACCATCGTAAGCGACCCCACTACCAGCACCAGTCCGGCAATACCCGCCACCCCGAAGCCCGGAATCACCAGCACCTCCAGCGCCAGCAGCAGCACCCCAATAAACAAGGCGGCAATCTCCCAATTCTCGGCCAAGCCGTTTAGGTAGTGCGGCACCAGGTACAGCGTAAGGGCAATCATCGCGGCCAGAATCGGAAAGCCCACTCCGGGAGTTTGCAACTCGAAGTAAATGCCCCCGATCACAATCAGGATTAGAATACCACTCAGAAAGGGGTTCAGAAAGAAAGCGATGATCTTCTCAGCGGTGCTAATCTCAAAGGTGCTTAGTTGGTAATCCGCTACGCCGTTGCGGGCCAGAATATCTTCCAGGCTACTTACCTGCGCCTCGCAGAAGCCGTACTTGATGGCCTCGGAGGTAGAAAAGGTGATCACCGAACCCGCCTCCGAAACACTATCCACCACCAGGTTTTCGTCGACCATGGCCTCCGCAATGCGGGGGTCGCGCCCGTTGGCCTCGGCGGTAGAGCGCATGATAGAACGCATGTACGACTGGTACTTGTCGGGGGCGGCTTCGCCGGTGCCGCCGTTCACCACGGTGGCCGCCCCGATACTGCCACCGGGGGCCATGTAGATGCTGTCGGTGGCGATAGCGATCAGTGCTCCGGCCGAGGCGGCGTCTTTGTTGATGAAGGTGTACACCGGCTTCTCAAACTCCAGCAAGCGGGTGCGGATGTCGTCGGCATCATTTAAGGCCCCGCCGTAGGTATCCATATTGATCAGCAGATAGTCAACATCCTCCTCCTCGGCCCGCTCCAGCGCTAGCATCACGTAGCGGCTCATGCGCGGATCGATCTCCGCACGGATGTCCATCACCAGCACCTGGGGGCGGGCGGTAGTATCAGAGGCTTGCCCCAAGGATGCCAGGGGCAGCAAAACGACAAATAGCTTGAGCAGTAGGTATTTCATAACTGGATGGAGAATAGTAGACAATTTAAAAACCGCGGCTCGCGCAAAAAAGTTGATGATGCGCGCATTTTCGGTTCTACCTCCTACAGTTGTCAAAAACGCCTCCGCTAAGCTTTGGGTCGAAAAATAAAGCGTCGTCTGAGCCGTTCTGTTAGCAAAAGTGGCGGTATCTTTGCCTCACCTAACTAAAAAATCAATCTACGTTTATGCATCGTTTCTTGCCGGTTCGTTACCCCCTGCTGCTGATCGGACTACTAGCAACGTACGCTAGCTACGCCACCGCACCCGCCGACTCGGTTGGCCTAGAACGCAATCTGGGCGAGTTGTTCGTGCTGCATCAGGTGGGTGAGGGCGAAACCTTGTTCGCGATTGCACAGCGCTACCGCGTTCCGATGAACGACCTGCGGGGGTTTAACCAGCAGACCAATACAGAAAAGCTGAACATCGGGGATACGCTACGCATTCCGCTGTTCCCAGCGTTGGCCAAGGGCAAGAAGGTGCGACACCGGGTAGAAGAAGGGCAAACGTTGTTCTCAATCGCCCGGAAGCACGGGGTGCCGGTAAATGATATACGCACCTGGAACGCGCTGGAAGGTCAGTCGATTGCCATTGGCCAAGACATCATCGTGTACTTAGAAGCCCCGGCAGATAAGGCCGAGGCTTCGCCGGATGCCGACCGGTACGAACTGCACACCGTGCGGGAGGGGGAAACGCTCTACGCCATTGCCCGATCATACGGAGTGGCGGTAGACGAACTGCGCCGGCGCAACCAGTTGGAAGGCGAGGGCATTCGGTTCGGGCAAACGTTGGTCATCCGTGAGAAGGAGCTAAAGGGGCTAGCTGCCGTTACTCCCGTGGTGCCTGCCGTAGAGACCACCCCGCCGGCTCCTCCGGCCCAGCCCAAGCGTGTGAGCCGCTCTCAGGCGCTGGAGGCGGAACGGCAACGCTTTGAGGGCATCAAGGACGAAGAAAGGAAGACGCTAGAAGCCATCAACACGGTTTCGGAGACGGGCTTCGCCTCGGTAATTGAGGGCGGCACCAACACCCGCAAGTACCTGGCCCTGCACCGTAGCGCCCCGGTGGGCACCGTGTTGCGGGTACGCAACGAGATGAACAGCATGAGCGTGTTTGTGCGGGTGGTGGGCAAACTACCCAACACCGGGGTAAACAACAAAGTGACTATTCGGCTTACCCAAGCCGCCTACGACAAGCTGGGGGGCATCAATGAGCGCTTTCCGGTAGAGATTAGCTATTTAAAGTAGGAGTATCAGCTGCCACTGCATCCCCTACCCGGATACTGGTATATTCGTCAACTTCACGATGATTTAACCCACTTTTTTAGTAGCGTTCGCTCCTTCCTTTGTACCTTGTGCGTTTCTCACAGTGTAGGAAGATGAGCAAACTGACCAGCTACGTTACGGGCGCAGCACTGATACTTATCGTCGGTGCCTGTCAGCGAGAGGCGTTTCATCCCGAAACGATTGATCAGGAATACCTGACGTTGGGCAAGGGGGGCGGAATAGCCAATCAGGTAGATACGTACTACCTGCTGGCCGACGGTTACGCCTACCGCCGTAGCAATCGGGAGGAAACCTATCAGGAACTGGGGCGCCTAGCCCAGTCCGAGCGAACCCGTACCTTTCAACGGGCCGCCGCCCTGTCTGACTCATTAGCTGACTTCCGCGAGCCGGGAAATATCTATTACTTTCTTACTATCCACCGCCAGGATACCACCTACTCCTACACCTGGGGCAGTAACAACTACGACCACCCGAAGACCATCCATAACTTCTATCAAGATACCCAAACCCTTATCCAACGTTTGCCATGATACGTCATCTACAGTATTCCGCCCTCATTGCGCTACTGCTGATCAGTTCGGCAGCCTTCGGACAATCAGCTCCCTGGGCCGTAAAAAAGCAGCGTAGCTCAGACAACCGGCGTCCCTCCCAATTTCAATTGCCCGCAATAATCCGCCCCGGTGCGTCAAATGCTCGCACTGCCGACCAACCTGCTACCTGGTCTCCTCCTGCTAGCGCGCTGCCGCTTTCCGGTGCCGATCAAGAGCCCCCGCACGAGATTTGGGGCGAACTTCCCGGATCGGCTAACGCCCGCCGTAGCGCCAACCTGCTCGAGGCCACCCAAGCGTACCTCAGCGAAGTGCGCACGCAAATGCAGGTGGCAGAACCCACGCAAGAGTTTCAGTTGCTACGCCAGTGGCAGGACTCCCAGGGGAAGCAGCACCTGCGCATGCAACAGCAGTACCGCGGCGTGCCGGTGTACGCCAGCGAAATTATCGTGCACGCCGACCAGCGCAACGTGGTGCAGGGACTCAACGGACGCTACATAGCGAGCCCGCAGGACGTTAATACGACCCCGACGGTTAGTGAGCAAGGAGCGATCGACGCTTCGCTTAACTACTTTCGCCAGCAGGAGGCGCTGCAAACGCTCAGTCCGGCCCAACGGCAGCTGCTGCAGTACGCCGGACCAGCGGCCGAACTGGTTATCCTACCCGCCTGGGAGGCAACCTCTCCTACCCTCGCCTGGCGGGTGGTGGTCCGCCCGAATATGCTCGACCACTGGGAGTTATTTGTTGACGCCCACACCGGGGCGCTGATCAGCCAAACCAACATGACCTGCTCCTTTGCGCCGGAGGTACCTGCCGGGGTAACTGCTGAAACAACCCACCGGCACCACCACGCGCCCCGGGCCGCGCCCCTAAAGCAATTGCGACGAAGTACCGGAGGGGGCACCGACCTAAATGGCGTGAACCGGACGCTGAATACCTGGCAGCTAGACGGTTTCTCGGCGCTGATCGACGGCAGCAAAGATATGTTCAATAGCACCGACAACACTGGCGTCAAGGAGCTGGAGGGGGTGATCATCACCTATGATGCCGACCGGGTGGCCGACTTCGAGACCGTTACCATCGTCAACGAATCAGGCAATATCTTCCGGAATCCTACCGCTGTGTCGGCCCACTATAACGCTTCGGTTGCCTACGACTACTTTCGGCAGCGCCACGGGCGGCTGGCCATCGACGGGGCGGGCGGCAACGTGCTGTCTATCATCAACGTAGTGAACGAAGACGGCTCGGAAATGGACAATGCCTACTGGAACGGCGCGTTTATGGCCTACGGCAACGGCGACCGCACCTTTACTCCCATCGCCGGGGGGCTAGACGTGGGGGGACACGAAATGAGCCACGGCGTCATCGGCAGCACGGCCAAACTGGTGTACCGCGATCAGCCGGGAGCCATCAACGAACACATTGCCGACGTATTTGGCTTCCTGATTGAGGACGAAGACTACCGCTTGGCCGAGGACGTCGTTATACCTACCGGGTTTTATCGCAGCGGTGCCATGCGCAACATGGCCGACCCACACAACGGAGGCACCCAATTGTGGGACGGGGGTTGGCAGCCCAACCATATGGATGAGTTCTACTCCGGAACCGAAGACAATGGCGGGGTACATATCAACAGCGGCATCCTGAACCGGGCGTTCTCAATTTTAACCGACGAGCTAGGGCGCAACGCAGCGGGCGACATCTACTACGACGCGCTTACCAAGTACCTGACCGCCAGCGCTCAGTTTATCGACCTGCGCCGGGCCGTTGTTCGCTCGGCCCAGGACCTGTTCGGGGACAACGAAGTGCAGGTGGTGCAGCAAGCCTTTGATGCGGTGGGAGTTTCCAACGGCCAAATTCCGGACGACGGTGACGAGAACCCGAATCCCCTGCCCAATCCGGACGATGAGTTGCCGACCATCACCGGTGCCGACCTGTTTCTGACGGTAAACACCGATCCGGACGACGCCGACCGCGACGGCACCCCCTGGTCGCTTTACTTCGTTAACGACGACCAAGACATCTTCGCTCCGATCTCTACAACCCCGGTGGCGCGTAAGCCCTCGGTGACCGACGACGGTAGTCTGGCCCTCTTTATCACCGAAGACAACAACATTCACGCGATTGATCTCATCGAGTTCAACGAGCAGGTGATCGACGAACAGGAACTCTGGGCTAACATCAGCGTCTCGCGCGATGGGAAACGTATGGCCATCGTTACCAACCAGGAAAGACCCGAGATTTGGATCGCTGATTTCGAATCGAATGAGTCTAGGTCCTTCGAGCTTTACAACCCAACGACGCAAGACGGCATCGTGACCTACGACGTGGAGTACCCCGATGCCATCGAGTGGGATTATTCGGGAGAGTACCTGCTCTACGATGCGTTTAACCGAGTAGAAACGTTTGGAGTGGAACAGAGCGAGGCGAGCGTCATAGAATACTGGGACGTGAACTTTATCAAGGTGTGGGACAATACGAAGAACAACTTTGCCGACGGGGATATTACGAAGATCTTCAGCAGTTTGCCCAAGGGAGTAAGTATTGGCAATCCGACGTTTTCTAAGACCAATCGCAATATTGTAGCCTTCGACTTGTTCAACGCCGAAGACCAAGAGTACTCTATTATCGCCGCCGATTTAGGAAACGGCGATATAAAAACAGTGTACGAAAACAACACGCTGGGCTTTCCGAGTTACTCTAATGACGATCGTTTCTTAATTTTTGACCGCCTCGATGAGAGTGGTCGCCCTATCGTAGAGCAGATCCCCCTGAAGGATAACAAGTTGGAAGCCAACGGCGAGCCCGACACGCGCTTCACCGAAGCTGAGTGGACTACCTGGTTCAGTCAGGGGACGCGGGTGATTAACAGCGATGAGAACGCGCTGCTAAGCTTTGCTATCGAGCAACCGGACGGCAGCATCACGGGGGCTATTGCGGGGCAGGAGGTCTCGCTCGATGTGCCCTCCTCGGCCAACGTTAACCGACTGCGGGCTAATTTTGAGTTGTCGGACGGGGCCAGCGTGTACGTGGATGAGGCCCGGCAGTACAGCGGAATTACCACCAACGACTTCTCTCAGGCGGTAGTTTATACGGTGATCGCCGAAAACGGCGATCAGCGAAACTATACCGTGAACGTCACGCAGGATGGCAATCCACCCGATCCCAACCCTGAACCAGACCCTAACATTCCCGATCCCGACGACGAGGTGGTGGGCGTAGAAGACGAACTGGCCGAATCGGGCGCCGTGTACCCTAATCCCTTCGAGCAGGACTTCTTCTTGCGCGAGTCGCTTGCCCACCAGCCCCTGCACCTTACCCTGCACAACGTGCTGGGGCAGGCGGTGCCTCTGGTTCGCGAAAAAGACCGGTTTCGGGTGCCTACATCGGCCAAACCCGGTTTGTATTTGCTCACCATCCGGCACGATCAGGGCAGCGAAACCGTACGCCTGATCAAGCGGTAGCGCGCAAATTTCTAACGGTTTTTTAAACAACTACTTCCCGTTTGGTGGTTATCTATTCTTTAACCTACCCAACCTATGAAGTTTATTCGTTTACTTACTCTACTTGCCATTGCCGGACTACTGGTGAGCACAGCTTGCCAGAGCCGCAAGATTGCCTACGGAAATTCGTACTACTTTAAGGCTACGCCCCGTCCCGTGGAACCAGCGCCCGAGCTGCAGGCTTCGGTGGCACCCGCTTCGGTAGCTTCGCGTCCGCTGACGACCGAAGCATTTGCCCCGGCTCGCGTAGCTCCACCCGCCGTTGAGCGTGCTGCACCTGCCCTTACCCGGCGAGAAGCCCGCCAAGAACGGCGCGCGCAACGCAAAGCAATCCGTAAGCAGCTCAAGCAGTGGCTTAAGGATGGGCCAACCAAAGCAACCCAGCCGCAGGCCACTCAGGAGATGGAAGGATTGGTGCGCATCGGCATCATCACTGGCGCTGCCGGAGCGGTGTTACTGCTGGTAGGTGCCCTGGCTGGAAACGGCTTTCTGATCGGACTGGGAGGAATAATTCTTGCTGTCGCGGTGGTGCTTATTCTGGTTAAAATTCTTTAACGCTATCTGAGGACTTACTTAACTTTCAATTTGTCGTATGAGCGCCACCAAAACCAAGGGATCGAGTTTTTTTAGGGTGGCCTGGAATGTTCTGTTTACCCTCTTCTACCCCATTCTGGTGGTATTTTCGCTGCTCTTTGTGGGAGTGGTGTACTTATTCTCGGGTATTTCTTGGTTGCTCTCCTGGCTGTTGCCCCGCCGCCGCGAGACGGCTTCCGAAGAAACCGCCTTCGCCCGGTGGGAAGCCTGGGTTACACTACCTGAACTTACCATTGAGCGCATTTTGATCGATGAGATTATGTTCGGCCCAGCCTACTAC
>JBASAY010000164.1:0-10959 GCA_049650865.1 Tunicatimonas sp.
CGGGATGACTGGGCAGAAGTAAGAAACTACGTAGAAGCGATGAATGTGTCTATTGCGAGTTTGAAGCATCTTCCTATATCTAACCGGCTTATCAAACAAACGCATCGCATCCTTCTGTCGGGAGTGAGGGGCAAACACAAGTTGCCTGGCGAGTACCGAAGAAGCCAGAATTGGATTGGTGCTACCCTAAAAGACGCTGTTTTTATCCCTCCTCACCATGCTGAACTAGCAGAACTGATGAGCGACTTAGAAAAATTCGTGCACGAGGACGCCTTCAATGTTCCTCACCTTATCAAGATTGCAATCATTCACTACCAGTTTGAGACAATCCACCCTTTCCTGGACGGGAATGGACGACTGGGGCGGCTTCTTATTATGCTTTATTTGGTAAGCCACAATATACTTAGCCGCCCAACCTTGTACCTATCCGACTTTTTTGAAAAGCATAGAACCCATTACTATGACAATTTGATGGCTGTTCGTCTCAAAAATGACCTTACGCAGTGGATCAAATTTTTTTTAGCAGGTATCACAGAAACTGCTCAATCATCTATCGGGGTGTTTCAAAAGATACTGGCTCTGAAGCAAAAGATAGATACTACAGTATTACCGCAGTTGGGTAGCAAGGAAAGAATCGCTAACGGGTTTACGTTGCTAAACCATCTTTACCGATCGCCAATAATAGATGCTAAAGAAGTCAGTCAGGTTTTAAATGTAGCGGCATCTACCGCCAATCGACTCATCAAAGATTTAGTAACCCTGAAGGTCTTGCACGAGCTAACGGGCTACCGCAGAAACAGAAAATTCATATTTCAAGAATACTTCTCTATCTTCCAATAGTATAGAAAAAGCCCAACGAAATCCGCTGGGCTTTTTGGTTTATGAGATGAGATGCTACCACCGCTACACCGTTGCTTCCTCCAGCGTCGGGTAATCCGTATAGCCTTCCTTGCCGGGGGTGTAGAACGTATCCTGGTTGGGTTCCTGCATTTCAGCGCCTTCTTTCATGCGCTTCACCAAGTCGGGGTTGGCGATGAACGGCCGCCCGAAGGCTACCAAGTGTCCCAACCCATCGTTTAGGTCTTGCTCAGCGCGCTCTTGGTCGTAGCCACCACTGATGATGATGGTGCCGCCAAAGGCATCGCGAATTTTCTCCTTGATGGAGCGGGGCACCTCGGGCGCTCCCATTGCCGTGTGATCTACCAAGTGAACGTAAGCGACGCCCAGTTTGCCTAGTTCTTTGGCTAGATACTCGTACTGCTCGTCGATGCCCTCGAACGGTCCCGCGTCGTTAAATACGCCGTAGGGCGACAGACGGATGCCGGTGCGCTCGTGCCCAATGGCGTCGCCTACCGCTTGGATAACCTCCAGCGTAAATTTGCAGCGAGCTTCGGCCGAGCCGTTATAAGCATTGTCTAGTTCGTTGATATTAGCGTTCAGGAACTGCTCGATGAGGTAGCCATTGGCTCCGTGAAGCTCTACACCGTCGAACCCCGCTCCGATGGCGTTCTTGGCGGCGGTTACGTACTCCTGAATCGCCTGCTGAATATCGTCTTCGGTCATCAGGCGCGCCGAAGGGTAGGCCTGCGGACCCGCCTCGTCGGTGTACATCTCGCCGTCCACGGCGGTGGTGCTGGTGCCCACTACCTCCGCTTTCTCGGGCAGGTTGTGCGGGTGACCGACCCGGCCGGTGTGCATCAACTGAAGAAATATCTTAGCGTCGCCCTGGTGCACGGCCTCGGTTACCTTCTTCCAGCCCTGCGTTTGCTCGTCCGAGAACGCACCCGGAATGCGGGGGTAGCCCAGCGCATTAGGCGAAGGGGCCGTGCCCTCGGTGACGATGAGTCCGGCTCCGGAGCGCTGCCGGTAGTACTCGACCATCAGATCATTGGGAACGTTATCGGTGGCGCGCGAGCGCGTCATGGGGGCCATCACCACCCTGTTTTGCAGCGTCAAGCTGCCTAGTTGGAAAGATTCGAAAAGCATATGAAATTTTTTTAGTTACTACTTAATTGAGAACGTCCGCGAGAGCTGAAGGGCCAACCCTTCGCCACATTTTGTTGTATATACAAGAGTGTAGGCAAAAGGTTTCGCTTCTGTGCTAGTTTTTTTGTTCCCCCTGATGCCGCATCCCCCAGTGGGCCATCTCATCCAGGATGGGTGTTAGGCTACGTCCGTAATCAGTTTGGGTGTACTCTACCCGGGGCGGCACTTCGGCGTACACTTTGCGATGGATGATGCCATCGGCCTCTAACTCCCGCAGTTGCTGGGTAAGCATCTTCTGGGTGATATCGGGTAACGCTCGCTTTAGTGCGCCGAACCGTCGTATCCGGTGCTGCCGCAGCTCCCACAGAATGGCCGGTTTCCACTTCCCACCGATGACCGCCAGGGTAGTCATCACCGGGCAAGCCACCGGAGTAGCTTCTTTATTTTCAACTAAAACGACGTTTTCTTTTTTCATAACCAATTGATTATCAGCATTAGTATTATTTAACATACTACCTTACTTTTAGTGTCTACTTGCTTTTCTGTGCGTAACCCTACAAATTTACCCTAAATTAATAATTCTAAACCCAACAATGATGGCAACATACTTTATAACCGGAGCCACCGGCACGGTAGGCAGCGCGGTGGTGCAAGCTCTAATCGATCAAGGAGAGCACGTGAAGGCGGGCAGTCGGCATCCCGAGAAGAGCCGAGAACAATTTGGCGATCAGCTAGAATCCGTTCACTTTGACTACCAGAACCCGGATACTTTTTCGGAAGCAGACGGCACCGACGGGGTGTTCTTACTGGGCCCACCCATGTATCCCGACCTGTTCGAGCTGATCAAACCCTTTACCGACTACCTGGCCCAGAATGGTCCTCAGCGCGTGGTGTACCTATCCGCCTACGGCATGGAAGATCTCAAGGAGCTGCCGTTTCACGCGCAGATGGAAGAGAAGCTACAGGAAGGCAACCTAGACTGGCGCGTGGTACGACCGGGCTTTTTCATGCAGAATTTCGGCAATTATGAGCGCGAAAACATCGAGCAGCGTAAGGTAATCTTCGTGCCCGCCGGAGAGGGCAAAACGGCCTTTGTTTCGTCCGAAGATATCGGACGCGTGGTCGCTACCCTGCTACGGGAGGATACCTATCGGCATCAAACCGTAGAACTCACCGGTCCCCAGCCCTACGATCATTTTGAGGTGGCAGCATTACTTTCAAAAGTAACGAGCGACACGGTGACCTACACCAATCCGGACGAAGGGACCTATCGCAAGGTGCTGGCCGACGCCGGTGCCCCTCCGATGGTGGCCGACTACATGGTTCCGGTGTACGGAATGATCAAGCACGGAAAGGTGGCGGGTGTGGCCGACAATGTAGAAAAAGTGACGGGTAAGCGGCCCGAAACGCTGGAAACAGTGCTGAAGCGCGATTTCGCGTAAGCAGCTACGTGCATAAAACAAAAAGCCCGACGAGATTCGCCGGGCTTTCTGCATTATTAAGTTAAACCACAAAAAGGAACCATCAATATAGTGCCTTTTTATCAAATCTGCAACTACTGCCCCTTGTCGGTGCTCTCGAAAATTTTGTCGGCCGAGGTGGCCACGAAGCCCTGGTACAACTCGCCGCTGGGCAAGGGATAGCGCTGGGCAAACTCGTAGTAGCAAGCGGGTACCCGCTGCGGGCCGTCGGCAAAGTCGACCTCCACGGTGTCGGCCAGCGTCGACGACTGCTCCAGAAATACCTCGGGCGAGCCCTTGATCTCTCCGCCGCTGTCGTTCAGGGCGAAGCCTGCGCTCTTAATGAATTCGTTTACGGCCACAATATCATTGAGCGTGCTTAGCTTGTTTACCAGCACCGTAAAGTGATTGGGTCGGTAACCATGCGCGGCCATCCAGGCGGCGTACTCGCTGGTTTCACGCAGCCGCTCGTACGTTTCGTAGCTCACCACCCAGGGGCGGCCCTGCGAGCAGAAATCAGACGCCTGAGGCTGGCCTTCGGGAATCTGGTCGATAAGCTCCCGCACCGTGGTTTGCAGTGCTTCGTCAAACTCCTCGAGCTTTAGCTCACTAATAAAAATTTTAGGATACTGCTCGTCGGGATGCTGGAAGTGCTTGGCGTACAGCTTTTTTTCGGTGAAGTGGTAATCTTGTCCGTATTGGTAGCCACTGTCCAGGAAGGGCTGCGCCAGCACGTCGATGCCCACCCGCGGGTCGTTGAAGGTGCGCAGCGCAATGTGATCGTTCTGAACGTCATCCCCCTGCTTCTGAAAAAGCTGATAAATATTCAGTGCTTGGGGGTTCATCGTGGTATAGTCGGTCCACATCTTGTCGAGCAGGTCCGGTAGATTGGTAGTTGCCATAGTTTTAAGGTTTTAGTAAGATTAGAACACGCTTTGATAGCTCTTCGCAATATACTACACCCCAGGCATATTCTTCCTTGCTCAAGCGCTAAACGCAGCTAGTTCTCTAAACAACCGCAAGGTGAGACTCTCTCAAGGCCGGAAGCAGTTCTTCGCTTTCGTTGAAGTGAATGTTCCACCGCGGCAACTCGGCCAGGATAGGCTCGTAAATCTCCCGGTGAATCGGAATGAGTAGCCCTTTCTTGCTGACCTGATCGTTCAGAATCAGGCGTGTAGCCACCGCCATGGGGTAGCCCACCGTTTTGGCCATCGCCGTGAGTCCCGACAACTGCCCGGTTACCACCAGCGAAGTGACCAGCCGCTGCGACTGCCCATCTAGTTGGTACTCAAACTGGTGCTGCATCACCACCATATCTTCATCATCGGATTCGGCTGCCCACTTGCTCTCCAGTAGTTTTTGGATCACGTCGGCGGGAGTAGCTCTCTTGAGGCCAATGGGAGTTTCGTCGAACAAACCCAGCCAACGAATGCGCTGCATGCGCTCGGAGTTAATGTCTTCACCAATGTAGCGGCTAAAGTTAATCTTAAGGTCATCTTCGCTGTAGGGCAGATAGGCCCGCACGAAGTCGGCGTAGGTCATATTCTCCACGTTGCGCACCTCGTAGCGGTCGTCGGTAAGGCCCAGTTGCACAAAGGCGTGCCAGGCTGAGCAGAAGCCCGGCCGACGCAGGGTGCCGCGCAGAATGGTCTGAGCATCGTACAGCCCGTACAACTCGCGGTAGTGCAGCGAGTCGCGGTTGGGGTACGACTCAAACTCACCGTACTCGGGCACGCTGATCTCGGTGAGGCGCTTAAAGAGCTGATGGTGCGGAATGTTTTTGTAGCGCCCCCGGTACAAATACTGCGCGGTGCCCATCGTGCCCGCCAGCACCACGTTGCGCGGGTTCCAGGTAAACTTATAGCGCCAGGGGTTGTCGTCGGAACCCGGCGCCATCAGTCCGCCGCAGAACGACTGAAACGAGTCCACCGTGCCGCCCTGGTCGCGAATGTGATCAATCGCCTGCATCGCCGACATGTGATCCAGACCGGGGTCCAGGCCGCACTCGAACAGAAAGATGAGTCCTTTGGCTTCCGCTTGGGGGGCCAGCTTCCTAATCTCCTCGCTTACGTAGGAAGCGGTGATCAGGTGCTTGCCCAGCTCCAGGCAGGTGATCGCTACGTGAATGTGAAAGCGGGCGGGTAGCATAGAGATCACCAGATCAGCTTTGCTGAACAGCTGCTCACGGGCGGTAACATCGAAGATATCCAGCGTGAAGGCTTGCACATTGGCGTAGCGCTGGGCATAGGCCGCGATGGTTTCCTCTACCGCATCCACCACGGTAACAGCCCACCCCTGCTGCTGCCCGGTGTGGCTCAGTTCATCGATGAGAGCGGTGGCCGACCGACCGGCTCCGAGTACGAGTACGTTTTTCATTTGGTAAGCTGATAGTCTTTAATAAGTACTTGTGCGGATAGATTGAGCTGAGCAGCAAGGTTGCGAATCATGTCTACCGTTAGCTTTCGCTTACGATTAAGCACTTCTGAAACTCGACTTTTCCCGCCAATAGCATCTATCAAGTCTTTCTGCTTTAGTTGCATGTCTTCCATGCGAATTTTGATTGCTTCTATCGGATCAGGGGCCTCGATGGGATAGTGCCGCTGTTCATATGCGTCGACCAACACTGCCAGTACGTCGGCTTCGTCACTTTTAGAGGTTCCGACAGGAGCTTCGAAGATCAGCGCCAACCGTTGTAACGCCAATGTATAGTCCTTTTCGGTTTTAATGGGTTTAATAGTCATGTAATTAGATCGTATTTGCATCTATTCTATCGTATTCAGCGTGGGTGCCGATGAAGCGAACAAACGCCCACTGTTTTTCAAAATTGAACTTCACTACCAAACGGTAGTCGTTTCCTTTGATATTGAAAACAATTCGTTGATCCTTAAGAACGCTGGCGTGGGCGTAAGTATTCTTTACGTCGTTAGGGTTGCGCCAATCGGTGTGCATTGCCGTGTCATACCATGTCTTCAAGTATTGTTCCGAATCGGCATGTTTCTCCCAAAATTTTCTCAGGGTGCGCTTAGCGAATACTCTCTGCATACGAACAAAGGTAGAAAAAGTTCTATATTTGAGAACCCAGACAGAAGAGAATGGCTTTGCTGATCCAGGTGCTAGGGGTATTAGACATTCTTGGCTGATCAACCATATTCTATAAGTCCCTTGATATCTAACAACCGATGAAACTACGTGGCTACTACTTCTTGATTATCGTTCTGTTTCCGTTCGGAGCGCTTTACGCCCAGCCCGGTGGCACCCCGCCGCCCCGCCCTAACATTCTGCTGATCCTTACCGACGACCAGGGTTACCATGACGTATCGTACTACGGCACGCAGGACCTCCAGACTCCGCACACTGATCAACTCGCCGCCGAAGGCATGCGCTTCGACAACTTTTACGCCAACTGCCCGGTATGCTCGCCCACCCGCGCGGCGCTGCTCACCGGTCGCTACCAGGATTATGTAGGCGTGCCGGGTGTGATCCGAACCCACGCCGACAACAGCTGGGGCTACCTCGACCCGGCGGCCACGTTACTTCCCGTTCCGCTCAAAGAAGCCGGTTATCACACGGCGCTGATCGGCAAGTGGCACCTGGGTTTGGAAAGTCCCAACACTCCCAACGAGCGGGGCTTCGACGAATTCCACGGCTGGCTGGGCGATATGATGGACGACTACTACGCGCACCGGCGGCACGACATCAACTACATGCGCCACAACCGCGACACCATCGACCCGGCGGGCCACGCCACCGACCTGTTCACGCGGTGGTCGGTCGAGTACATTAAGCAGCGAGCCGAACAGCAGCAGCCGTTCTTTCTGTACCTAGCCTACAACGCCCCCCACTTCCCGGTGCAACCACCGTCCGACTGGCTGGCGCGGGTAAAAAAACGCGAACCGCAGCTGTCGGAGAAGCGCGCCGCGCTGGTGGCCTTCATCGAGCACATGGACGATGGCATCGGGCAGGTGGTGCAGGCGCTGAAGGAAACCGGGCAGTACGAAAATACGCTGATCGTGTTCACCAGCGACAACGGCGGGCACTTGCCCAGTGAGGCTAACAACGGCCCGTGGCGCGACGGCAAGCAGAGCGTGTACGAAGGGGGGCTGCGCGTGCCCACCTGCCTCACCTGGCCCGGCATGGTGACTGCCGGAACGGTATCGAAGCAGGTGAACCTATCAATGGATTTGTACCCCACCCTACTGGAGGTGACCCGGGCTGCGCCAACCCCCGGTATTGAGGGGCGCAGCTTTTTGCGGGCGTTGCTGGGCGAGCAGCAGCAAGAGCCCGACCGACCGCTGTTCTTTACCCGCCGTGAGGGGGGCATCACCTACGGCGGCAAGATGATCAACGCCGTGCGGCTGGGCGACTGGAAGCTGCTGCAGAACAGTCCGTTCGCTCCGCGCGAGCTGTATAATCTCAAAGAAGATCCGCAGGAGCAAAATAATGTGCTGGAGCAGTACACGGAGGTAGCGCGCAAATTAGATGCGCTGATGCGAGGGCATCTGCAACGGGGCGGCGCCGTGCCCTGGCAACCACCAGTACAACCAGCAGCCAGATACTAATAGGTACAAAGCTATTCGGTGGTGCTTTACAAAGTATGATAAATCAAACAAATCCAAAATTGATGTAGAAGAAGGCCAACTCAAAGGCAATAATATGATTTTCCAGCTTCTTAGAAAAATTACATGACCGACGAAAAGCTCTTCTGATGCGATGCCTTAAACGACAATTATTACCTTCAATGCCTTTCGTAAATTCTTTACCTATCCGGCACATGTCAGCGCGAAAAGCCTTCTTAAAGCTTTTCCAATCGTCTATTGCGATGAGGTCATAGCTAATTCCCAATGCTTTGATTTTTTCACGTAAGGCTTTGGCTGTTTTATAGTTACGCTTTCCAAATACCCAAGCCACGATTTCCCCACTACTGCGGTGGTACGCATAAATGAGCCAAACCTTGTTAGATTTCTCACCTACGTAACCCCGCGCCACGGTGGCCAAAATTCATCTACTTCTAATTCATCATAGTGCGATTGTTTGGGTTGAGGAGAAAGCTTTAGTTTGAGTAATGAATGTAAAACTTTTCCAATACTTATTTGCTCTACTTCGGCAATATCGCGGATACCCATGCCACGCACAAACCGCGCCACGGGGGCATGCGTTTGAGAAGCTGATTAAGAGCAGAATGACAGCCTGAGTAGCTCAATGCATGATCGCCAATAAATTGGCGCTGACAGTCTTTGCAGACGTAGTTTTGCTTGTTTAAATAGCTTTTACGGCCATTTTTAACAACATTAGTGCTCTGACAGCCAGGGCAGTAGAGAGTAATTTGTATCTTCATAACATACAAACTTACCTCTAATGTCTCTGGCTGTCAATCAATTAGGTCATCATACTTTCTGAAGCGCCACCAAAATTTAATGTACTGACTATCTATGCTACTGATATTGATTGCATGATATTCAAGTAAGCTATCTGCCGAATTATTATGATATTTTCCTTGGGTATTCTTCCATATTTTATGGAATAAGTCGCTACTAATACTACCTAAAACCTCCTTCTGCTTCTTACGAGAAATATTTATTTTATATTCCTTTCGTTGCTCAATATCAGTGCGTAAATCCTGAAAGAACGCCTGATAGCAATCCTGGTAATCAGCCCCCTCATCTTGACATTGCTCGCTGATAAAATTATTAAAAGATAACCTAACTTCGTTTAAATTATTCAATTCGTCAGCGTTAAAGTATTTGCGAAGTAAGTCATCACTTGATAGAGGATTTTCCTGATACAACGAGGTGCATAGGGATATGATCAGCAGTAGGCACATGCAATGCCCTCGCCTTCTCAGGCCACCAGAATACTCTACCGAAATACACTTGTTCGTAAAGCTAAAAAGCTGCACTAATTGGGCATATTGTTCAACTTATCGTTGAAAGTAAGGAAATGCAAAGCTATAATAAGTTGATGACGTTGATTGCTAAAATCTAGTCCACTAGGATCGTATAAAAATCCCTTAAACAAAGCTGGTGATAGATCGCCTGATACCTCAATCGGATTAACATACTGCTTAAAGTAGGGCTCTTCTTCAGCGACATCTTTTAAAAATTTCATGTAAGAGCCCTGTAGACTATAATTTAGTTCTTTAGAGGTTACTAAGCGACTTGTAGAATCATACTTTTTTTCTGTTTGATACTCCCATATCTTCTTCCAAAGAACTTCTCCTATAGATTCATATAAGTCTTGCTGTTCTTCATAGGAAATTCCTGTATAAATACCAGAAGTATCCAACCGGTTAAAATACTCTTGGTAACAGTGCACAATATCTTTGTTCCCCTGACAATCGCTAAGTATCTGCTGATTGAAGAAGGTGAGTATAGAATCTAATTGGTGTGCGTCTTCTGATGTGAAATATCTATCAATGATAGGATCATCAATCGAGTGGCTAAATCCTGGGATAATAGTAATAAGACAAATATATAGCAATTCCATTTCAGTTGTCTTTTATGAAGTTATTAAATCTATTGTTATGCTCCTCTGGTACGAATATACGGAATGTATTGATAAATCGATTACCCAACCCAAAAGTGTAATTGCGCTGAGGGCCTGAGGGTCCTACAGCATAGGGTGCATTAATATAATTTGGTCCAAACTTTCTCTCAGAACTAATAATTGGGATTTCCATAACAATAGGAATACTTACTCCATTTATTTTGATAGTTGTAGTTATCCTATACTGCTTACCAAATCCACTATTGCCTGCTTTAGGTAGATTCGAAAAATACTTATTTAGATCAACTATGTGCCCCACAGCTTGACTATATTTAATGGCTTTTAGTATATGAGTTGCTCTCTGACTGTTAGTCATTTTATTCCAATCTTTTTTGCCAGGATTCTCAACTGCAATATAATTTCCCTCAGGGTAACTGTTATAACTATTAGCTCTAGTTTCATCCTCTTTAGGATTATAATTATAAGCAGCTAGTCCACCTGCCGACCCTATGTAGGTGCTTCCCGAACTTGGATTTCCAGATATAGGGGCGGCAGTAAATACGAGATTATCAAGAATTATAATCCAGACAGTACCGTCATCTCCTTTTTTTCCGCTTTCATCATCGCAATTAATAACGCAGTCACCACCCCCATCAATATTGTTACTGGCAGGTATTTCCCCAACTTTCTGGCTATCTTTCGTTTCTATTGTAGTAGAGTCGGATGGTATATTAGTTGAGACTGTGTCGGGTAGTTCACCAGCGATAATTGAACTGGCTTTTACTTGTACATCCAATCCGTCTATCCATACCGGCCGTCTGCTATCATTACCCAACTCTACCAATATGAATCCATCCTGCACCACTTTGTGCTGTAGCGACAAGCGTTGCCATGCATCTTTGGCTTGTTTGTCAATTATTTGCATCTCGCTCTTTAGTAACTGACCTTCAGTGTCGTATAGTTTATAGCGTAGGTAAGCATTAGGCACAAATAAACCGTTGTTAGTTTTAGGAGAAGGTAACTATTTAGG
>JBASAY010000165.1:0-42004 GCA_049650865.1 Tunicatimonas sp.
GGTGGTGATTGAGAAAGTATGATGGATCAAACGAAGCCAAAGTTGATATAAAAGAAAGCTAATTCAAAAGCGACAATATGGTTTTCCATCTTCTTTGAGAAGTTACACGAACGACGAAAGGCTCTTCTGATTCGGTGCCTCAATCGGCAGTTGTTGCCCTCAATACCCTTTGTGAATTCTTTGCCTATGCGACACACATCGGCGTGAAAAGCCTTTTTGAAACTTCGCCAATCATCCATCGCAATAAGATCATAACTAATTCCTAATGCTTTGATTTTTTTGCGTAACGCTTTGGCTGTCTTACAATTACGTTTTCCAAAAACCCAAGCCACAATCTCTCCACTGCTGCGATGATAAGCATAAATGAGCCAAACTTTGTTAGCTTTCTTGCCCACATATCCCCAAAACTCGTCAATTTCCAGTTCACCGTAATGTGATTGTTTGGGTCTAGGCGAAACTTTAAGGTTGGCTAGCAAGTGTAGTACTTTGCCGACACTTATTTGTTCTACCTCGGCAATATCGCGAATCCCCATTCCACGCACGAACATGCGTTTGAGACGCTGGGCAAGCGCTGAATGGCAGCCTGCATAGCTCAAGTTGTGATCGCCGATGAATTGACGCTGACAGTCTTTGCAAACGTAGTTTTGTTTGTCTAAATAGCTTTTACGGCCATTTTTAACAATATTAGAGCTTTGACAGCCGGGGCAGTATAAGGTGATTTGTATCTTCATATCATACAAAAATACCTCTAATGTCTCTGGCTGTCAATTACTTACGACATCATACTTTTTGAAGCACCACCGCATTTCTAACTTCTTGCCCCCCTCCGTCTTGTAGATAAACCCGGAGCGACCTTCCGTTAGGCACCGGATTGATAGTAACATCAACAACTCCACAGGCAGGAACCGATAGTTTGAAAAATTTATCTTTATCCTCAGCCTCTATTAAAGTCTTTGCTTCGTTGCCGCTTTCTAAAGTTGCCGCCAAAATGTAGGTAGTATTCCCTACTACACCATCTACCGCTTCGGTATTTACTCGAAAAGCGTAGGAATCTTTGCTACTTCTTCCTGATAAGGAAGAGAATTTGAGACGGTATTCACCCGCAGCGAGCACACCGGCAGTAATCTTTGGTAATTCGCCCCGCAAACTAGAACCATACTTTTCAATGTTTGCCCCAGTTAATTCCATATTTGACCCTTCTAATGTTTCGGGGTATGAATCTACCACTACCTCGACGAATGCAGGCTCAGCTAGTTTTATCGAAAAATAATCCACATCATTCTTATCTCTCAGGTACGCTTCAATCGGAGTGTTCAGCTCAATAGGGGCTGCTACTCCTTCCTCATTATTTAGTTCGTAAATGTCTCGTTTATCCAAACTATAGGTTATCGAAAAAGTCTGCTCACTATTACTAGAAAGCAAATCATTTAACCGAATAAAATAAGTTCCCGCTGTAACTGGGCCATACTCTATCTCATCATCTGCTCCGAAAGTATCTAACAGATCATTGTCCTCACCAAGCAACTCAACCCGTATGCCAGTTGGGTTTCCTTCAACACTAATGTCAACCACCGCTGGGGTATCAACTTCTATTCTATAAAATAAGGTATCAATCTCGCCGGTGAAGTTAACGTTTGCTGATTGCCCTTCGGAGAGCGACACCGCGGCAGTTTGCGTAGTAGGTTCCGGGGGAGTATCATCCGGCGTGCATGCAAATGACCCTAACAGAAGGGCAAAGAGGAGTGAGGCTAGGTTCTTCATCGGTATGGTTGGTATATTTTTGAACACGAAAAGCAGAAAACGTAACCAAAAAAACCTACGGAATTTGACGAAAGTCACCTAACTACTGCCCCCCCGACACGGGGAATCCCCGGTCGCGCATCAGCGCTTCAATCTCGGCGTCGCGGCCGCGAAACTTGCGGTAGGCTTCGGCTGGGTCCATCGCGTTGCGCGGAGCGAATAGGTACTTGATTAGCTTGTCGGCCATATTCTGATCGTAGAACCCACCGGGAGCGGCGGCAAAGGCTTCGGCCGCATCAGAGGTAAGCACGTCGGCCCAGAGGTAGCCGTAGTAGGCGGTAGCGTAACCCTCGCCCGAGAACACGTGACTAAACTGCGGGGTGCGGTGGCGCATCACCAGTTCGTCGGGCATGTTCATCGCCGACAGCGTTTCGCGCTCAAATTTATCAATATCAATATCCTCCGGATCAGCCAGATGGAGCTTCATGTCCATCAGGGCCGAGGCCAGATACTCGGTGGTGGCAAAGCCTTCGTTAAACGTAGAGGCTTTCTTAATCTTCTCCACCAACTGCTTCGGCATCGGCTCACCGGTTTGGTAGTGTACCAAAAACTGATTGATTACCGCATCGGTAGAAAGCCAGCGCTCCAGCAGCTGCGACTGAAACTCGGTGTAGTCGCGTACGCCACTGTTGAGCGTAGGGTAGCGCACCTCCGAGGCAAAGAAGTGCAGCGCGTGCCCAAACTCGTGGAAGAAAGTGGTGGCATCATCCCACGAAACCAGTACCGGCTCACCGGGGGCAGGCTTCACAAAGTTAGAGTTGTTAGAGGCCAACACGGTTTTCTCTCCCTCGAAGCTGGTGTAGCTGCGGTAGGTGGTCGCCCAGGCGCCGGAGCGCTTACCCGGACGGGCATACGGGTCCAGGTACCACAGCCCAATGAGTTCACCTGAGCTTTGGTCGGTTACCTTCCATACCCGCACATCCTCGTGAAACACCGGCACTTCACCCTCGGGCAACGGCGCAAATTCATAATTGAACAACTCACCGGCTACATAGAACATGGCTTCGGTCAGCTTATCCAGCTGCAAGTACTGCTTCACTTCGTCCGAGTCCAGATCGTACTTTTGCTGCCGCACCTTTTCGGCGTAGTAGCGGTAGTCCCACGGCTCGATGGTGATACTGTCGCCGCGCGCGTCGGCTACAGCCTGCATGTCGGCGACCTCCTCTTCTACCCGGGCGATGGCGGCGGGCCACACGGCGTTCATCAGTTCCAGCGCTCTCTCCGGAGTTTTTGCCATGCGGTCTTGTAGCCGCCACTCAGCGTAGTTGTCGTAACCCATCAGGCCCACGCGCTCCTTGCGCAGCTTAAGAATCTTCGCGATGATCTCGTTGTTGTCGTGCTCGCCGCCGTTATCGCCGCGGGCGTAGTATTTCTTCCACACCTGCTCTCGCAAGTCACGCTCGTCGGAGTAGGTCAGAAACGGATCCATCGACGAGCGGGTGTTGGTCACAGCGTACTGCCCGTCCTTGTCCCGCTCGGTAGCCGCTTGCGCGTATGATTTAATCAGCTGTTCCGACAAGCCACTCAGTTGATCTTCGGCAAGGTAGGTCACGTAGCCTTCCTCGTCGGCCAGCACGTTGTCCGAAAACTGGTTGTACAACTTTGCCAGTTCCTGGTTGATCTCGGCGTAGCGCTTCTTCTTTTCCGGGCCAAGTTCGGCCCCGTCCATGGCAAACCTTTTGTAAATTAGCTCCACCGTACGCTGCTGATCGTCTTCCAGAGGGTTCTGCTGCGCCTCTTCGTATACCGCCTTGATGCGCTCAAACAGCTTCTTGTTCTGTGATATCTTTGAGGAGTACTCCGACAACTTGGGAGCCATCTCGCTTTGTACCTCCCGAAATTCAGGCGATGATACGTTGCTGCTGTAGATGCCGTAGTAGGTAAACATCCGATCCAGCGCCTCTCCTGACTTCTCCATCGCCACAATGGTATTCTCAAAAGTAGGCGGTTCGGTGTTGTTGGCAATTCGGTCAATGTCCTCCAGACTCATTCGCATGCCCTGCTCCAGGGCGGGCTTCACGTAGTCGACCTGCATCTCGTCAAAAGCAGGCACCCCTCCGTAGGGGCCGGTCCAGGACTTAAGTAGTACGTTAGCAGTATCGACGGGGGGCGCTTCGGAGTGTGAGGCATGATTCATAAATAGGAACAAGGTAAAATGAACTGCTAGCAGAAGAGATATCCGGGTCATGGTGGTTAAAGCTTGGTGTAGACTACTTTCTAGTACGTGTAATGCCGTACGGCGTGTTTTACTTAAACCCGGCCGACGCAGCGTTGTTTGCAGGGCGCGTCATCGTGGACGAACCGGCAAAATATTTCGTACCTTTAGAAAACCATTCTACCCCTCAACCTATGCGTCTGTATCCTACTTTGATAGCTCTAGTCGGGCTTACTACTGCTTGCACTGTCCGCTCGGATAATAATCAGGAAGAGCCTGCCGAACTGCGCACCCTCACCGAAACCGTGGCGCGCAATAACATAGACCGTCTTACCACCCGCATTAGCCTTGGCGCGGGCAAGCTACTAATTACCGGTGGGGCAGACCAACTGATGGAAGCCGACTTTGAGTACAGTCAGGAAGAATGGAAACCGGAGATTGATTTTCGGTCAGAGGGCACCGAGGGGCGGCTTTCCATCGACCAGCCGGGCCTTGGCGACGACTTCAACTTTAACTTCGGCGATAACCAGCGCAACGAGTGGCGCATTCGCCTGAACGATGAAGTAGATCAGTCTCTGGAGTGTCGGATGGGAGCGGGCGAGAGCGAACTTGATCTGCGCGGACTCACGCTGGGCCAAGTGGATATCGACGCCGGAGTGGGCGAGCACGAAATACTACTGTCCAATACCTCGTTGCCCGAACTTACTTTAGACGTTGGGGTAGGCGAAGTGACGCTTGACCTGAGCGGAGACTGGAAGAACCACCTACGCGCTGACATCAACGGGGGCATTGGCGAACTTAACCTACGGGTACCTACCAACGTCGGGGTGCGCCTGGACGTGTCGGGCGGGTTAGGTTCGGTAGATGTACCCCCGGGCTACACCAAAGACGGCAATGAGTACACGAACGAAGCGTACCAGAGTTCCGAGTACCGGCTGGAGATCGACGTAGACGCGGGCATTGGCAGTATCGACGTTGAGGAGGGGGAAAGCTAGCTAGCGAGTAGATATTTCCGAAACGTTGCTATCTTTTACCTCAAAGGCAACGTCTTTTCCGTAATTAGATTCTGTTGAAGAAAAAGTATCTAAGGCTATAGCATTCTTTCGTGCTAATGAACTGCGCTCAAGCTTTCTCAAAGGGCCAACGGCGTCAGTATAGCGAAGTTGATACTGATGCTTGATAAATGAGTCTACTGTTTTTTGCGAAGGATGCTTGTACTGGTTTTTACCTACAGAGATGACAGCAAACGCACCGTTTTTTTTCTTTCTTTGTTTCCAAAACGCATCCCAGTGATTAGACCATGCTCCGTGGTGCGGGCTTTGAATCAGAAGTAAATCGCCATCAAACTCCCCCTTATGTTGCTTTGCCAAGCGATTAAATGTGCTTTTTTCGGCATCCGAGGTTAGTAAGATATACCAGCCTTGCCCCTCAATTTTCAACAGCGTAGAAAGCTTGTTGGCTTTAGGAACGTTACCGGTTTCTTCCTCATTGTACTTATAGTTTTCAGAGGAGATGAAGTCGTCATACTCTCGTTCTGAAGGCGAAAGGCACTTCATTGCAATTTCTTTCTCCAGCAAAATTGGCACGGAAGATTGGCTGAGCGACTGTTTCTCAATTTCTCCTTCGCGGAAAAGTGTTTGAATTTTTTGAAGCAGTTGAATCAATCCTTTCTGTACAGCAATAGATTTGCAAGCAGCTTTGATATAGTCAGGATGTTGCCGACAGGTATGATAAAAGCAACCGATTACTATTTGTTTGTCTTCGCAATATGCAATCAGCTCCAGCATTCCCGAGAAGTGATCATGGTGCGGGTGACTTAAGATGATAAAATCTATGCTAGTGTAGGCTGCTTGTTGAACGTGGAGAACCGTTGGGTTTTTGCCGTTGTGGAGTTTGCAGTCAACAATGCCAACACCCTTTCCGCCGCTCTCTTTCTGCCACTCTAAAATGATTGAATCACCTTGCCCTACGTTTTTGAAGGTAATGTACAAGACTAAAAATCTTTCAGACTATCAATGAGCGATTCCAACTCAAACTTTTGTGGATCAACGATGCCTTTGCCGTTCTTGATATCGATGCGTATGGAGCCTGCTTTCTGCTTGATATCTACAATTACCAGACTCGCTTCTTTCAGGTTTGGTACATTGGCGAAAATCAAGCGTGGAAAAGTTCGCTTTTCCATTAGCTGTGTCTCCTCGTCTACAATACAGTCGCAGCTTATGGCTTGCTCTCCAACGTCGTATACGCGAGCGTGAAGCATAATTTGGTCATCCCAGTGTTCAGTGAGAGGAGTGTTTATAGATAAAGATACATCTTTAAGGCTATCACCTTTTACGAGCAGATTAGCGAACTCATTGGAGTGGGCACCATCTCTGTAATTGCTTAGAGGGAAGTATTCGTCTTCCTCAATGGAAGGGAAAATATTTCCAGGTATTTGCTCAGCTATTATTGTCATTGAAAAAGTTGTTGTTCTTTTGATACGACTCTTCTACTAGACTTTTGAAGAGTTTAAAGTTTGCCTCGTTATCTTTAATTGACTCATCTTGACGCTTAAAATACATATGATATCCCGCCTTGTCGCTCAGATGTTCGTCCGCTAGTTTATTGTCAAAAGGAAACGCGTCAGCTAATTGCTCATGTCTAAGCTCCTTATTATATGTACTTAAAGCAGTAAAATCCTGAATTCTGTCTTTGTTAGTTGCTGTGACTATCTCTTTGTAATCATGATGAGGCATATTTCTGGTTTCACTTAAAAACTTCTCTGAAAACTCTTTTACTACATCTGTGTTCGATTCAATAGGGTTGATGTAACTCACTGCAAATACGTAAGCTCTTATCTCACCAAAAGTTTCTATCATCCTAATGTTGTCCAGGATGTCGAAGAGATTACGAATTGGTGATTGAGGACTTTTTGTAAATCTCCCCAAATCACCTTGCGTTCTGAAAACAACCCTATCAAGATTGCATCGGATGTCAAACTTATCTTCTGCAAAAGTCATTCGTAAAGTTTCAGTAAGAGTATTTTCGTTGGAAATATTAACATTACTGACTAACCTGAGAAAAGCACTTAGATGCTTACGGTAAACTTGACTAAAGTCTAAAATAGGAGTGTAGATGATTTCAAATTGAAGCTTAGGACAGATCACAGCTTTTCTCTCAGACATAGTCAAAAATTCTTCGCGTAATATCGACAAAACCCCGTTAACCCGCAAGCTTCGCATTTGGGGCGGCGGGCTACGCATACGTACCGGCCGTGCAAAATAAGCCAGTGGTGCGCGCGCCCTACGTACTCTTCGGGAATGTGGCGAATCAGTTGTTTCTCTACCTCTAGCGGTGTTTTGGCGGTTTGCGTGGCTAGCCCTAGTCGCTTCGACACCCGAAATACGTGGGTATCTACCGCCATGGTCGGTTGGTTAAAAACTACTGAGGTGATCACGTTGGCAGTCTTTCGACCTACTCCGGGCAGCTTCTGTAGCTCTTCTACCGTGCTCGGCACTTCCGCGTTGAACGTATTAACCAGCATGGTGGCCATACCGAGCAGGTGCTTGGTTTTGTTGTTGGGATAGGACACGCTCTTCACGTAGGGGTGAAGCTCCTCGAAGTGGCTCGCGGCCAAGCGCTCAGGAGTAGGAAACGCGTCGAACAGGGAGGGAGTCACCAGGTTGACGCGCTTGTCGGTGCACTGGGCGCTGAGGATAACGGCTACCAAAAGCTCGTAAGGACTGCGGTAGCTGAGTTCAGTCTCAGCCTGAGGAGCGTGCGCTAAGAAGTAGTGAATGAACGCGCGAAAGCGTTCTTTCTTGGTGATGGTGGCCTTCGGCAATGGTGGTTCTCTTGGACTAGAAAGACCGACGCCCCTTAGTGGGGGGCGGCAATATCGTACGAACGCGCGTACGCTAAAATTCGATTGGTCACCCGCTCCGAAGGCTGCATCAGCATCTGCGGTGCATCTACTGACTTACGCGTAGCGCCAAACTGGTGAAACATGTCTCGAAGCTCGTCATCGAGCACCAAGGCTTCCTGAAATTTTCCGGCCTCTTCGGGGGCCATTTCTTGGTAGACGTACCGTACTACATCATCTAGGGTAAATGTTTGGATCATACGTAACATTGTGTTTTTCCATTTTTTTCCTCAGATTAATGAGTGCGTAGCGCATACGGCCCAGGGCGGTGTTAATACTTACCCCGGTGGCTTCGGCAATCTCTTTGAAGCTCATGTCCATATAGTGGCGCATGGTCAACACTTGCCGCTGAGCGTCAGGCAACTCCTTAATCAATTGCCTTAGTAACGTATGGGTGTCCTTCTTTATTTGAACCGACTCGGCAGAATCTTCGGAAAAGTCCAGCGTGTTGAACACGTTGTTCCCGTCGTCCATGATGATGGTGGGGTAGCGGCGGCTCTTTCGGAAGTGGTCGATGGATAAATTATGAGCGATACGCATCACCCAGGGCAAGAATTTACCCTCTTCGTTATAACGCCCCGATTTGATGGTGTTTACTACCTTGATAAAGGTTTCCTGCAGAATGTCCTCGGCAATGTACTCATCCTTTACAATAAGGTAGATGGTGGTATAAATCCGCGACTTGTATCGCTCTACCAACTGCTCGAACGCCTTCTCTTGCCCGCTTTTGTAAAGCGCAACAAGCTGGCTGTCACTAACTTCGTACTTCTTCATTATCTATGGTTTTAGTTAACGTAGAAGTTTATCCCATACTAGCTGTTTAGTGATTAAGAGGTTACTTTAGATACTATACAATCTTTAAAAGTAAATAAGTTGCAAAAAACATGCAACTATTTACGAAAAGAAGTGAACAATTGGATTTATGTCTAACATTCCTCCGAAAGATGCGTATAAAAGTAGCCAAAAAATATCGTCAGCACGACAGTCACGTAGGATTTAACGAAATTTAAGGTTTTTCTGTCCTAAAACGTTAGCGTAGCTATGGCCTGCTTCCGGCTTTTCTCTACGGGCAGGGTCAACAGCCCCGGGGCCACTGAGGTAGCAAAGGCGGGTACGGCACGGAGCCGAAACTTAGAGCGGCCGAATAAGGTCTTTAGGTCAATGTCGCCCTTGGGCGTGATGGTTACCAGCGACACGTCGGTCATGTTCTTAATCTTATTGTTGAAAAGCAGATAATACCCTTGCTCATCGTGCGTAAAGGCAAAAGAGGTGAGTACGTCACGCTCTTCGCTCGAGCGCTGGGTCTTGTCCACAATCTTTAGCCAGTGTTCTCCGCTAGGATTGATCTTCACCGCAAGGATCTTCCGGTAGATATCTCCCATTTCCAGATCAGTATCGATTGGACTCAGGCCGCCCAAACCTAGTTTTGGCTTTAGGATGGGTCCGCGTTTGTAGGATTCGGCGAAGAATACCACGCTGCCGTCTTCTTCTAACACCGTATTTTTTACCGTGTACTCTTCAGCGTAGTTTTTGTCTTGTTTGGTATTGATCTCCGATACTTCGGCCTGCTCGAAGGCGAACTCAGCGCACTGATCGCCCGCGATGCGCACTCCGCCCAGAATATCGTTGGTGGTGGCATCGGCGTACACTCCGGCCAGCACCGGTTGCTGGTTTTGGTCCAGTTGCATTCCTAGATTGATGATAAACTTGCCGTTGGTCTCAAAGGCCACTTCTTCTACCGCTTCGTTGGCGGGGTCGTAGGCGTAGAGCAAGTACTCAAATCCTACGGCGGTCTTCTTGAAGTTCTGGTTGTCGAAGGTGGCCACCAGCAGGTAGAGCTTACCATCGTTGCCCACCGCGTAGTCTTCCAGCATGTGGTACGACCCGGCCGCGTCCGGAATCTGAATATCAGCCGCCCATTCTTCTTCTAAGTTTTCGTTAAGGGTTACCGCGTGAAACTCAGCGTCGGCGTTGCCGAAAAAGTTGTAGTTAAACAGTAGCGCCAGTTTCTGCCCGTCGTCGCTGGTCTTGTGATTGTAGAAGAAGCTGCGCCGCATCTTGCCGTACTGGCTCGAGAAGTAACTCTGAAAGTACGAGCCTACGTTGAAGCTAAAGATGTAGGGATACAGTTGGCTGATCTCTCGCTCCTCTCCTACTTTGGTAAGCGTGTTGTCGTAGCTTTCCAGGTAGATGCCGTACAGTTTTCCGTCGTCCGGTTTGTCGTCGTACTGCAGCAGGTGCAGTTGGTCCTGAAAGTAGAAGGAGTAGAAGTATTCACGCGACTTTTTCTCCGGCTTAAGCACCTTGCTTGCTTGCTGCCCCTTGGCAAAGTCATGGTAGCTGACGACCTGTTTATTGTTGAAGCCATTGTAGTAGTAGTCGTCACCGATGCCGGTGAATACCCCCTGTTCGTTACCGCCGATGATAAACAGATCGTACCGGCTTCGCACGCTGGTATAATCAGAAAAGGTCACGTCTTGGGCCAGGGCCAGCGTTCCGCTGAATAGCACGGCGCTGGCGATTCGTAGTAGATGCATAGTTAATTCAGTTGAGTTAATGATAGATGGTACGTCGGTTAATCCGCTCAACGGGCGAAAGGTAAACACAGTACGCAGAAAAAGAACGGGCCGCCCCGGGGTATTCAGAAGCTATTAGTCTTTGTAAACTACTCCCTCCTTCATCACAAAGGTTACGTTTTCTAGCGTGCCGATCTGCTCCAGGGGGTTTTCGTCTACGGCAATGATATCGGCCAGTTTGCCCGCTTCGACGGTGCCTAGCTCATCTTCCAGGCCCAGCACGGTAGCCGCCACCGCGGTCGCCGACTGGATGGCCTCCATCGGGGGCATGCCCATCTCGGTCATGTAGCCGAACTCCTTGGCGTTTTTGCCGTGCATAAACACTCCGGCGTCGGTGCCGAAGGCAATCTTCACGCCTCTTTGGTAGGCCTTGCCGAACGTTTTCTGAATCTGCGGTCCAATCGCCAGCGCCTTGGGCACCACAATTGATGGGTAGTAGCCCCGAATCTTGGCCGAGTCGGCCACCGACTTGCCCGCCGTGATGGTAGGTACGTAGTAGGTGCCCTTCTCGATCATGCGGTCCATTACCTCTTCGGTCATCAGGGTGCCGTGCTCGATGGTGGTGATGCCCGCTTCCACCGCCCGCAGCATTCCTTCAGCGCCGTGGGCGTGGGCAGCCGTGTGCATGTTGTAATCTTTAGCCGTTTCTACAATAGCCCGCAACTCCTCGTCGGTAAACTGGGGGCGGGTGCCATCCTTGGCGTAGCTGAGCACTCCGCCCGTGGCGGTGATCTTAATTAGGTCGGCGCCGTTCTTATAGCGTTGTCGCACCGCCTTGCGGGCCTCGTCGGCCCCGTTGATCACGCCTTCGGCCGGACTGGGATCGCCCATTAGGGTGGTGCGCCAGCCGTTGGTGGGGTCGGCGTGCCCCCCGGTGGTGGCGATGGATTTGCCCGAGGTAAGCATCCGGGGCCCCACAATGTCTCCGGCGTTGATAGCGTTGCGCAGCGCAATGTTGACCCCGTTGCCGCCCACGTCGCGCACGGTGGTGAACCCGGCCAGCAGGGTGGTGCGGGCGTAGGGCACCGCCTGCAGCGCAACGTCGGCGTCGTTAAGGCGAAAGCCCTTGGAATAGTTGTCGCGGCTGCTCTGGTTCTGCAGGTGCACGTGCAGATCAATGAAGCCGGGCAGCACCACCTTTTCTTTCAGGTCGATCAGCTGGGCATCGGCCGGGGGTTGCTCGTAGCCCGATACCACGCGCACGATGCGACTGCTGTCGACGACAACCGTCATCTCGGAGAGCAATTCGTTGCTTTTCCCGTCGATGAGGCCACCGCAGTGCAGATAGACGGACTGGGCAGGGAGGGACGTCGCCCAGAAAACAAGGGTGAATAGGATAAATAAGTGCTTCATAGGTTAGTAGGTAAGTTGCCAATATAAGCGGACTAAAAATGCTAACCAACCGCCTTCTGGTAGTGTATTTGTACCTATCAATGAATTGCTCGCACGTATTTTAATAAATTTCCGATTCTTTTTATCTTTACCCCGCTGAGCGTTTCTACCGCGCGCTATAGCACTTGATACTTATCTTCTACCATTTACTCAACTACTGAACAATGCTTAAACTGTATCCCCTCCTGCTATTTCTTAGTTTGTCTGTTGTTGCTTTGGGCGCTGTGCCCCCCGATATCTCTTTCGGAAAGGTAGACAAAGCCACCCTCAGCATGACCCACTACCCCCTCGACAGCACCGCCGGGGCGGTGGTCCTAGGCGACTATGGGAGCTCGCGCATTGACTACAATCAAGCGCAGGGCTTACAGGTTATCTTCACCCGGCACACTCGGATTAAGATTTTTGACCGCAGCGCCTACGATTTGGCCAATGTCTACGTAAACCTGTATAAACAGGGCAATGACGAGGAAAGGATATCTCAAATTAAAGGGTACACCTACAACCTGGAAAACGGCAAAGTGGTGAAGACCAAGCTCAACCGTCGGGATGTATTTAAAGAAAACTACAGCGACAACCTGAACCGAGCCAAGTTTACGCTGCCCAACGTGAAGGAAGGCGCCGTGATTGAGTACAGCTACCGCGTTACGTCAGAGTTCCTCGCTTACCTGCGCGATTGGGAGTTTCAGCGGGAGGTTCCCACCGCCTGGAGCGAATATGAGGTAACCATTCCCGAGTACTTTCACTACAATCAACTCTCGCGGGGGTATCATCCGTTGGTGGTGAACGAGCGAACTAGCTCATCAGGCAGCTTCAACTTTAGCAACAAGGAACGAACCAACGACCGGGTGACGCAGACAACAACAAGCTACAGTTCGCTGAACTTCCAGCAATTGGTGCAGCGCTGGGCCGCCCAAGAGGTGCCCGCCCTTACTGAGGAGCCTTATATTACTACTATGAACGACTACGTAACCCAAATGGTGTTCGAGTTGTCTAGCATTAACATCCCTGGGCAGTCCTTTCAAGATTTCTCCAGTACCTGGGAAGAGGTGGATAAAGAGCTAATGAGCCATACCTACTTCGGAGACTTGCTATCATCCTCCCAGTCGGTGCGCAAGACCGCCGAAGCGGTTATAGTCGGAGCTGCTTCCCCGCACGAGAAGATGGTCCGCCTGTACAACTACGTTCGTGACCACGTGAAGTGGAACGAAGAAGCGCGTTTGGTGGGTAGTCAGTCGCTTAAGAAAACTTTGTCGGAGGGCACGGGCAACTCAGCCGATGCCAACTTACTTCTGATTGCCTTGTTGCGAGAAGTAGGACTGGACGCTCATCCAGTAGTGCTTAGCACGCGGAGCCACGGCATGGTCCGCGAACCTTTTCCGCGCATCAACCAGTTCAACTACGTGATTGCCCAAGTGCAAGTAGATAGCACTTCTCAACTGCTCGATGCCACCGCCCCGCTGTGCCCCTACAACCTGCTGCCCCTGCGCTGCCTCAACAACCGGGGGCGAATTGTTGGTCCTGCCGTCGCTGCCCCCTGGGTACCCCTGCAGTCGGCAGCACCCTCCGCCCACATGGTGATGGCTAATCTGACAATCAAGGACAACCAGTTGGTGGGCACTGTGGTGCGTTCTAATGCGCAGTACGACGCGCTGCGCGTGCGCAGGAAAATAGCCAGTTTCAGCAGCGAAGACAACTTTGTGGCCAGTATAAAGCAGTCGCAGCCCGGCATCCGGCACTACGAACTCGCGCCGGGCGAGGCGCTAGAAGAGTCAGTTAAGGAAACGATGGAAGTGGCCTTCAGCAACGGTCTGCAACAAGCAGGCAAGATACTCTACGTTGATCCGTTTGTGATTGAAAGCGAAGAAAACCCCTTCAAATCTACTACCCGCACCTACCCGGTGGATTACCCCCACCTGATGCGGCATCTTTATATCCTCAACTTAACCATTCCCGACGGCTACGCCGTGGACGAATTGCCCGAGGCTTTGGCGATCGCGCTACCCAACGACGGGGGAACGTATCGGTTTGCAGTCACCCAACGCGGCAATGTTTTGCAGATCAACAGTAAGCTAAGCATCAGCAAGACCCGCTTCTACGCTCAGGAGTACGAGGCGCTTAAGCTTTTCCATCAGCAAGTGGCCGACAAACAGCGCGAACAAATTGTATTGATACAACAGTAACTTCTATTCTATGATCCGCTTCATCACCAGTCTTCATTCCCTGCTGCTTCTTAGTGTTATTGTTCCGGCTTTTGCTCTTTCCAGTCCGGAACCGTACGATGCCTCCGCTATCCCCACCGAGCTTCTTGAAAACGCCCACGCGGTAGTGCGAGAGAGCCAGGAGGAGTTTGTCATTCACGGTCCCGACGCCGCTACCTACCGGGTGCGGCGCGCCGTAACGGTACTCAACGAGAACGGTGATCACTTCGCTAATCTGGCTATCTTTTACGACGAGCAACGCAGGGTAAGCAACGTGCGGGGCGAGGTGCTCGACGCCGCCGGCCGCTCAGTGAGAAAAATCAAAAAGAAGGACCTGACCGACCGCAGCGTAAGCAGTTACTCGCTCTACGACGACAACCGCCTTACCTCCTACGAATACCAAACCCACCACTACCCCTATACCGTGGTATACTCGTATGAGGTGGACTACAAAGGCCTGCTGTACTGCCCCCGCTGGCAGCCGCTTGAAGACTTTGGCCTGGCCGTGGAGCAAGCCTCCTTTATCGTAACCGCTCCGGCGGATGCGCCCTTTCGCGCGCGGGCGAGCCACGTAGAAGCGGCCGACTCCACCGTCACCGCCGAAGGGATCACCACCACCTGGCGGGTGGCCAACGTGCCCGCCTATCAGCAAGAGCCCTTCCAACCCGACTTGTCTACCCTTACCCCCACGGTCATGATCGCCCCTACCCGCTTTGAGTTTGAGGGGTACGCCGGCACAATGGATACCTGGAAGAGTTTCGGGCGGTGGGTCTACCAACTCAACGCCGACCGCAATCAGTTACCCAAGGCGACGCAGCAGACGGTGCAGCAACTGGTGACCGATGTGCCCGATACGTTGGCTCGAATAAAAAAGCTGTACGAGTATATGCAGTCGAAGACGCGCTACGTGAGCATCCAGCTGGGCATCGGGGGGTACCAGCCCTTCCCGGCGCGCACCGTAGACGAGCTGGGCTACGGCGACTGCAAGGCGCTGTCGAACTACATGCAGTCGCTGCTTCAGGTGGCCAACATTCCGTCGCGCTACGTGCTGGTACGGGCGGGGCGCGGGGCACGCGACATCCTTACCGATTTCCCCAGCACCCAGTTCAATCACGCCATTCTGTGCGTGCCGATGCAACAGGATACGCTGTGGTTGGAGTGCACCAGCCAGACCAACCCGGTGGGTTACACCGGCTACTTCACCTCGGGGCGGCACGTCTTGCTAATCGACGAGGCGGGTGGACAGCTGGTGAACATTCCGCACACCGAGCAGCAGCAGAACACCCAGACCCGGCGGGGCACCCTACGCCTGGACGATGAAGGTAACGGCACTCTGGAGGTAACCACCCACTACGCCGGGTTGCAGTACGACCACGTAGACAATATCGTTCGGCTTCCTGCCGCTGAGCAGCGCAAGCAGCTTTACAAACGCATCGATCTGCCCAACTTCCGCCTTCTGGATTACACCTACCAGCAAGACAAGCAGCCCGTGCCCGTTACCGAAGAACGCCTCAGTCTGAGCGTAAACAGCTACGCTACGGTGAGCGGCAAGCGCTGGTTTATCAACCCCAATGTACTTAGCCAGTGGGAGTACCTCCCTACCCATCGCCCTAACCGGCAGATGCCGGTGCAGATCAGACACTCCTACGTAGACACCGACTCGGTGGAGATCATACTGCCCGAGAACCTCTACGCTGAGTACGCTCCCGAGCCAATCGTGATCAAGTCGCCCTTTGGGGAGTACCGTAGCACCTACACCATCGAGCAGGGCCGGGTGATCTATCAGCGCAGCATGCGCATCAACCGGGGCACCTTCCCCCCCGAACAGTACCAGGAGCTGGTGAACTTCTACCAGTCGGTGGCCGGAGCCGATCAGGAAAAGGTGGTGCTTAAGAAGACCACGTAGGTCTGGAGTTTAGGTAAATCTGCACGTCTCATCGTTCCTTAACCCATAGATTAATCCGTGGGCTAGGGAATGATGACGAATCCACCAAAAACTCACGAGCGCAACGAGCGGCGCAGCAACTTGTTAGAGGCAGTACGGGGCAGCGAGGGTTGCGCCACCAAGCGCTGGATGCGGAACAGAGGGTTGAGTTCGGCAGACAATACTTTTTGCAGTTCTTTCTGCAGGGTGTCGCTCGGCATCTCGGTAGCCGCCACGTAGTGTATCACCAGCTGCTCGGGCCCTCCGTCGGGCGGAGCCACGGCCACCGCTGCCGTTTCTTGTACCGCCGGATGCTGGTTGAGCACCTTCTCGATCTCTACGGCGCTTACCTTAATGCCGCCCAAGTTCATGCTGTCGTCGGTGCGGCCGCCGCTGCGGTAGAAGGTGGTGTCACCGAGCTGCCCCAGCACCCGGTAGGCGTCGCCGTGCTTGCGCAGCAACGTGCCGTCGGGCAGGGTGGGCGCTCCGGCGTAGTATGCCTGGTGATGGTTGCGGTTGAGCAGCCGCTGCGACAGTCCGATGGCGGGCGGTACCAGGAACACTTCTCCCGACTGCGCCGGAGATAGTTGTCCGCTAGCTTCGTCGCGGAAGCGCAGTTCGGTACCCAACGTAGGCGTGGTGAAGGTGGCGGGCACGGCGGGCTGCACCACCGAGCCCGTCAGGTAGCCACCGCCAATCTCAGTGCCTCCGCAGTACTCTACGATGGGTGCCCGAAAGCCAGTAAGCCACATCAGATAAAAGTAGTCGTCGGCACTCGAGGGTTCTCCCGTCGAACTTAGCACCCGTACCGGCCAGTCGTACGCTTCCATAGCCCGCGTGCTGCGCCACGCCCGCACCAGCGAGGGAATGGTACCCAGTACGGTAACGCCTACATCTTGCATAAACCTCCCGAACGACGCGCTAGCCGCTGAGCCTAAGAACAGGGCCAGCGTTGCCCGATTCATTAGCGCGGCGAAGATCGCCCAGGGGCCCATCATCCAGCCCATGCCGGTGGTCCAGGTGAGCACGTCGTTGGGCTGCACATCCTGGTGGAAGTGCGCGTCGGTGGCCCCCTTGATGGGCGTAAGGTGCGTCCAGGGGATGGCCTTCGGCTCGTGGGTGGTGCCCGACGAGAACAGAATACTGATTAGATCGTCCGGGTTTGCTTCGTGACAGGTCACCTCCGGCTGACCCAAGAAGTCGGCCCAAGACAGATCATCAGGACGTAGGGAAACGTCAGGCGGAGCTACCACCACCGCCCGGGGCGATTGCGCCTGCTTCACCCGGTCGTAGACGACCAGGGGCTTGCCGTTGTACGCATAAGCGTCTACGGTAATCAGTAGTTTGGCATTGGCCAGGGTCAGGCGCCGCTCCAACTCTCCGGCCGAAAAGCTATCGGCGATAAGCACCGCCACCATGCCCGCCCGAATGACCCCCAGGTAGGCGGCCACCGCTTCGGCGCTCAGCGGCATATACAGGCCGATACGGTCGCCGGGGGCTAGGCCCAGGGTAGTGAGTCCCGAAGCGACGCGTTGCGTCAGAGCGTTCAGTTCGCCGTAGGTCCAGCGTTGTTCGTAGCCTGCTTCGTTGCTCGTTATCAGTGCGGTTTTGTTGGCGGGGGCCAGGAAGCAGCTTTCTGCAATATTAAGGCGCGCTCCCGAAAGCCAGTGGGCGTGTTCGGGACCGTCGGCCAGATCGAGCACTTGTTCGTACGGCTGCCGGAACGCAATGCCCAAGCGGTTGATGGCTTTTTCCCAGAAAGTTGCTTTGTTTTCTACTGACCACTGGTAAAAGTCGGCGTAAGAAGCTAAGCCGAGGGTCTGCTGCACTTGCGTGGTGTTGGCCTGAGCCACGGTAGCCTCATCGGGCCACCAGGCGACGGGCAGCGGGGAGTTAGAATATACTGCCCGGTAATGCTGCTGGGCTTCTTCTAGCGACCAAGAGTTGCCGTGCTGCTCTACTAAAGTGTGCCACCGCTGGGCCTGCTTCTGCATCAAGAGTGAAAGGTTAGTTTTCATATCAATTAAAACCGAACCGAGGGCTTCTGCCTACTTGTCTTGGAACCGAAGTAAGTGAGCTGCGATCTTTTCAATAGAATCGTAAATACCGATGTTTAGGTTACTAACATCACCCCGAGAGCTCATCTGCTCGATGACCGGGTACACCGGGCGTTCGTGCGTCCAGTAGTGGGTGTCGAGGAACACCATCGGGCTGGCGTAGTCGTGCGTTTCGTAGTGGTTTTGGGCCAGGTCCTGAAAGATCTCCTGCATGGTGCCCGCACTACCGGGGGCGAACACCACGCCACCCTTCGCGATGGCCAGTAGCCCGTCTTCGCGAATACTGTTGGCGAAGTATTTGGCGATGTGCGAGGCAAAGGGGGTAGGCGGCTCGTGGCCGTAGCCCCAGGTGGGGATGCCTACGCTACGAAACGCGCTGCGCGGATGCTGCGCCAGCACCTCGAAGGCGGTGGGTAGCCAGCGAGGGTCGTCGTAGTAGGGCGCACTACTCAAGTGAACAATGGCCTCGCCCAGGGTGGCTTCGGGTTTACCGGCCAACCAAGCGCCCAAGTGAGTAGCCTCCATTGCACCCGGTCCGCCCCCCGACACCAGCAGAAACCCCTGCTCGGTGAGTCCCCTCGATAAGCGAGCCACCTTACCGTAGTTTTCGCTGTCGCGACTTAGTCCGTGGCCGCCCATCACCGCCACCACCTTGCGCTCGGGGTAGTGCGTTAGGAAGTCGTGCAGGGCATCGGTGATCGAGTGGTCGTGCAGGCGCTGCGCCAGGGTTTCCATGATGTTACCGTACTCTTTGCCCACGCGCACAAAGTGCTCGTAGGTGATTTTGTCCAAAGTACGCTCGTAAGAATCCGGTTGCTGTGGGTTGTAGTGCTCGTACAGCGTTTGCCGATCGTACAAGGCTTTCGGATAAGGGTTGTAGGGCACATCGAGGTGCGGAAAGATGTAGTTACGGCGGTAAATATGCTGCAGTAGCCGGTCGGTAAAGGTACATCCCAGAAACAAGCACCCGGTAATCGGCTTGTCTAACAATTGCGCTTCAAACGGAGCCAGGTCTAACGACTGGATGGCTAGGTCGGTGAGGGCCGGTTCGGTAAGGACCTGGGTGAGTCCTTCGGGAGTTTCTATCTCTTTCATGTCCGCTAAGATAGCAAGCCTTACTGAGGAAGCAGGGGCAGCTCGGAAGGATTTTCTTTAGAAAACATCCCAAGAGATCACCACGGCCGGATAAATTGAGTAGAATATTGAACCAAGCACTCTTGCCGGTTGTCATCTTACTATGAAAAAACGCGTAGTGGTCGGTTTATCAGGCGGAGTTGATTCCAGCGTGGCGGCGCACCTGCTGGTAGCTCAGGGCTACGAGGTGATCGGCCTGTTTATGAAAAATTGGCACGATGACAGCGTGGTGATCAGCCGGGAGTGCCCCTGGCTAGAGGACAGCAACGATGCCCTGATTGTGGCCCAGAAGTTAGGCATTCCCTTCCAGACCATCGACCTGAGCCAGGAGTACCAAGAACGAATTGTGGACTACATGTTCAGAGAGTACGAGCAGGGGCGCACTCCCAATCCCGATGTGTTGTGCAACCGCGAGATTAAGTTCGATATTTTCCTGAAGACCGCGCTCAAATTGGGAGCAGATTATGTGGCAACCGGCCATTACTGCCGCCGCGCCGAAACCCACGATAAAGCGGGAAACGTAACCTACCACCTGCTGGCCGGACGAGATAAGAACAAAGATCAGAGCTATTTCTTATGCCAGCTCAACCAAGCGCAGCTGAGTAAGGCGCTGTTCCCAATTGGGGAGCTAGAGAAGTCTGAGGTGCGGCAGATTGCCCGTGAGCAGCAACTGGTTACGGCCGACAAGCGCGATTCGCAAGGACTGTGCTTCGTAGGTAAGGTGCGCCTGCCCGAGTTTCTGCAGCAGAAGCTACTGCCCAAGCCGGGCCGCATTGTAGAAGTAGCCGCCGACGCGCCAATCTTTACGCGCGCGATGGTGAGCGTAGGAGAAGAAAGTCACGGCGAACTAGCCGAACTCGCCGCGCCCTATTTGTTTTCGCCCGAGTCAGGCAAGGTAGTAGGTCAGCACAACGGGGCGCACTACTTTACCATTGGTCAGCGCAAGGGGCTCAACGTAGGTGGAACGCCACTGCCGTTGTTCGTGCTGGCCACCGACACGCACGAAAATGTTGTGTACGTGGGGCAGGGCGACACCCATCCCGGTTTGTACCGCCCGGGCCTGTTCATTCCGGCGGATGAGACCCACTGGCTGCGCGAAGACTTGCGCTTATCGATAGGAGAGTCAGCTCAGTACCGCGCACGCATTCGATATCGTCAGAATCTGGAAGCGGTTACCCTGTTTCAGCGAAGTGAAGGCCTATATTTGGTATTCGATGAGCCGCAGAAAAGTATTGCGGCCGGTCAGTTCGCCGCGTGGTATGCCGATGAAGAGCTAGTGGGTTCGGGAGTGATTGCTTAGCACAAGATACATACTTAATTTGTTCAGACTTTATTCCTAATCGACAAACAAACTACGCATGACTGTCACTACTGATCGCTACATCAACCTTTTCACTGATTTTGCCTTTAAGAAGCTATTCGGAGAAGAGCCTAACAAGGACCTGCTGATTGCTTTTCTTAACGAGCTACTTCGCGACGAGGAACAAATTAGTGACTTGAACTATCTGAAGAATGAGCGTTTGGGCAAACACGAAGGCGAACGCAAGGCGGTGTTTGACCTTTACTGTACGAACGAGCGGGGCGAGAAGATTATCGTTGAGGTTCAGCGCGTGAAGCAAGAATATTTTAAAGATCGCAGTGTGTACTACTCTTCTTTCGCTATTCAAGAGCAAGCAGCTAAAGGCAAAGACTGGAAGTATCAGCTGAAGGCTGTGTATACTATTGCGATTATGGACTTTGAGTTTGATAGTGCCAATCAGGAGAAACTCGAGCACCGGATCAAGCTAATGGATACGGAAACCAAGCAGGTGTTTTACCACAAGTTAACTTTTATCTACCTGGAGATTCCCAAGTTTACTAAGCAATTATCTGAATTGACCAGTAACTACGAGAAGTGGTTGTTCGCCTTCAAAAATTTACATCGGCTACGCGAGCGGCCCAAGGAGTTAGAAGAAGGTGTCTTTAAGCGTCTGTTTGAGGTAGCTGAAATAGCTTCAATGAACGAACGCGAACGCTCGGTTTACGAAGACAGCTTAAAGGACTACTGGGACTTAAAAAGTGCTATTGAGACGTACTTCGCCGATGGACGAGCAGAGGGAAGGGCACAGGGCAAAGCAGAGGGAAGGGCAGAAGGCCGGGCAGAGGGTAAAATGGAGGAGAAGATTGGTACCGCTAAGAAGGCGCTAGAAAGAGGATTAGAGGTATCTTTAGTTCAAGAACTTACTGGTTTGCCCTTGGCTACCATTCAACAGCTAGCTGAGGACACACAATAGCGCTTGTTTATTTGCCGAAGTCAGGCGGAACAGAGGAAAAACACTAAGACAGTGATGCTAAAATCGAGATGCTATTACTTACACCCCTTCCTCAATATCAAAATCATCCGAAGTACCGTATTCTATCAACTTACTTAGCCGATATTCGTCTAGCGACAGTAAATCTTTCACCCGAAAGTCACCGTCGTCGAACACCTCCATTACCTCAAACTCCGATGCTTCGCCGTAATTGGTCAGCCGGTAGTGCTTCCCTACGCGCAGGTTGTCAAACGACATGGTGAGCGACGCTGGCTTCTTCATCAGTCGCGGCTTCTGATGAGCATTACGGTAATTGCGGCCCCCAGCAGGGCGGTGCCCGCCACAGTAAGCCATCGGTTGGGCAGCACGAAGTCGGGCTGATTGCTGTCCTTCCAGCCGCCGCTTACCTTGTTCCATTGCGTCATGGGTTCGTACAGGTTGCCGGTGGTTGGGTCGGCCGGTTCGTCGCGGAAGTGACCGTCGGCGATCATTTTGCGGTAACGCTTGTCGAACACCGTAGGGGCCACCGAGCGGGCCAGGCGCATAATCTTGCCCATCCCCCCCACAATGGCCTCCTCTTTCGGATGCTTGATCATCGAGATGATCGTCTTGGCCACCTGATCGGCCTTGATGCGCGGCTTGGGCGCCTGCACCTCTTTGCCGTAGTAGTTGCCCGCCTGGTTGAAGATGGGTGTATCGATCACCGCGGGATAGATCGTGCCCACGTGGATATTGGGCTCGTCGGCTAGCTCCTGGGCCAGGCTGAGGCTGAGCCCCCGGATAGCGAATTTGCTGAGTGAGTACCCGCCGGTGTAAGGCTGCCCCACCAAACCCACCACCGACGATACATTGATTAGCGAGCCGTGCCCCTGCTGGCGAAACTGGGCCACCGCTGCACGGGCTCCGTAGATGTAGCCAAACAGGTTCACCTCCAGCAACTGCCGTAGGTCTTGCGTAGGAATTTCATCAAAGCGCCCAAAGAGTGATACGGCGGCGTTGTTCACCCACACATCGATCTTCCCAAAGCGCTCGATGGTTTCCTGCGCTAGCGCATCCACTTCTTCCTCTTTGGTCACGTCAGTCGGCATCACCAGCACCGCGCTGCCTTGTTGTCGGCACAGTTCGGCTACCTCCTCGAGCGCTTCCTGACGGCGCGCCGCCAAAACAAGTGAACTATGATGGTTAGTGGCCAGCGCCAGGGCGGTGGCGCGCCCGATGCCGCTGGAGGCTCCGGTAATTACAACGGTTTTAGAAGATAACATAGGGAGTGCAGAAGGTTGAGTGTAATCGAATAAGGAATATTCTCGGAAAATGTTTTGGAGGTTAGTCAAGGATAAGGGCTATCGGCCGACCGCAGCACTAGCCTACCGCCCGCCGGTAACGCTCAAACTCCGCCTGGTTAACGAGCGGGGCGGTAGTAATCTCCAGCAGCTTGGCATGGTTACTTGCCCGTCCGTAAAAATCAGACAGAAAAGTAGGTAATAGTGGATACGCTTCGGACTCGGTGAGGTCAATCCGGTGGTACTCCATTCCGAAGTCTTCGGCTGTGCGCTGCGCGGTAAGTGCTTGGTGGGTTTCAAAGTATTCTTCTAACTCCGGTTGCCGCCGGGGGCCGTCGATGAGGCGAAAAATGCCGCCACCGTGGTTGTTGAGCAGCACAATCCGCAGATTAGGCAAGAGATAGTTATGCCAAAAGGCGTTGCGGTCGTAGAAGAACGCCATGTCGCCGGTTAGCAGCACCGTGAGTCGCTCCGAAGTAAGCGCGGAGCCCACGGCGGTACTGTTGCTGCCGTCGATGCCACTGGTGCCCCGGTTGGCGAACACCGCCACCTCCGATTGGCGATCCAATAAGCCGATCAGGTTGGTGTAGCGCACGCTCATGCTATTAGCCAGGTGCAAGTCCGTACTATCGGGCAGGTGCTGCAACACCGTCCGGATTGCCTGAAATTCTCCGACGGAAGTGGATGAGTTGGCGAACAGGGTGTCCATCTGCTGCCGGGCTTGGGCTTCGCCTTGTTGCCACGCTTGACGGTACGTTGACTGCGAAGTAGATGGCTTAATGAGTAACGGCTGAAGGTGGGTGAAGAAGCTGGTCGGTTCAGTGTAGATTACCTGGGTGAGCGCCAAAAACGTATCGGCGGCGGAACCGGCGGGCTGGATGTGCCAGTGCGCCGCAGGACGGTGATTCCGCAGAAACAACTTAAGATTCTTCGAGATCACCGACCGGCCAAAGGTAACTAGTAAATCGGGCGATCGCGCAGCGTTGGGCCTGGCCAAAATTGTATCCGCGTGCCGTACGGATGAGGCCACGGCGTGCAGGTTGGAGATGACATCCGCCACCACGGGCACTTCTTGATCGGCACTGAATTTAGTCAAGGCTGAGATCAAATCCGCGTTTACCTCACCTTGTCCGCCCACGATTAGCTTGGTGTCGTAGCGTTGCCAGTCGTCGGCCAGCCTTCGGTAAGTTGCTTCAGGAAGCGTTGGGTGCGACGGCACCGAAGTAACCACCTTAACGTCTTCGCCGAACCGGATCGTTTCGTCGGCGGTCGGATAGAAGGGTTCGCGAATAGGCACGTTAAGGTGCACTGGTCCCGGTGGGTACGCCCGACTTAGGTGAATAGCTTCGGCCACCTGCCGGGCGGCGTAGCGAACGTCCGCCTCGGTTTGGCCCACGGGTAGTTCGTAGCTCTGCTTAACGTGCGCCCCGTAAATATTGCGCTGCCGAATGGTTTGCCCGTCGAGCTGGTCGATCCACTCGGGCGGCCGGTCGGCGGTAAAAATAATGAGCGGAACGTGCTGGAAGAAGGCCTCCGCCACCGCCGGAGCGTAGTTGTAGGCCGCCGAGCCCGAAGTACAAACCAGGACAACCGCTTGCCGCAGCTGCTGGGCCATGCCCAGCGCAACAAAAGCCGCCGAGCGTTCGTCGCTAATGATTTTGGTGATGATATTCGGATGGCGAACAAAGGCCAGCGTAAGGGGGGCGGAGCGCGAGCCCGGTGAGAGAATGATATGATGAACACCTAGTTGAGCGCAGATTTGGGCGGTGTTGATGATGGAAGGTAGAAGCAAGGTAGTCTCTTTCCAGAGATAACTTACCAGCTTCTTGAAGGTTTCATGCGTCAGCTAGCCGCAAAGCTTACTCTACAACGACTGGTTCTCAATGGAAGCTAGTTGCACCAGCACCTCGTACTCCTCGGCGGTGATGTCTTGGTAGAAATAGTAGATCGGGTTCACCCGCTCGTTGTCGTGGAACACCTCGTAGTGCAAGTGGGGGGCGGTAGAGGTGCCGGTGCTGCCCACCGTACCGATGGCCTGGCCGCGTTCTACCTGCTGCCCCTGCTTCACACTGAAGTCCTGTAGGTGCGCGTAGCGGGTGCGATAACCGAAGCCGTGGTCGATAATCACCTGCTTGCCGTAGCCCGACAGCGAAGTTTTTACCACAGCGACCTTGCCGGCACCGGTGGCGTAAATGGGTGTGCCCTGCGGAGCTGAAAAGTCGACGCCCGGATGCATCATCTTCACTTTGTAAATTGGGTGCACCCGCATGCCGAAGCCGGAAGCCAGGCGGCGCAGCTCCTTGTTCGATACCGGCTGAATGGCGGGCAGCGAAGCCAGCATGTCCGACTTATCCGTAGCCAGTTCCAGCAAGTCGTCGTACGACTTCGTCTGAATGTAGAGCTGCCGGTCGAGCTGATCGATGCGCTGAAAAGTGTTGGCTATTAGTTCTTCACTATCCAGCCCGTTCTCCAGCAGCTCCTTGTAGCGATCCACTCCCCCCACTCCCGCGCTGCGTACCGACTGAGGAATCGGTTCGGCCTCGAAGATGGTTCGGTACACGTTGTTGTCTCGCTCCTGCAGCGAGTTGAGCATCTGGTTGGCGCGCTCCATCTCTTTGCCCAGCATATCGTAGTAGAAGTGTAGCTCTTCGTTTTCTCGCTTCAGCTTAGCGGCCTTCGGCGACTCGAAGTAGGTATCGAACACAATCACCAGGCAGATACCCGCTACCAGCACCAGCACCATAAAGCCCAGCACGTTTAGGAACACGTCCCACCGGCTGGTGCGTACCCGTTCGTACTTGCAGGTTTCGGTGTCGTAATAATATTTTATTTTTGGCATCGCAAGCGCTTATCTTTGGCGATTCGTCCTACTTTTGTCAGTCCTCCTAGTCTTAACGAACTGAAGACCCACATCGCTCAAAAGCGGTTAGATTTCTTCAACGACCAAGATAGGAGTTCTTAGCACGGTAAAACGGAAGAAGCAGTAGCAAAAATTACATCCTATGAATTCTCAGGAAATCCGGTCGGCCTTTGTCCGCTTTTTTGAACAAAAACAGCACCAGTTCGTCCCCTCCGCCCCCATTGTGAGCAAAGACGACCCTTCGTTGATGTTCACCAATGCGGGCATGAATCAGTTTAAAGACTACTTTTTAGGTAATAAACCAGCTACCTACCCGCGGGTGGTGAACAGCCAGAAGTGCCTGCGGGTGTCGGGCAAACACAACGACCTGGAAGAAGTGGGCCTGGATACCTACCACCATACCATGTTCGAGATGCTGGGCAACTGGTCGTTCGGCGACTACTTTAAGCAGGAAGCCATTGCCTGGGCCTGGGAGCTGCTCACGGAGGTATACCGCCTGCCCCCGGAGCGGCTGTACGCCACCGTGTTCGGCGGTGACGAAGGCGACGGGCTAGCCGTCGATCAAGAAGCAATTGACTACTGGAAATCGTGGATGGCCGAAGACCGTATTTTACTGGGCTCTAAGAAGGATAACTTCTGGGAGATGGGCGATACCGGCCCCTGTGGTCCCTGCTCAGAAATTCACATCGACCTGCGCGAGCCAGCGGAGATAGAAGCTGTGCCCGGCCGTGAACTGGTAAACCAAGACCACCCGCGCGTAGTAGAAATTTGGAACCTGGTGTTTATGCAGTTCAACCGCCAGCAGTCGGGCGAACTACAGCCACTGGCCGACCGGCACATCGACACCGGTATGGGCTTCGAGCGGCTCGTGATGGCCATCCAGAACAAAGCTTCCAACTACGATACCGACGTATTTGCCCCACTCATTGCCCGGGTAAGTCAGCGGGCGGGCGTAACCTACGGCAGCCAACCGGAGGCCGACGTTGCCATCCGGGTAATTGTGGATCACATTCGGGCCATTGCCTTCACCATCGGCGACGGGCAACTGCCCTCTAACAACAAGGCGGGCTACGTGATTCGCCGTATTCTGCGGCGGGCGGTACGCTACGGCTATACCTTTTTGAACTTCAAGACGCCCTTTCTGCACGAGTTGGTGCCGATCTTGGCCGAACAGTTTGCGTCAACCTTTCCGACACTTCGCGAACAGCAAGCGTTTATCGCCAAGGTAGTTCAGGAAGAAGAGCAGTCGTTCTTGCGGACGCTGGAGGTGGGGCTGCGCAAGATGGAGCAGATCAACCAGGAACACCGGGCGTCGGGCACCGTTCCGGGGGCGGTAGCCTTCGAGCTGTACGATACCTTTGGCTTCCCGTTTGATCTGACCGCGCTGCTTGCCCGAGAAAACGGACTGGCGGTCGACGAAGCGGGCTTCGAGGCGGCGATGGAGCAGCAAAAGGAACGTTCGCGCACCGCAGCCGTCTCCGACGCGGGCGACTGGACGATCGTTAATAATGCTCCGGTTACCTTTGTCGGTTACGACTATCTTACCGCCGAGGCACAGATCGTAAAGCACCGGACGGTGCGCGAGAAAGACCGTACGTACTACCAGGTAGTGCTCGATACGACGCCCTTCTACCCCGAGGGGGGCGGACAAGTAGGCGACACAGGCTATTTGGAGGGGAACGGGGAAAGAATTCGGGTTACTGATACCAAAAAAGACAATGATCTGGTGGTGCACATCACCGAGCAGTTACCCAAAGACCCAGAGGCTACCTTCCGCTGTGTGGTGGATGCTGACCGACGACAGCGTACGCAGAACAACCATACCGCCACGCACCTACTGCACGCCGCCCTGCGCGAAATACTCGGCGACCACGTGCAGCAACGCGGTTCATTGGTCAACAATCGTCTGCTACGCTTCGATTTTTCGCACTTTGCGAAGCTTACCGATGAGGAGATCAAGCAGGTAGAGCAACGGGTGAACCAGAAGATTCGTCAAAATCTTATTCTCGACGAACGACGCAACGTGCCCATTAATGAGGCCAAAGCGATGGGTGCGATGGCGCTGTTCGGCGAAAAGTACGGCGACCAGGTGCGCGTAATCATCTTCGACCCGACCTATTCGGTAGAATTGTGCGGGGGCACCCACGTTGCCGCCACCGGAAACATCGGCTTGTTCAAAATTACCTCCGAAGGCTCTACCTCGGCAGGAATTCGCCGCATCGAGGCGGTTACCGCCGAGGTGGCCGAAACCCAGGTAGACCAACAGGAACAGTTGGTCCGCGATATCCAGGAGTTGCTGAAGCAGCCTCGCGATCTAAAAAAGGCCGTCGAGACGCTGCTGCACGACAAAAATCAACTGCAAAAGCAGCTGAGTGCCCTGCAATTAAAGGAAACCGCCGGACTCAAAGACACCCTGCTCGGTGAAGCATACCCGGTGGAAGAAGCGAAAGTTATTGTAGCACAAGTTGACTTGCCTAACGCTGATGCACTCAAGAAACTAGCGTTCGATCTGAAAAATCAGCAAGAAAACCTGGTGCTGGTGCTGGCCGCCAACGTGGCGGGTAAACCCCAGATTGCCGTTGCCATCGACGAGGGGTTGATCAAGAAGCATGATTTGCACGCGGGGAAGGTAGTGAAAGAGCTAGCGAAGCACATTCAGGGGGGCGGAGGCGGACAGCCGTTTTTCGCTACGGCGGGGGGGAAGCACTTGGCCGGGTTGCCTCAGGTGGTGGCGGCCGCTAAGCCGTTGCTAGAGGAAGCGCTTACGCGTTAAAAATTGGCAGTACGCCAAGCGTAAAATAGCAGACAATGAAAACCCCCGCGGTTACTCTTGGTTGAAATCGATTTTATCCACCATATAGCTACTCCCGAACTGTTTAATCAGCATAAACACTCGAAACTCGCCCCGGTCGTGGGTGTAGGTACCTACAGTGTACTTCAGTCCTTCTTTCGAAGAACCTTGGTGCACGTAGCGAAACCCCTGGGGGGGATATTTACTAAAGAAGTCTTTAAGGACAAACTCGGCTTGGTTGCGGCTGTAACTGGCTTTTTCGCCATTAATGCTGATCTCGACGGTGTTGTTAAAGTGCGTACTCAACTCCCGCGAACTACCGGTCTTCAGCGCGTCACGCACGTTGTTGATTACCTCGTTTTGCCCGTTAGCGGGCGAAACCGCCAGCGAGAAAAGGCAAAGCGCGATCAACCAAAACCCTCTTCTGTATTGAAAACTCATAGATGTTCACCAACTTTACTAAGTTGTTTACCAAAACTGTGCCAACGGTTGTACATTCTACGGACACAAAGGCCAACCCGCTCCACAGCCAGCAGAGTCGTGCAACATAGCAAAAACTGATGTTAAAATTTGTGTGTTAATACGAATTTTAAAAACCGATGCGGAATTTTAAGCTTCTTACGCTACTACGAAGGGTTACCCTCAACCGGTTGGTGATTGGCATGGGGGTGCTGGTGATTAGCATGGTGATTGGCGAGGTAGGCTTTATGATGGTAGAAGAATACTCGCCCGTTGAAGCTTTTTATATGACCGTAATCACCCTATCGACCGTCGGGTTTTCGGAGGTAAAACCCCTGTCGGATGCCGGGCGTCTGTTTACCAGTTTTTATATTATCTTTAACCTCGGAATCTTCGCTTACGCCATCAGTTTGCTTACGGCTTTTATCGTGGAGGGCGAGTTTCGAGAAACCTTCAGAAAATACATTACGAGTCGGCGCGTGCAGCGATTGTCTGATCATATCATAGTGTGTGGCTTTGGCCGCAACGGAGTGCGTACATGCGAAGAGCTACTGCAGAGCGACCGTGCGTTTGTGGTGGTGGAGCAAAATCCGCAGCTAATTAAAAGTTTTCCGGACAGCACTAACTTCCAGTACATCATTGGCGACGCCACCGCCGACGACACCCTGCTAGAAGCAGGCATCGACCGGGCCGAGGCCATCATCACCACCCTGCCGAAGGATACCGACAACGTATTTATTGCCCTAACCGCGCGCGAGCTTAACCCTAACGTAACCATTATCTCGCGCGCTTCGGAAGAGAGCTCCGAAAAGAAACTGCTGCGGGCCGGGGCCAACCAGGTAGTGATGCCCGACGCAATCGGAGGCATTCATATGGCCCGCCTCATCACCAAGCCCGACGTCATTAAGTTTCTCAACATTCTTACCGGGGCGAGTAACGAACACCTTAAACTAGAAGATTTTACCTTTGATGAAATTAAAGCGGAGTACCAACACCGGACCCTGCGGCAACTCAACATCAGACAGCACACCGGGGCCACGGTCATTGGCTTCCGGCACCACGCCACCGACTTCACGTTTAACCCCCCCGGCGATCTAGAGTTTGGGGAAGGAGATGCCATGATCATTATTGGCACTGACCAAAGCATCCAGAGTTTCAAGGCTTACTATACTTAGTCCACAGTCCATGGTCGACAGCTACTATGGACTGTGGACTACTCAACTATCGTTGCTAAGTCTACCACTCGATTTCTGGATTGCCGTGTTCCTTTAGGTACGCATTCGCCTGCTTGAAGTGGTCGTTGCCGAAAAAGCCCCGGTCGGCCGCGAAGGGCGACGGGTGCGCTGATTTGAGCACCAGGTGCTTGCTTTCGTCGATGACGGCCCCCTTCTTCTGCGCGTAAGCTCCCCACAGTATAAATACCACGTTTTCCTTTTCTTCCGAGACCTTGCGGATCACGGCGTCGGTAAACTCTTCCCACCCCTTCTTCTGGTGCGAACCTGCCTGCCGAGCGCGTACCGTCAGGGTTGAGTTAAGTAGCAAAACGCCTTGCTCGGCCCAGCGCTCCAGGTTGCCGCTGCTCGGAATTTCCCGATCGTACTCCGTCTTAATTTCCTTAAATATGTTCACCAATGAGGGCGGCTTGGTCATGCCGTCGCGCACCGAAAACGCCAAGCCATTGGCCTGCCCGGGGCCGTGGTAGGGGTCTTGCCCCAGAATTACTACCCGCACCTGCTCAAAGTCAGTTAGGTCGAAAGCCCGAAAAATCTCCGGTCCCGGCGGATACACCGTATGATTTTTGTACTCGGATTTAAGGAACTCGACCAGACTAAGAAATTGAGGTTTGCTAAACTCGCCCGAAAGTCGGTCTTTCCACGATGGTGCAATTTTAACGTTCATTTTTCTTCGGTTAAATAGGTTATCTTAAACATATAATTAACTTTAGCCGTGAAAAAGCAAAGTTCTATAATCGATGGTAACAGAAATCACGGAAGGAGTTAAGGTAACGGTGGAGACGGAATATCAATCCGACTACTCTAGTCCTACCCAAAGCCACTACGTGTTTACCTACCAGGTTACTATCGAGAATAACAGCAACCACACCGTAAAGTTACTCCGCCGCCACTGGCATATTTACGATATTGGCTTTCCTAAGCGTGAAGTAGAAGGAGCCGGAGTAATTGGTAAGCAACCGGTGCTAGAACCGGGGCATACCCACCGCTACGTATCGGGGTGCAACCTGAAGTCGGGCATCGGCAAGATGCGGGGAGCCTATCTGATGCGGCGCATCATGGATGACCATCAACTGAAGGTAGCAATTCCTGAGTTTACGATGATTGCCCCCTACCGGGCCAACTAGCCTGGCGTTGCTTTCAGACAGATTTTCGCTGGTCCGCGGCTTTGTGCACCACTGGCTGCACGCGCTTAATGAGCACTCGCTGCACGCCCCCTTCGTTTATGAGGTGTACCGCACCGCTATCCGAAAAAATGAGCTGCTTCCGGAGTTTCTACCCATCGAGGCCGCTCGCACTCGCCTGCTTCGCTGCTCAGATCAATTGGAAATCAGTGATTTAGGTGCTCCCTCCCGGGTATCCACAAAAGCAACCCGAAAAGTAAGCAGCGTAGCCCGACACGAATTGAGTTCGGCTAAGTTTGGGCGGCTTTTGTACCGTTTGGCCACCTACAACGCCGCCGACTACGTGTTAGAACTTGGCACCTCGCTCGGAATAACCACCCTCTACCTAGCAGCAGCCCGTCCCTCGGGGGTAGTCTATACGCTAGAGGGTGGAGAAGCTATTGCTGATCGTGCCGAACGGGTTTTTGACGCATCAGAACACCGTAACATCCGCCTGGTACGGGGAAATATAGATCGTACGCTTCCCGAAGTGTTTCAGCAGATGCCGCGGGTAGACCTTGCCTACCTAGACGCAAATCATCGCTACGGGCCAACGGTGGCGTACTTTGAGCAAGTGGTGGCCAAGGCCAACGAGCGCAGCATTGTGGTAATCGACGATATCTACTGGTCGGATGAAATGCGGCGGGCGTGGCGGTATATCCAGCAACATCCGGCCGTTACGTTAACGCTGGACCTATTCGACGCGGGACTGGTTTTTTTTACCCCACTGAGCGTGCGTCAGCACTACACGGTGATGTTTTAAAACTAATCTTGCTGGCGAAGCTGCTCGGGATCGAGGTAGGCACCTAGGGTGGCGGTTTGCTGAGAAACTTGCGCCCAGGGCCCCGGAATTTGCAGAATAAACAGCCCCCCGGGGGCCATGTTACTTACCGGCTCACCGGTAAGGTACTCTGCCAAGTACGTAAGCGTCGGGTTGTGGCCGACGATGAGCAGGCGGTTAGTTTCCTCAGTCTGCTGATTGATCAGCGAGAGCACCGAACGCACCGAAGCCTGATACAACTCATCAGAATAATCGATGTATCCGTCGTAATGCATCTGTTCGGTCAGTATCTCGGCGGTACTTCGGGTGCGCTGGGCGGGGCTCACGAGCATCAGATCAACAACTTGCTGTTGCTTGTTTAGGTAGTATCCCAGGCGGGTGGCATCCTGGTAGCCCTTCGCGCTAAGCGTCCGCTCGCGGTCTTTCGTGCCCTGCTCGCCTTCGTTGGCGGTGGCGTGCCGTACTAAAAGTAACTCTTTCATCGTAGCAAGATACGCAGTCGAGCGATCTATCCAGCGACTGTCGGCTATGATCTGTACTATTTAATAGAACTTTGTTTTGGGAAACAAGGTATTAGTACAGTACTTGGCGGCCCACGGAGGGCGCCGCTGTGGAACAGGCCCACGGAGGGTGCCGCTGTGGAACAAGCCCACGAAGGGTGCCGCTGTGGAACAGCCACTGTGGAACAGCCGCAGTGAACCAACTCATAAAACTAAGTACAAAACGTATCACAACAGACCAACGCTAGCCTCATAACCACAAAGCAGCGAAGCAAACCCATTCATTATGTCTAAGAACCTTGTAATTGTTGAGTCTCCGGCTAAAGCCAAAACCATTGAAGGCTACCTAGGGGGCGACTTTAAAGTCACGTCTAGCTACGGTCACGTGCGTGACCTGCCCAAAGACGACACCGGCGTAGACATTGAGAATGGCTTTAAGCCTACCTACCTGGTGTCGCCCGACAAAAAGGAGGTGATTGCCCAACTCAAGAAACTAGTCAAAGCCTCTGATATGATCTACCTGGCCAGTGATGACGACCGCGAGGGCGAGGCCATCTCCTGGCACTTGAAGGAGGTGCTTAACCTGGATGATAGTCGCACCAAACGGATTGTCTTTCGGGAAATCACCAAAAAAGCCATTCTTAACGCCATCCAGTCGCCCCGGGGCATCGATCTTGACCTGGTAAACGCCCAGCAGGCGCGCCGCATTCTAGACCGGATCGTGGGCTACGAGCTCTCGCCGCTGCTGTGGAAAAAGATCAAACGTGGACTATCGGCCGGCCGGGTGCAGTCGGTCGCCGTGCGCTTGGTCGTGGAGCGGGAGCGAGAGATCGCCGACTTCAACACCAAATCTGCGTTTCGGGTGACGGCCGAGTTCACCTTGGATAACAACAGTGTGCTGAAGGCTGAGTTGCCCAAGAAATTTAGTACCGAAGAAGAAGCCTACGCTTTTTTGGATGCCTGTAAGGAGGCTAGTTTCTCTATTCAGAAACTGGAGATGAAGCCGGTGAAGAAGTCGCCCGCCCCGCCCTTTACCACCTCTACGCTTCAGCAGGAGGCTTCGCGCAAGCTGAGCTTTTCGGTGTCGCAGACCATGACGCTGGCGCAGCGCTTGTACGAAGCGGGCAAAATCAGCTACATGCGAACTGACTCGGTTAACCTTTCGGACGAAGCGGTGGCAAGCGCCAGTAGCGAGATCACCGGCAGCTACGGCGGCCAGTATTTGCAGACGCGTAAGTACAAAACCAAGAAGGGAGCCTCCGCACAGGAAGCGCACGAAGCCATTCGTCCCACCGATTTCTCGGCCAAAGAGGCAAGCAGCGACCGGCAGCAGCAGCGCCTGTACGAACTCATCTGGAAGCGGGCGATTGCTTCCCAGATGGCCGACGCGCAGATCGAGCGAACCACCGCCACCATCGCTATCTCCAACAGCCCCCTTACCCTAACCGCTTCCGGTGAGGTGATCAAGTTCGATGGCTTTCTGAAGGTGTATCTGGAGTCGTCGGACGATGAGGAGGATGAAGATAAGAAGGGCATGCTACCGCCCCTGGAGGAAGGGCAGCCGCTTGACCTGGACGTGATGCAGGCCCGCCAAACTTTTACGCGACCGCCCGCTCGCTACACCGAGGCCAGCCTGGTAAAGAAGTTAGAAGAGATGGGCATCGGCCGCCCGTCGACCTACGCTCCCACTATTTCGACCATCCAGAAGCGGGGCTACGTAGAGAAAGAAGACCGAGAAGGAAAAGAGCGCGCGTACCAGCAGCTTACGCTGAAGATGCCCACCACCAAGGTAGACACCAAAACCCTAACCGAAATTACCGGTACCGAGAAGAAAAAGTTATTTCCTACCGACGTGGCGATGGTGGTCAACGATTTCCTGACCGAGTACTTCGCTGATGTGCTGGACTACTCGTTTACCGCAGAAGTGGAGAAGGAGTTCGACGAGATTGCCCAGGGAGAAAAGCAGTGGGAGAAGATGCTGCACGACTTCTATAAGCAGTTTCACCCTAAAATTGAGAGCACCGGTGAAGTAGATCGCACCACCATCCAGAACGACCGGCGGCTGGGCGACGACCCTAAATCCGGCCTGCCGGTAATTGCCCGCCTGGGTCGCTTCGGCCCCATGGTGCAGATTGGCGAAACCGACGGCGAAGAAAAACCGAAGTACTCTAGCCTGCGCAAGGGGCAGTTTATTGAAACCCTTACGCTAGAGGAGGCACTGGAGCTATTTAAACTGCCGCGTGAGGTAGGCACGTACGAAGACGAAGAGGTTGTAGCGGCGGTAGGGCGTTTTGGGCCCTACGTGCGGCACAAGGGGAAGTTTGTGTCTCTCACCCGCGAAGACGATCCGTTGACCATCGAGGTTGAGCGCGCCATTGAGCTTATTGAGGCCAAGCGTAAACTGGATGCCGAGAAGTACATCAAAGTATTTGATGAGAATCCTGATATCCAGGTGCTCAAGGGGCGCTACGGTCCGTACATCAAGGCGGGAAAGAAGAACGTGAAGATTCCGAAAGACCGAAAGCCCGAAGAGCTTACGCTGGAGGAGTGCGTTACCTTGGCGGAGGCAACCCCGGAGAAAAAAGGACGGGGCGGAGGCGGCCGTAAGAAAAAGTAAGGTTGAGCTTACCCTGGCGGACACAGTATTTAACGAATCAGTTCGGTGCTGAGGGCCCGGCGGCGCTGCCAGCGGTTGATCACCGGGTAGGCCAACACCGATAGTAGGATAATCGCGGTGCCTGCATAAAAAGCACCCGACATCGCTTCCCGTTCGCCAAAGATCAGCACCGCCAGCAAGATTCCGTACACCGGCTCCAGGTTGTTGGTCAGGTTCATGGCGAAAGCGGTTACGTAGCGCATTAGGTCTACCGACACCGAGAAGGCGTACAGCGTACAAACCAACGAGAGAACGAGGAGGTATAGCCAATCGGTGAGGGTAGGAACGAGCTGTAAGGCTCCGGTGTCGCTCAGGTAAGTGACGTATACCGGAAAGAACAGCACCACACTGAGGCAGGCACCAGCCATTTCGTAAAACGTGATGACGTAGGCATCGTAGCGTTGCGCGAAGCGGGCGTTCAGGATGGTGAATACCGCCCCGAGTAGCGCCGAGGCGATGGCCATCGTCAGTCCTAGCGCATGGTTAAACTCAAAGCGAAAGATAACGTACAGCCCAACAATTACCAGTAGCCCCAGTCCCACCTCGTAGCCTCTAATCTTCCGACCGGTCATCCAGGGCTCAAGCAGGCTGGTCCACAGCGAACAGGTGGCCATCCCCGCCAAACATACGGAGGCGTTGGCCACCCGGGCGGCGGCGAAGAATAACACCCAGTGGGTAGCGATAAGCGCACCCGTCCCCAGGATAGCCACTACCGTAGCGCGGGGCAACACCCACGGCTTCTTCCCCACCAGCAGTACGAGCGCGAGCGCAAGCGAGGCAATCAAGGTGCGATAAAACACCACCTCTACCGACGGAATGCTGATCAGTAGACCTAAGGCGGCGGTGAACCCCCAAATTAGCACTACCAGGTGAAGCAGTAGATAGTGTTTTAACTGAGCCATTAGCGCGGAACGGTGTTATAAAGTACCACTCCCACGGCCGAGAAAATAATGTTGGGCAGCCAAACGGCGAGTAAGGGATTGATCGAGTTTACCTCAGCTAAACTTCTCGAAAAGATAAAGAAGATGATGTAGACAAAGGCGATCATAAACCCAAGGGCAATCTGAAAGCCGGAGCCTCCCCGGGATTTGCGAGCCGACATGATCACCCCAATAAAAGTCAGAATGATGGCGGTGAAGGGCGACATGTACCGGATGTACTTCTCCACTTGGTAGATAGGAATATCGTTGCCCCCGCGCTCGCGCTGCTTGGCAATATGGTCATCCAATTCGGGCATGGTCATGGTCTCGAACATGTGATAGGTGCTACCGAAGTCGTCGGGGTGGATGTTAATGGTGGTATCCATTTCTGCCCCATTCTCTACGGTCTCTTCCTCACCGGTAAAGGTGTGCAGGGTCCAGTCTTTAAGCTTCCACTTCGCGTTAGTAGAGTCCCACTCGATGCGCCGGGCCGAAAGCTTCTCCAGCATCTCATTGCCTCGAATTCTTTCTAGCGTGAAGCGGTAGCCCACCTCAGAGTTGTTATTATAATTTTCCATGTAGGCGTACGCCTCGGGGGCCACCTTGATATGGATATCGCTCTCGTCGTAGTAGAAAGGTGATTTTACGTACTTAAGCTCGAACGCGATGCGCCCTTCGTTGGCATTAGGAATCACCCAGCCGTTGAGCCAAAAGCTCACTCCGGCAATCAGGCAAGCTCCTAAGAAGTAGGGATACAGCAGGCGGCGAAAGCTAACCCCACCACTCAGGATGGCAATAATCTCGGTGTTTCCGGCCAGTTTGGAGGTAACAAATACTACCGCGATAAATACCGTGATGGGAGTGATCAGGCTGGCTACGTAAGGGATGAAGTTTATGTAGTATCCTAAGATCTCAAGCGTACCCAGGTTATTTTCTATAAAATCGTCATTCTTCTCCGTAAAATCAATGACCGTAACGATCGATACCAGCAGTAGGACAACGAACAGGAACGTTCCCAGGAATTTCTTAATGATGTATTGGTCGATAATTTTCATCTCAAGCACTAAAGGCTTTTGATCTTCTCTATCGATAAACCGGTTAGCTCCGATATCTCGTTCAGAGAATATCCCTTTTGCCTCATAACATTTGCTACCTTTTCCATTCCCTTTTCCATTCCCTTTTCCATTCCCTTCTCTGCTGCTTCTTCTACTGCATAATCCAGCGTATTTTTCCAATCGCGTTTGTACTTCAAACTTGCTTGATACTGTTCCATATCTTGTTTATTAAGTTTTGCTACTTCAGCAATTTTAAATGCTTTTCTGAAAATCTTTTCCTGTAACACAGCGGGTATCTCCTGAAAACGATGTAGATTTTTTAGAAGAAACAACCATTTTTCAAGGTGGGTTGATAGTTCTTCTTCAGTTTTATTGAACTTTGTCATTTCTAAATAAACAAAGGTCAGCTTATCGTAAAAAACTTCCTTTCGCCGGGTTTCCATTAGCTTTACTTCGTGAATGAACTGGTTGGGATAGTTGTTGTCAAACGCAAAGTCCATAATGCCGATGGTATAGACTCCGTTTAGTCTAAAATTCCAGCCTTCGCCCTTCTGCCCCTGCTCTTGGACAGGAAATGTCGCGTAGAACACACTTCGGTCTTTAAAGTACCGTTGCTTAGCCTTTTGCAATTCTACGATAAATCTCTCTCCGCGTTCATTCAGACAATATAAATCAAAAATAGCTTTACGATCTTCGTTGCTCTGTCCCAGATGCTCATTCTTAGCATAGGTAAGCTGTTTGATTTGCTCTTTCCCTCTTAATATTTCGTTTAAAAAGTCTATTAGCAAATCTTTGTGTGGCTCGGACCCGAACAATCGTTTAAATCCAAAGTCAGTGAACGGGTCAATGTATTTTCCTAATTCCTCCATAGCGTTTTGTTAGAGTCGTTGCATTAGTCGCGGAATGATTTGGTTCTTCCATCCCGCGTAGTCGCCAGCCTCGATGTGCGCGCGCGCCTGTCGCACCAACCAGAGGTAAAAGCTTAGGTTGTGAACGCTCGCAATTTGTGCGCCTAACATCTCTTTGGTATGAATCAGGTGGCGCAGATACGCCTTAGAGTAGAAAGTACTTACGTATCCACCCAGTCCCTTGTCGATGGGTGACAGTTCATCCTTCCACTTCTCGTTTCGAATGTTGATGATGCCCTGCGTCGTAAACAGCATTCCGTTGCGGGCATTGCGGGTAGGCATTACGCAATCAAACATATCTACTCCCAACGCAATAGACTCCAGAATATTGGCGGGCGTGCCTACTCCCATCAGGTAGCGCGGCCGGTCGGTAGGCAGAATGCGGCACACCAAATCCGTCATGGCGTACATCTCTTCGGCGGGTTCGCCCACCGCCAGTCCCCCGATAGCGTTGCCCTCCCGCCCGAGTGCTGCCACCGTTTCGGCCGACTGCGTGCGCAGATCAGCGTAGGTGCTGCCCTGCACAATAGGAAACAGAGTCTGCTCGTGGCCGTACTTCCCCGACGTGGCATCGAAGCGTTCGCAGCAGCGGTGCAGCCAGCGGTGCGTGCGGTGCATCGACTCCTGCGCGTAGTCGTACGGACACGGGAAGGGAGTGCACTCGTCAAACGCCATGATGATATCCGCCCCGATCACGCGCTGAATGTCGATGGCTCGTTCGGGCGTAAAGGTATGCTCGCTGCCATCGATGTGCGAGCGAAAGGCAACACCGTGTTCGGTGATCTTGCGCTTGTCGGCCAGCGAGTACACCTGGTAGCCACCGCTGTCGGTAAGCAAGGGGCGCGACCAGCCGTTGAAGCCGTGCAGTCCGCCCGCCGCTTCTAGCAAACCGAGCCCGGGGCGCAGGTACAGGTGGTAGGTATTTCCGAGAATGATCTCGGCGTTAATGTCCTCTTCCAGCTCCCGCTGGTGCACGCCCTTTACGGTGCCAAGGGTGCCCACCGGCATAAAAATCGGTGTGCGGATTACCCCGTGGTCGGTGCTGATCTCACCGGCGCGGGCGTCACTTTTTGCGTCGGTAGCCGTAAGCGTAAAATTCACTGGTGTAAGATTAGCTGTTTACTGGTCGGGGAATACGACGGGCGCTCTGGCGCGTTGTCCACTGCTTGTACCATACGTTGAGTACCACCCCGGCAATGACCAGGGCCATACCGGCGTAGGTCATCAGATTAAACGTTTCCCCAAAGAAAATGAATCCGAAGCTAAGCGCGTAGATAATGCTTAGATACTTCAGGTTAGCTACCTTGGATACTTCCTCTGCCTGGTAAGCCTTGGTCATAAAGTACTGTGCAAACTGCGTAAAAGTGCCAATGCCCAGCAAGTAGGCCCAGTCCCACCCCTGCGGCATCACCCAGTGGAAGGCGGAGTAGAGGCCCACGATGGGGGTTGTTACCAGCGGAAAGTAGAGTACGATGACCAGGGGATGCTCTCGCTGATTCAGTTTGCGGATGATGGTGTAGGCCAAGCCTGAGCCCACCGCCGCCACCAGTCCCATAAGCAGGTGCACGGTAGAAATTCGGGCGTCAAAGCCGTTGATCACCAGCATTCCGCCGAACGAAAGCAAGAAAAACAGCCACTGCCAGCGCCGCATGCGCTCTCCCAGCACCACCACTCCCAGCACGGCGGTAAAGATAGGCGACAAAAACTGTAGGGTGACGGCCGTGGCCAACGGAATTTGCTGTAGCAACACGAAGTAGAGCACCAACGCTACCGCTCCGGAAAGTCCGCGGGCTACTAGCAACCGGCGGTTGTTACCCCACAGGTACACTCCCTGGACCTTGAGCACTGCGTAGCTCATCGTCAGCGAGATGATGCACCGAAAAAATACGATTTCTACGGCTGGAATGTGAGGCACAAACTTAACCAGCACGTTCATGCACGAAAACAGAAAGGTGGCCAAGAGCATGTACCGTACCCCCTTGGATAAGTGCATAGCGTAAGAGCGAAAAGGTAAAGGTAGCGTTTACGCGAAAGGAAAACGGAGGTTGTTAGGCAAGCTCTTTTTCTAGCACCGGCGAAGGCATTTTTACGGACGGTTGGTCGATGTCTAGCGGAATGCTAAAGTAAAACTTGCTGCCCCGGCCCACCTCACTTTCTACGGCAATGGTGCCGCCGTGGGCCTCTACCACCTCCTTAGAAATCGCCAGTCCCAGGCCTAGTCCGTGCTTGTTTTTGCTTCCGTTGGTGCGTAGCTGCACAAACTTGTCGAAGACCCGTAGCGCGTCCTCCTTGGCAATGCCTGGCCCGAAATCGAAGACCGAGAACTCGATACGATCGTGGTACTGGTGGGCTTCCAGAATCACCTTGCTGTTTTCGGGCGAGTAGCGGATGGCATTGGTCATAAAATTGATCAGTACCCACGATATCTTTTCCGGGTCAACCTCAATATCGATCATATCTTCATCAATATGCTTGATGACTCGGATGTTCTTCTCCTCGAACTTGGCCAGTACCGGGGCAATGGCGTATTCTACCAGAATAGCGGGCGATACCTGCTTTTTCTCCAGATTGATCTTGCCATTTTCTACCTTGGAAAGGTCCAGCAGTTCGGTAACCATGTTTACCAGGCGGTGTACCTCTCGCTTCATGGAAGCGGCAATCTTGTCTTGCTCTTCGCTGAGGGTACCGAAGCGCGTGTCGCGTAGTAGCATCAGGCTCATGTTGAGCGCCGACAGGGGAGTTTTTAGCTCGTGAGAGACTACCGCGATGAACTTTGACTTAGCATCGTTCGACTCTTTAAATGAGGTGATATCCTTCAGGATGATGATGTAGCCGATGAAGCGCTTCTGCACTTCGTCGCTGTAGACCTTTACGATCTCTTTGGTGTAGAACGACACCTTGCCCTCGCGCTTTACTTTTAAGAAGTTATGGCGCTCTTCCTTCATCACCTCCGAGCGGTCGTCGAGGTGCGCCGTATCGTGCCGGAGCGAGTTGGCCAGTTCGCGGATTACCTGGTTATCTTCTTCCAGGGCGGTTAGCCGCTTACCTACCAGTTCTTCTTCGTCAAAGTCTAGGATCTGGGTACTTGAGTCGTTCACCAGAATAATCCGCTCCTGCTCATCGAGGATGATCAGGCCATCGCTCATGCTGCGAATGATAGATTCCATCCGACTCTTCTGCGTTTGTACTTCCTCAATATTGAGTTTCTCGAACTCCTGTAGTTTAACGGACATAGAATTAAACGCTCGGGCCATATCGCCCAGTTCGCTGCGCGAGTCCACATCGATGGCCTGCTGGTACTCGCCCTGCGCAATCCGCTTGATCTTCTCGGTGATGTTGGTAATGGGCTTAACAATCTCGTGGGGCAGTCTAAACAGCGCCCAAACCACAATAACCATCACCAGCATCACGATAAAAAATACGTATATCTTAGAGTGGAAGTACAAACGCTGCGCAATATCGTCCTCCTCGCTCAGCTGCAGATGGTTGATGGTAGCCAACTGTACGCATTTCTCGCGCATCACCTCGTTAAGGCGTTGAAGCACCGAAAAGTAGAGCCCAATTCGGTCCCGGTCTTGGGTGCCTTCGAAAAGCTGAATGTTTTTTTGGTAGTCGGCGTAGGTGGCCTCTATCTGGGCAAACAGGCTATCTTCTTGCCCACTTTCCAGGTTGTTGCGGCAGGTGGCCAGTTGATTCGCCAGCACCTCTTGCTCATTGTTTAGAATAGTGAGCAGGGTAGAGTCGTTGTAGTTGACCCCCAAACAGATTTTAGAGAGAATCTGATCGGTCTTGGATAATGAAACTACTATTCCTTCGGTAGCTTTGATAGACCGATAGTTGTCCTCTAGAATACGGTTAGAAGCCGTACCCAAGTTGCTCAGATAGTAAATCGTGACCCCCGCCAGCACGCAGGTAAGCAGTAATATGAACAAAAACCCTGATACGATCTGCGCCTTAATCATCATGGACTT
>JBASAY010000166.1:0-23186 GCA_049650865.1 Tunicatimonas sp.
GTAACCTGGACTCTACCAACGGCGAAGAGGTGATGAACCTGCTGTCGGAGCTCAACAAGGCGGGCACCACCATTGCGATGGTAACGCACTCGCCCCACGACGCCACCTACGCCAACCGCACCATCAATCTGTTCGACGGCATGATTGTGACCGAGAATATCAAAGAGAAGTTTCACGTGTAGAATTGGAACGAAGCGACTTACTTCAAGCCTGCCTGCTTAAGAATGTTGTTGAGCGTGCCCGGACGTATCTCATCGGACAAGCGGTGAACCGGTACGGTAACGTGCCCGGGCTTGGTAGCATGCTTATAGACACAGCGGCTACCTCACTGTCTGACCTGAAACCATCCGTCTTGTTCTATGAGCTTGATTAAATTGCGGGTTTTCATTCAACCACTAGCGTTTCGGCCTCGCTGCTCCCCTCAGGAATACTGAGCCCATCTTCTTCCATAACCTCTAGGTGAAGGCTGATAGCTTCCTGAATATTTTCTTTGGTTTCTTCCCGGGTAGCTCCGGTAGAAATACATCCGGGTAAGTCTGGTACGTAAGCACTATAGCCGGTACTAGACTTCTCAAATATAACTAGATAGCTTTTCATAATCTTTAGGAGTAAGACGATTCGTTCTTGTTCTTCCGTACTCCTAAAGATAAGAAACTAACGCCGAAACCTATGCTCCACAACCACCTCAAAATCGCTTACCGCAATCTGCTGAAGAATAAGGTATTTAGCCTGATCAACATCCTGGGACTCGCCGTTGGGATGGCCGCCTGTCTGCTGATCCTTCGCTACGTCGTGTTCGAGTCGAGCTACGATACATTTCATCAGGACGGTGACCGGCTCTACCGGGTGGCGCTGCAAAGCTCGCTCTTCGGCAGTGCCACCGACGTAAGCGTGGCCAATCACCCGGCGGTGGGGCGCACCCTGCTGGCCGACTTCCCAGAGGTCACCCGCTATACGCGTTTGTTTCCGATAGACATCTGGATGGAAACCGTAGCCGTGCAGGTGCCGGGCGAAGCGGATACCTACATTGAAGATCAGGTCTACGTGGCCGATACGTCCTTCCTGACGCTATTTTCGTTTCCCCTGCTGGCAGGCGATCCGGCCACGGTGCTGCGCGAGCCCAACGCCCTGGTGCTCACGGCGAGCACAGCGCGGAAGTACTTCGGCACCACCGAGGGGGTAGTGGGGCGCAGCCTGTACGTGAACGGCGACAACGAAGCCATGCCCGTTACCGGCGTGCTGGCCGATCTGCCGGAGAATACCCACCTGCAGTTCGACTTACTGGTATCGGCCGCGACGATGGCGGGCTTAGACAGCGACTCGGAGGGTGAGTACAACTGGAAGTGGCCCGAGTACTACACCTACGTGCAACTGGCGCCGGGCACTGCCCCCACCGACCTTGAGGCCAAGTTTCCGGCCTTCATTGCCCAGCACATGGGAGCTATCGAAGAGAAGTACAACATCACGTCCCGCTTCTTCCTGCAACCCGTAGCCGACATCCACTTGCACTCTAGCTACCTGAAAGAAATCAAGGAAAACAACAGCCAAACCACGGTTCGCTTCCTGCTGCTGATCGGGGGTTTGATCGTGCTGATCGCGTGGGTGAACTACGTGAACCTTTCTACGGCCAAGGCTACCGAGCGGGCTCGGGAGGTGGGCATCCGCAAGGTGGTGGGCGCGCGCCGGGGGGAACTGATCCGGCAGTTCTTGGTAGAATCTTTGATAATTAACGGACTCGGTGTGCTGCTGGCTGTGCTAATTGTGCAGGCAGCGGGGCCGTTCTTCGAGCAGCTCACGGGCCGCCCCCTGGAAAATACCTTCGGGTGGTGGCTGGCCCCTCCCTTTGGGGGAGTGCTGGTGGGCTTTCTGCTCGTTGGCACGTTGCTATCGGGACTGTACCCGGCGCTGGTGCTGTCGGGCTTTCGTCCGCTGTCGGTACTCAAAGGAAAACTGTACCGCACCGGGCGAAGCGAGTCAGTAAGCCTGCGGCAGAGCTTGATTGTTTTTCAGTTTGTGGTATCGATGGTGCTGATTGCGGGCACCCTGGGCGCCTACCGACAGCTCAACTACATGCGCGAGCAGTCGCTGGGCTTTAGTCCCGACCAACTGCTGATTGTAAAGGCCCCTACCGTGCGCGACTCAACGTTCCTGAGCCGCAGCGAGGCGCTAAAGAACGAACTGCTGCAGGACGTTGCGGTGGAGCAGATGACCGTGACCTCCGAGATTCCTGGTAAAGAAATCAAAGCGCCGACCGATTTTCGGCGGGCCAGTGCGGCAAGCAATGAGCTAAACGCCACCTACATCGTGGGGGTCGACGAAGACTTTTTGTCTACCTACGACATGCAACTGGTCGCCGGGCGGTTTTTTAGTCGCGACCGGCCCGCCGACCGCCGCCGGGTCGTGCTCAACGAGCAGGCCGTGGCACTACTGGGCTACGCCTCGCCCGAGGCTGCCCTGGGCGAGCGGGTGTACGTATGGCGCGGTCAGGACTTTGAGGGAGAAATCGTAGGAGTGCTCGCCAACCACCACCAGCGCTCGCTCAACAACGACTATGACCCCATTCTGCTGTTCTACGACGATTTTGTTAGGCGCAATTACTACGCGCTCAAGGTGCAGACGGGCAACCTAGACGAGACCCTGAAACGGGTTACGGCGGCCTATACCGACTTTTTCCCCGGTAACCCTATTGACTATTTTTTCCTGGACGAGTTCTTCGACCGGCAGTACCAGGCCGACCAGCGACTCAGTCGCGTGTTTACCCTGTTCGCGGGATTAGCCATTGTGATTGCCTGCCTGGGTTTGTTCGGGCTGGCCACCTACACTACGCAGCACCGCACCAAAGAGATTGGCATCCGGAAGGTACTGGGAGCCACGGTAGCCAGCATCGTAGCCCTACTGTCGCGCGACTTTCTGAAACTGGTACTGGTATCGGCGGCCCTGGCGATTCCCGTCGCCTACTGGGCGGTTGGGCGGTGGCTCTCTAACTACGCCTTCCGCACCGAAATTCACTGGTGGCTACTAGCGATTCCACCCATGGTGGTGCTGGCCATCGCGCTGCTGACGGTAAGCTTCCAAACCACCCGGGCCGCGCTGGCCAATCCGGCAGATTCGCTGCGGGACGAGTAGTACCTCTGGAAACGTCACTGCGAGGCGACCCGTCTTCGTAGTGAGGAAAACGTAAGTCACAAAGGCAGCAGAAATGCAAAAAGGAAGCACTAGCTGTCCCCGCTGACGCAGTCTCGGGCATCCGTAGCCGGTGTTCGTGACTGCGTCGGCGGGGTTAGTTTCCGTCTCGTTTTTTGTGGTCTCGTTGTCTTTTCGCTACGATTTTTCTACCAAACGTTCACGCCGCCTCGCAGTGACGGTTGGGGGGAGATGCCGCTTACTCATTGGCAATGTCCTCGTACAGGTCGCGCCAGTCGGGGTTGAGGCGGCGGATGAGGGTCAGCTTTTTCTTGCGCGAACCGGCCTTCAGCTGTTTTTCTCGCGCGATGGCTTCCACGATGGTGGGGTGCGCCTCGTGGTAAACGAGTTGGTCGCAGTTGTAGCGGGCGGTGAAGCTGCGGGGGTAATACTTCGTCTTGTGCTGCCAGATGCGGCGGGGTAGGTTAGACGTCACGCCCACATACAGCGTGGTACGCCGTCGGTTGGTTACGATATACACACTTCCGCCTTTTTTCATACGAAGACGTCACTGCGAGGCTGACGCCTCGGTATAGAAGAAAACTGCATAGGCTCGCGGGATGGATTAGCAGTAGATGAAGCGGCAAAGACCCTGCCGACGCAGTCTCGAACACTCGGAAACGATACTCGGACTGCCGGGCGACGGTCGCGACTACGTCTGGTTTAAACTTGTTCGAGACTGCCGGGCGACGGTCGCGTCAGCAGGCTCAGACACGTTTGCTGGTGTCTGAGCCTGCGTCGGCGAGGAGCTACTTTGGCGTGTAAGAGGACTTGATAGGCGAGCTCACTGCTCACTTTTTAGCGAGCCGCTGGCTCGCCTCGCAGTGGCGTTTCCTGAATAAAGTGTACGGAACCGGACAGTCATTGACCGATTGCGAACAGTTTATGAAAACCTAGCAGTAAGCAAATAGCTGACAATCAATTTATTAGCAGAGAGGCACACCCTTTGACAACCCCTTGTAAATTACCAAACCACCTCACCATGCTTAAGAACTATCTGCTCACCACCCTGCGCAACTTCCGCCGCAACAAAATGAACACCTTTATCAACGGGGCCGGATTGGCCCTTAGCATGGCCTGCTGCATCGCCATCTACGTTTTCGTAGAAGACGAGTATACCTTCGATAGCCACCATACCAAAGCGGACCACATCTACCGGGTGGTGGGACAATACGAAGGCAACGAGGGAATCAACTACCAAGGAAGCACCACCTACCCGCTGGCCAATGCGCTGCGCAACGATTTTCCTGACCTGCCGCTGGTGACGCAGGTGGTGGCTTTTCACGAAGCCATTCTCAAAACCTCCGATCAAGCATCGCCCATCCTCACCGATACGCAGCGGGGCAATGGCTTAACCTACGCCGATCCGTACTTTCTGCGGATGTTCGACCACCCCCTGCTGGCCGGAGATACAAAAACGATTCTCACCACTCCCAGCGAAGTGGTGCTCACCCAAAAGCTTGCCGACCAACTCTACGGCCGAGACTACCGGGATCGCTACGACGAACTGCTGGGGAAAACGCTGATCGTGAACCAGGAACCTTATCAAATTAGCGGCGTGACCCGCGACGTACCACAAAACTCCAACATCGTGTTCGATGTGCTCTTGCCTATTCAAGCCTACGAGCGCGATAGAGATTGGCTCGAAGACGCGTGGGGAAACGTCAATTCTGACTGGTTTACGTTCGTGCTGCTGCCTGATGCCGAAGCCCCAGCGCGAATAGAATCACAATTGGTCGCCTTTACGGATAAGTACCACGATGAAGAGGAAGCGGCCAAGCAGAGCTATTCTCTCCAGGCCCTGGCGGACGTGCACACTGATGAGGACTACGGGGGCACCATCTACGCTACGCCGACGATCCTGATCGGGGCCTTTTTGGTGATGGGCATCATCGTGCTGCTCACCGCCTGCATCAACTTCATCAACCTGGCCACGGCCCAGTCGGTACGGCGGGCCAAAGAAATCGGCATCCGTAAAACGCTGGGCGGGGTGCGCTCGCAACTCATGATCCAGTTTCTGAGCGAAACCTTCCTAATTACGCTACTGGCCGCCGGGGCCGCCGTGTTGCTAGCCGATTGGTTTCTGGCGGCTTTTAGCCAGTACTTGTCAGTGGTGATTCACACAACCTACACCGTAGATATCACGATCGTCTATTTTCTACTCGTGCTATGTCTGGTCATTACCTTGCTGGCGGGTTATTATCCGGCGCGAGTGTTATCGGGCTTTCGTCCGGTAGACGCGCTGAAGCAGTCCATGAGTCAGCAGAAGAGCGGTTTTGCCGGTAAATTTTCGTTGCGTAAGACGCTGGTGGTGACCCAGTTCGTGATCTCGCAATTGCTCATCATTGGCACCATCGTGGTATCGATGCAGATGCGCTACCTACGGGAGCAGGACCTGGGGTTTCGGCAAGACGATATGGCGGTGGTCTACGTTCCTGAAAACGATCGGCAGAAGCTAAAAGCCTTTCGCAACCAGATCGTTAATCAGGCGGCGGTAGCGCAGGTGAGTTTTAGTTCGGGTCCACCCATGTCAAGCAGTCAGAGTTGGACGGGAGCGTATAATCCGCTGCGGGGAGAAACTGAGAAGTACGGTATCGAGCGAAAAAGCGTCGATCCGCAGTACTTAGAAACTTTCGAGATCACCCTGGTAACCGGAAGAAACCTGCGTGAGGAAGATAAGCTAGTGCCGGAGGATTCGCTGCCGGATTACAACGTGTTGATCAACGAGCAGGCGGTGAAAACTTTTGGTTATGGCACCCCCGAAGAAGCGGTAGGACAGGTACTGATGGACGGCGACCGACGAGCTAACATTGTGGGGGTGGTGCAGGACTTCAACAACACGTCGTTACAGAGAGAGCTTCATCCCAACCTGTTGTACTACGGCAGTTGGATAAACATTGCTGCTATTCAGCTCACCGAACGACAGTCCATTCATCAGCTATCGTTTGTACAAGATGCCTGGCAAGAAACTTATCCCGATCATTTCTATCAGGCCCTAACGATGGAAGAATACTTTGAAAGCGGGGCAATGTACATTATGGAAGATATTATGTTCCAGGCTTTCCGCATCTTTGGTTTCCTTGCCATCGCCATTGGTTGCCTGGGGCTGTACGGTTTGGTCTCTTACTTGTCGCTACAGCGGCAAAAAGAGATTGGGGTGCGCAAGGTGCTGGGCGCTACGGCACCGCAGATCGTTTACCTGTTTTCCAAGGAGTTCACATTACTGGTGCTGCTGGCCTTTGTCATTGCTGCGCCGCTGGGCTACTTCGCTATGCAGGCCTGGTTAGAGACGTTCGTGTATCGTATCCCCCTAAGCATTACCTATTTCGCCCTGGCGCTGCTCGCTTCCGTCGGCATCGCTTGGGTCACCGTGGGCTACAAATCGGTGCGCGCTGCGCTCAGCAACCCCGTAGATGCGCTGCGCAGCGAGTAGAATAATGGGTGAAGGGTAGAGAGATGTAGGGTAACGGGGTTAGCATATTTAAGGAAAATGCACCAGGTTAACCTGATCAGATAAGTAGGAAAGTAAACGGATTTGAAGATTTGGAAGTGCGGCAGGAAAGTACTGCTTTAGCCGTGACTTCATACCGTGCTTTGAAAGACTGTCGGGATTTTAGCTTGAAGCAGATGCAGCGGGCGGCGGTGTCGATAGCTTTGAGTATCGCTGAAGGCTTTGACCGTCGGACGCAGAAAGAATTTATTCAGTACTTCTATGTCGCCCGCCGTTCCTGCGCCGAAGTAATGACGCAGTTGTACATCGGCCAGGTAGGTGTTTTGGACGAAAAAGTAGCAGAGCACTGGCAAAACCAAATCCAGAGAATCTCCGCTATGCTCTACAACCTAATTCAATACCGAAGAAAATTTACCTAAATTCTATTTCATCTCATCACCTTCTATCCCCGTACCCCGTCTACCCTAAACCTTTACCCCCCCCATGCTTCAAAACTACCTTACCAGCGCCTACCGCAACCTGCGCAAGAACAAACTGTCGGCAACTATTAACGTGCTCGGACTTGCCGTAGGCATAGCGTCCTGTTTGGTGATTTTACTGCTGGTTTGGAAACAATAAAAATTATTACGCCTTAAGCAAAGTCAGAGCCCGTAATGAAGCTGACAAGCGGGTTTGAAACATTTTGGTGTATTCACCGCCAATGCGGTACAAGTAGCCAACAGCAAAAGCGGCAAGTACAAACTCTCCATTCTACCTATCAAGCAGCCTAAACAGATCAGCTAATGTGTTTACTTGACAGATAAAGTCTGTCTGGAAATCAACGGAAAAGGGTTATTTGAGTTTGACAGAAGGAAGCTTCCACCGCACCGAAAGGCGATAAGCGGCTCGGCTGATCGGCAGCGGTGTGTAGCCGAGAGTTACTAGCGCCAGAGCGACGGGGCACCGGTCAGGTTGCGCGGATCGAGTGCGCCGTCGTCGCCGGTTTCCGGCCCCAGCATGATCATGCGGATGTCGTCGGTCGAGCCGGACGGGTCGAACGGTACCGCGTAGCGGCCCCCGTCGGCACGCACCGCATAGAGGGGGGAGTACGGCAGCCCGTTGAGCGCATCGAGAGGAGCGTTACCCGGAATTCGCCAGTTCCGCTTAAACAGCAACCACTGCCCGTCCGGCGACCAGCGCACGCTCTGCGCGTCCATGCTCTCCCCAGGCTCAACCGCGAGCGGCTCGTACAGCGAGAGGCTCTCGAGATCGAGCACCACCGGGCGCCGGTAGCGAGCCGCGTCGTTGCGGTCGTTCTCGCCTTTCAGCGTCAGCACGGCCCGATCGCCCGACGGGCTGACCGCGATCTCTTCAATCTTACCTTCATAGCGCGCCGGCAGCTCGATGGTCGAGACAACCTCGGCGGTGTGCGGGCGGGTGCGCGCCAGCACGAGCGGGTCGAGCGAGCGAACAAACAGAAGGCTGCCGTCCGCCGCCCAATCGTACGGCGTACCGGAACCCGAACCGAGGTAGCGGACGTTGGTGTTGGCATCGAGCACCTGCCCGTCGAGGTCGTACAGCTCAAGCCCCACTCGGTAGTCATCAGCGCGACGAAGCGCCCGTCCGGTGATCGCTTGGCCCGGCTCGTGAACTCATTCCGGACGATAAATACTGATTCGACGCGGGCGTTCTCATCCATCACGAGGACGCAGGTCGAGGGATCAATCTCTTCGGAGCAATTTCTGGCTGTGCCGATCATGCCCGAGGGGCGAGAGCGGTCCTTCTCGAGCCGCAGCGACACTTCGCGGCGCCTAAGACCGTTGGCCTCAAGCGAGGCGTTGCCCGACAGTTCGGTATAGCGACCGCTACGTAGATCGACCCCGAGTACGGTATTCTTAGGATAGTCGTCGGTTTCGCGGAAGAGCGGAATCACCAGCTCCCCAGACAGGGCGCCATTCGCGTCCCCTCCCGACGGGTCGCCATTGCCATCAGTACTTTCGTCGCTTGTTTCTTCACAGCCGAGAAGCAGCAGCGACAGAGTTAGTACGATAGCGCTTAATACTGTAGCAGCGATGTTTTGAGAGATACAGGGTAAGGCCATAGCAAGTGTCTGTTTTAATGATTATCACCCAAAGTAATTCGTTTTTTGACGAAAAAAAAGCCAACGGTTTAACGGTAAGTTATCGATCTCTTCGCGCCGCGTGGATGAACTTGGTAGATGCGCTGCGGAATGAATAACCATTCGCCCTTCTGTCGAGTTATTAGCGCAAAACCTACTTTTTTGCCCTATGAACGCTCGTAAAATCTTTGACTACTTTAAAGAAACTTACCAAGAGTGGCAAAGCGACGATGCCTTTCAGAAAAGCGCGTCGATTGCCTACTATTCCGTTTTCTCTCTGCCCGGCCTACTAATCATTGTGGTTACCGCGGCCAGCCTGATCTGGAGTCCTGAGTACGTGGAACAGATGATTACCGATCAGATTGGCGGCGCGATGGGTGGGGATGCCAGTGATCAGATCAAAACCATGCTGCAAAACTCCCGACAAGAATCTAACTCCACCATGGCGCTAATCGTGGGTTTTGCCACGCTGGTGTTCGGGGCCACCGGGGTGTTTAGTCAGTTGCAGAAATCACTCAACGACGCCTGGGAAGTAGAACTGGACCCCGACGCGGGCATCAAGCAGACGGTAATCAGCCGCGTTACGGCCCTGGGCATCGTGCTGGCGCTGGCCTTTCTGCTGATCGTCTCGCTACTGCTGTCGGCGGTGCTCTCGGCCCTCGACGGTTGGATTCAGCAGCAGCTACCGAACTTTCCTCCCTTTATCTTCTTCATTATCAATACTTTAATATCCGTTGGGGTGCTCACCACGCTGTTTGCGCTTATGTTTAAGGTGCTGCCCGATGCTGACGTGGAGTGGAAATCGGTGTGGTACGGAGCTCTTCTGACAGCCGTGCTGTTCACCATCGGTAAGTTTCTGCTGGGCTTTTACTTCGGGCAGTCCGACCCCGGAGCTACGTTCGGCGCGGCCGGATCGATCATCCTGATTATGCTGTGGGTGTACTACTCCAGCCTGATTCTACTCTTCGGAGCCGAGTTCACGCAGGTGTTTGCCCGCCACAACGGGCACCGCCTGGAGCCCTCGGAGCACGCCCGCCGCAACGCCGAGTACCGCCTCAAGCAGATAGAGGATGAGCGGGGAGGAGCGTACGCCTCCTAAGTCTGCCTTTCGTTACTTTTTTAGCTTTTCTTACCATGATTTCAACATTTTCAGCATCGCCAACCGCAGCACTGCAACAGACCGCCTCTTTGTCGGAGCGCCTGACAAAATACCGCGAAGCGCAGTCGGCCGATGAGGCGCAGCGCTTCCCTGCCCGGGAGTTTGCCGAGCTACGGGAGGCGGGTATGCTCAGTATAACCCTGCCTGAGCACCCGCTGGCGTTCGGTGAAGTACCCACCGCCCAGCAGTTACAGTTGCTTAAGCTCATCGGGCGGGGCAACTTGTCGGTAGGCCGCATCTACGAAGGCCATATCAACGCCCTGTGGCTGATTCACCTATTCGGTACCGACGCCCAGCGGGAGCGCTGGCACGCCGACACGCAACACGGACAACACCTGTTCGGAGTGTGGAACACCCAGGCCCACGACGGCGTGTCGATCGTGGCGCAGGGCGACGGAAGTTACGTGCTCCACGGGGCCAAGACGTTCTGCTCGGGTGCCCGGCAGGTGACCCGACCCATTGTGCCCGGAAAACGCATCGACGAGCACGGCCGTGAGGTCGGGTGGCAGATGGTGATTGTCCCGCTCGACGAGCACCCGGAAGCCCCGGTCGATCCGTCATTCTGGAAACCCCTGGGCATGCACGCCAGCGTGAGCCACAAGATCGACTTTAGCGGTATCGTTTTGGCCGAAGACGACCTGCTCGGCCAGCCCGACGACTACCACACGCAACCCTACTTCAGCGGCGGAGCGGTGCGCTTCGCGGCGGTTCATCTGGGCGGGGCCGAAGCTATCTTCGACGCCACCCGCACCTACCTGCAGCAGCTGCACCGCACCGAAGACCCGTACCAGCGCATGCGCCTGGGAGAGATGGCCATTCTGATCGAGTCGGGCAACCAGTGGATCCGGCAGGCGGGGCAGCGGACCGACCAAGGGGCCACCTCCGAACAGATCATCAACTACGCCAACATGACCCGCACCGCCATCGAGCGCATCGGACTCGAGGTGATGCGCCTGTCCGAACGCTGCGTAGGGGCCCGCGGGTTGCTGCATCCGCAGCCCTTTGCCCGCCTGCACGCCGACCTGACGACCTACCTGCGGCAGCCCGCTCCCGATATCGCCCTGGCCCAGGTGGGACAGTACGTTGGGGAGCAAACCACGGCGGCGCATTCCCTTTGGGCAGATGAGGTTTAAGCAGATCGTTGAAGATGCTCAGCATCATGAGGTGGAGCATCTGCGTACCTGGGGCGCTACGCTGGTGGTAGCTCCGCACCCCGACGACGAGTCGCTGGGTTGCGGCGGCGCAATTGCGCTGCTTCGGCAGCAGGGACAGGCGGTGTCGGTGCTGTTCGTGAGCGACGGCAGTGAATCGCACCCCCATTCGAAGCGCTACCCACCCGAAGCACGGCGCGACTTGCGCGAACAGGAAGCCCGAGACGCGCTGAAAATTTTAGGCGTAGGTAGTGAAGAAATCACGTTCTTACACCTGCCCGACACCCAGGTCCCCACCGCCACGACGACCGGTTTTGAAGAAGCGATAACGCTTATCAGAACGCAGCTGGAACGCATTCGGCCCGACACGGTGCTGGTGCCCTGGCGGCGCGATCCCCACGGCGACCACCGTGCCACCTGGCAACTACTGCAAGCCGCAGTGCAGCAATCAGGGCTAGCCATTCGGTGGCTGGAGTACCCCATTTGGGTGTGGGAGTCGACCGAGCCCGATGACCTCCCCACTCCGGCCGACGGAACGTGGTTTCGCATAGAAGTTTCGGAAGTGCTACCGCTGAAGCGGCGGGCCATTGCCGCGCACGTATCACAAACCACCCTACTCATCGACGATGACCCCGAAGGTTTTACGTTAGCCCCGGAGATGATTGGCCACTTTACCCAACCTTACGAGTACTTTTTAGCACCATGAGTAAATCGCTTTCCACCGAGTATTTTGATGATCTGTACCAGCAGAATGAAGATCCCTGGGACTTTGAGACGAGCGCCTACGAGCGCGACAAATACGTCGCCACCCTGGCCGCCCTGCCCCGTGAGCGCTACCAAAACGCCTTCGAGATTGGTTGCTCCATCGGTGTCCTTACCCAGCAGCTGGCCACCCGCTGCGAGCGTTTGCTGGCGGTCGACGGAAGTGAGGTGCCGCTGAAGCAGGCCCGGCAGCGCCTGCCAGACCAACCGCACGTGCAGCTGGCGCAGATGCGCGTACCAGATACCTTTCCGGATGCTTCTTTTGATCTGATCCTGGTGTCGGAGGTCGGCTACTACTGGTCGTGGGACGATTTGGCAAAGTCGCAGCAGCACATCTTGCGCACCCTGCAACCCGGGGGGCACCTGCTGCTGGTGCACTGGATTCAGCCCACTAACTACCCGTTGACCGGTGACGAGGTGCACGATGCCTTTCGTAGGTTAGATACTCAGCTTGAGCACCAGGAGCACCAGCGAACGGATCGCTACCGGCTGGACCGGTGGGAACGAAGGGGGTAACCTGCCGTACCAGCTGCCGCAGGCCAGCAATCGCCTCGGCAATGGGTACGGCCGAGAAGCGCTGGGCTACCACCTGCTCTACTTCCGGAAGCTGCGTGAACCACTGCCAGTACGACCCGAAGTAAGCTTCACTTTCCGTGCGGATGAACAGCCGGTAGGGCGAAAGCCCGAACAACTGGGCCACCGGTTGTAATGCCAGCAACGAGCGCCGCTGCCGCGCCTGCCGAACGTGCTGCTGCAAGGTGAAGCGAAACGCCCAGTACTCGGCCGGGGGCACTAAAAACGGGTCGCCCTGCCGCAGCATCTGCTCCCACTGCTGCAACTGCACCGAGAAGCCGAAGTCTACCCGACCCTGGGGGCGGGCCGAGGTAAGCACCTGCACCCGGGGGCAGTGCCGGATGCGGGCATCACAGCGCTGTAGGGCCTCGTAAAAACGGACGTCTTCCAACTTCCGCAGCACGGGCATCCGCCCGGCCCGCTCGTAAAATTCGCTGGTAACCGCCAAACTGGGTCCGAAATTCTGAAAATGACGGGGCCAGGGGTCGGCCGGTTGCGGATCGATGATCGACTCTAACTGCGCCTGTAGGTAGCGGTACATCACGTCTTGCAGGTAGTACTTTCGCCCAATCGCTTGCGAGGTGGTGCGGATACGGCCACCCACCGCGTCGGCCCCCTGCCGTACTGCTTTTAGCGTATGATAAACCCACGTGGCGTTTACGGTGCTGTCGCTGTCGGTCGAGGCGATCACTCCCCGCGCTTGGCCCCGCAGCATTAGCCGACGGTACGCTTCGTCCATCAGCACGCGGCGCACGTAGCCGATGTGCGCGCAGGGCGGGGGCAGGTGGCAGCTCACCACGTGAAAGTGTGCGTCGGGATGCGCACGCGCGAAACGACGGGCCACCTCGGCGGTCGCGTCGGTGCAGTTGTTGGCCAGCACGATTACCTCGTAGCACCGTCGGTTGATGGGGCGCCCCTCCGGGTTGGTCTGTTGATACAGTGCCTCCAGTGCGGCCGGAAGCGCCTGCTCTTCATTTTTAGCGGGCACAATCACCACCAGCCGTAGCTCAGGATCAGGGGGCGGCAGCCGAAAGTCGACGAGTCGTAGGTTCAAAACGGTACAAGTTTAAAAAATAAGGGACGCGGTACGCTACGCCACCGACCGGCCCCGCGTATCGTCGCGGGTAACCGAATAGTTCTGTCCGACCATAATCTTGTAAGTAGGGCGCGGCTGCGGCACCGAGGCATGCTCCAACTCCATCTGAAGGCGCGCCATCAGGTAACATACCGTAGACTCCGCCCCCTGGTTCTGATTCACGTGCTTGTCTTCCAGTCCGTCGAAGCACCCCCCGGTTATGGGATTGTAAATGATTTGTCCCAGGTGATTATTACCCAGGTACCAGTCGAAGGCGGCGTGTAACTTCTCTTGATACTCGGCACGCGGCGATACCTGGTGAAACAACGAGAGCGTCATGATGGTGTAGCACACGTCGATGGGCTGTTCGCCCCCGGGTTTACACTGGTTGCCCTTTATCCACCAACCGTCGTTAGAGACCACCTTGATCTGGCCGTTTTTAATGAACAAGCAGTGTAGCAAGAAATCAAACGACTGGTAGGCGACGCGCCGGTAGTCGTCCCGGCCGGTGGCCAGGTGGGCGTACAGCATCCCCTCGGAGAGCACGCTGTTGGCGTAGGTCAGGTAATCTTCAAACCAGTTCCAGTCGGGCGTGGCCACGCCGTTAAACTTATCGAGCAGCCCCAGAGCCAGTTGATCAATGATCGCTACCAACGCATCATCAGGCGCTACGCGGTGGCAGGCGTACAGTCCCTTGATGGCAAATGCCCGGGCGCGGGGCGAGTCCATCCGGCGAACCACCGGCAGGGCGCGGTATATGGCCTGCTTGGCCTTAGCTACCAAATCTGACGGAAGGATATTGTGGTAGCGCACCACCGTACCCAGGCTCCACACAGCCCGCATGGCCGCATCATCAAGGTTCACTTCACCGTTCTGAGTGGTAAACTGCCCCTGCTCGTCCACGTAGTTCAGGAAGCCTCCGTCGGGCTGCTGGCAGCTAATAATGAAGTCAAGGTAGGTCTCCAGCAACGACAGGGCGTCCGGTTCGCGGCGGTGGTGGTAGTACATCGCCAGCGCAATCAGCGCCCGGGCGTTGTCGTCTAGCGTGTAGCCCGAATCCAGATCTGGAATACCGAAGTGGGCAAACTGAATCATGCCTATCGGAGTGGTGAGCGTGCGCACGTGGTCGAGCTTCACCTCCGGCAGGTCGTAGTGCAGTGCTTCCGTCGGGTCATCAACCTCCCGGAACAGCTGGGCGTACTTTACGGCCACGTTCTGCCAGATGGCGTCGCGGGTGTGGTAGTAGGCATTGTTGCTCATGTGCTGCTGCAAGCCGTTGTCGGATAAAATCCGAATCGCCGCTTCCGCAATCTGGTCGGGCTGGTTAAAGTCCTGCAACAAAATGCCCGTGTCGTCGCGCAGCATTTCCTGGGCGTGGGGCATCGGGGTAGAGATGATCGGACAGCCGCAGCTCATGGCGTAGGTAAACGTGCCACTCACCGCCTGGTTGGGATCTTTAGAAACGAACAGGTACGTATCCGTCAGGCTCAGGTACTCCAGCAGCTCGTCCAGGTCCAGGTACTTGTTCACGAAACGAACGTTATCCTCCAGTCCGTACTCGGCTACCAGGGCGTGCAGCGTTTCGCGGTAGCGTTCGCCCTCGTTTTTCACCACCACCGGGTGCGTCTTGCCCAGCACCAGATACATCACCTCTGGAACGGCTTCCTTGATCGTGCTTAACGCCACCAGCGCGTTCTCGATGCCCTTATTTTCGCTCAGCAGTCCGAAGGTAGCTAGTACTTTCTTGCCCGCTAGCCCGTACTTTTCCTTCAGGCGGGCCGGGTCTTGCCAGGGGGTGAGGTGCGTGCCGTGGGGGATTACGGTGATCTTTTCGGAAGCGATGGCGTACTCCTCCTGCAGAATGGCGGACGAGCGCTGGGTCATCACGACCAGTCGCTGCGCGGTGCGGGCTATGTTACGCATCAGCCGATGAAGCTCAGGACTCGGCTCGGGAAGCACCGTGTGCAGGTTAATAACCACCGGTTTGTTGAGGGAGTAAAGAAAGGCCAGCACGTGATCGCCCCACGTGCCGCCGAACAAGCCAAACTCGTGCTGCAGGCACACCACCCGCACGCTGGGGTCGTTGTTCACCTGCTCGGCCAAGTCGGCGCAGTCTTTTATTGCGTGGGTGTTAAGCGTGGCTACTACCTCGTCGGGATAGCTGCGCTGGTGGCCGAACCCTTCTTCGAGGGCACATATCTTAAAATCGTACGAAGTGCCGAACTGCTGGGTAAGTCCCTGCACCATATCCTGGGTAAAGGTGGCGATGCCGCACTCGCGGGGGGGATAGGACGTTAGAAATAGAACCGTAGGTTTGACTTGATAGGACATAACAGTAGCGTTAAAAAGTGATGCATAAATGAAAAAGTGCGCGGGTTTAGGCGTCCTTCAGTGCCTTTACCAACGCTTCCAGGCTACAGGACGCCACCGCAATGTGGCTGTCGCTGGCGCCGTAGTACATGTACAACGTATCGCCCTCCTGGGCCGTTCCGGTGGGGAACACAACGTTGTTCACGTAGCCCACTTGCTCGTACTCAAGGTCGGGCGAAAAGAAGGGCTCTGACAGCTGGCTAATCACCCGGGCGGGGTTTTCCAGATCGACCAGGGCGGCAGCGGCGTGGTAAATGTTGCCGTACTTCTTCTTCTCTACGCCGTGGTAGATAATCAACCAACCATCGGGGGTTTCGATGGGCACACAGCCCGCCCCGATGTGCGAGCTCTCGAACGCAAAGGTCGGGTCCATCATAATATGGTCGGGGAAGTGGTGGAAGTAGTCTTTCCAGAATTCGTGCGTGAGGTCTTCCAGCTGCTCGTACTGCACCACCTGGATACCGGGCCAAATGCGGTGCATGAACGCAAACTTGCCGTTGATCTTGCGGGGGAAGTAGACCACATCTTTGTCCCACACCAGCACCTGGTCGGGAATGGGCTCCCGCTTGTGGAGCATATCAATGTGGGAGTAATACTTCGGGTGAATATCGTTCCCCGCCTCTTTGAGGTACTTCTCCATATCCAGCAGCGTGATGTCCGGGGTGATAATCCCCTGCCGCTGAAACTGGAAGCCGTCGGTAGAGGTAGCTAGAGCCCCTAAGGCGTTAAACCCGTCGAAGGCGGTGTAGGTCATGTAGCAGGTACCATCGATCACCGCCACGCGGGGGTCTTCCACCCCGTGCTTCTCGGTAAGGTGGCGGGGGGTGTAGATGGGATGGTCCCACCGCTCGGCCACGGTGGTGGGGTCGCTCAGGCGGGCGTAGCCGACAGTAGAGTAGTTACCGTCGCTCACCGCCCGGTAGTACAAATGGATACCCTCTTCGTTCTGCACACTGGCGGGATTAAATACTCCCTCGTTCTCGAAGTACAGATCGGTTTCGTCCAGAATAACCCCGTGGCGGGTTACCTCAACAGCTTGTGTAGTAGCTTTGGCCATAGAAAAATGTTTTGGTTGCGTGATGAGTAGCTTATGAACCAATCGATCCGACAATGGTTTAAGCAGCAGTCTAAAAACCACCTAATGCACATTGCCGTACTTGCCCCCATTGCCTGGCGCACCCCGCCGCGTCACTACGGAGGCTGGGAGCTGGTGGCCTCGCAGCTGACCGAAGGGCTGGTACGCCGCGGCCACTCCGTCACGCTATTCGCTACCGCCGACAGCCTAACTGATGCCCAATTGGAGAGCGTATGTCCGCATCCGCTCAACCACCCCGGCAACCAGCTCGACAGCCGGGTGTACGAGACGCTCCACGTGGCCAATGCCTATGAGCGGGCCGCTACGCTGGGCGTCGACGTGCTGCACAACCACGCGGGCTGCTTCGGCGTGCCGCCCGCCCGCCGCGCTCCCTTTCCGGTGGTAACCACCCTGCACGGCTCCGCCGCCGAAACGGGCAGCCGCACGCTCTACAAACACTACGCCGAGCAACCTTACGTATCCATCAGCCAAGCCGAACGGCGGCTGGCTCCTCATTTAAACTATGCCGCCACGGTCTACAACGGCATCAACGTTAACGCATTCGTCACCCACCCCGATCCGGAAGATTATCTGATTGTGCTGGGTCGCATGTCGCCCGACAAAGGCATTCATCTGGCCATCCGCGTGGCGCAGCAGAGTAGGCGGCGGCTGGTGCTGGCTGGGATTGTACCCGCTGAGAACCAGACTTATTTTGAAGAGCAGGTGCAGCCCCACCTGGAAGTAGGAAGCGTGGAGTTTGTAGGACCGGTGGATCACGCGCAAAAAAATCACTGGCTGTCGCGGGCCTACGCCAGCCTGCACCTGGTGACCTACGAGGAAGCGTTCGGACTAACGATGGCCGAGTCGATGGCCTGCGGTACCCCGGTGGTGGCCGTACGGCGGGGCAGTGTGCCCGAGGTGATAAACGATGGGCAAACCGGCTTTATCATTCCAACGGGCAGTGATAACGAGATCGTAGGAGCCGCGGTGCGCGCCCTGGATAAAGTCGGCACCCTTGATCGCTCGTCTATTCGCGATACCGTGCGGCAGCGCTTCGATACGGCCCGGATGGTAGAGGGATACGAGCGGGTGTACGAAACTATTTTGCGTATTTAGCAGTATTAATCGCTACCCCCTCCAACTGCTGATCTTCACAACCACCCCTTCTATGATGCGCACCCTTTGTTATACCTTTCTCTTCGGCGTCGTTAGCCTCTCGGGCTGCGGCCTGGCCACCGAAATCGCCGAGCAAACCGACGGCAGCGATACCATTTCCTCTTCGCTACTGCTGGACAAGTACACTGCGGTGCGTCTCGATCCGTCGCTTAACCACCTGAGCGACCGGCAGCAGCAGATGGTAGCCGTTTTGGTTGAGGCAGCCGACCGCATGAACGAACTGTTCTGGTACGAAGCCTACGGCAAGCAAGACAGTCTGCTTAATACCAGGATCAACCCGCCTACGCGCGAGTTCGTCGAGATCAACTACGGCCCCTGGGACCGCCTGAATGGTAATGAATCTTTCGTGGAAGGAGTGGGGGCCAAGCCCCTCGGCGCTAACTTCTACCCAACCGACATGACCAAGGAGGAATTTGAGCAGACCAACCTGCCCGACAAGGCCAGCTTGTACACCTTTATCCGGCGCAATGCTGACGGAGCGCTTGTCAGCGTACCCTACCACGAGATGTTTGAGGAGCAGGTGCGGGAGGTGTCCGATTTGCTGAAGGAGGCGGCCGACCTGGCCGAGGACCCCGCCTTTGCCCACTATCTGAAGCTGCGAGCCGAAGCGCTGCTTACCGACGACTACCGGGATAGCGATCTGGCCTGGATGGACACCAAAGACAACGCCGTGGACGTGGTGATCGGGCCGATTGAAACCTATGAAGATCAGCTGTTTGGCTACAAGGCCGCCCACGAAGCCTACGTGCTGATCAAAGATCAGGAGTGGAGCGACCGGCTGGCCAAGTACGCCGCTTTCTTACCCGAGTTGCAGCGCAACCTGCCCGTACCCGATGCCTACAAGCAGGAAACTCCCGGCAGCGACGCCGACCTGAACGCCTACGACGTGGTGTACTACGCGGGCGACTGCAACGCCGGTAGCAAGACCATCGCCATTAATCTGCCTAACGACGAAGAGGTGCAGCTACAGAAGGGCACCCGCCGCCTGCAGCTCAAGAACGCCATGCGGGCCAAGTACGACCGCATCCTGGTACCCCTGTCGGAGGTGCTTATTGATGATGAGCAGCAAGAGTACGTTACCTTTGATGCCTTTTTTGCCAACACCATGTTTCACGAGGTGGCGCACGGCCTGGGCATCAAGAACACCATCAACCAGCGGGGCACGGTGCGCGAAGCGCTAAAGGACAACGCCTCGGCGTTAGAGGAAGGCAAAGCCGACGTACTCGGACTGTACATGATAACCCAACTGCACGAGCAGGGCGAACTGGAAGGCTCTCTCGAGGAATACTACACCACCTTTTTGGCCAGTATCTTCCGCAGCGTGCGCTTTGGGGCGTCTAGTGCGCACGGTAAGGCTAATATGATCCGCTTTAGCTACTTCCAGGAGCAGGGAGCGTTCGAGCGCACCGCCGACGGCACCTACCGGGTTAACTACGACCGCATGCGGGAGGCCATGAACAACCTGTCGCGCGATATCCTCACCCTGCAGGGCGACGGTAACTACGAGGGCGTTGCCCAACTGGTTAGTACCCGCGGCGTGATCGATGGCCCGTTGCAACAGGACCTGAATCGACTGGACGCGCAAAATATTCCGGTGGACGTGGTGTTTGAGCAGGGGTTGGACGTGCTGGGGCTTTCGGCGGAGAGGTAACTCAATCACAACGCTTCCACCCATTGAGCTGTCACTTGCACCTCTATTGCTGTCCATCCATCCAAGACGCTAGAATTCTTCAAAAAGGAAGATTGAACACCTCCAGCAAAATACAATCAACCTGCTCCTCATTCCTCTCTTCTGAATCCCCTACCACATTATAATAATGTGCACAGGCAAGCGACGCAAGGCAAAAAGTCTCACCTTTGTAGCGTTTAATTTATTACTTTCCTCTACCTTTTTTTGTTAGTAAACTAACTATTCCGTACGTTCCTCCACCAATAGCTTTTACTAGCTCAAGCGTACCAGGATTGCTTATTATGTTGTTTATTTCGGCAAGAAATTTATGATCAATCTGAATCTGTACCGAAATGTCTATGCTGATGTTCTTTTCTATTTTCTTAACAATCTTCTCTACCTTGTACTGCTTCTTTAATTGTCCATTTAGGTTATTAAGTTCAGACGAAAGGTGGCTAAATGTCTCGTTTTCTTGCTGAAGAAGCGCAGTTTCCTTCTCGTACTGCTCCTTTGTCTCCGTCGTGAAAGTAGCTTCCGCTTGCACAAAAGTTTGACGGTGATTAGCCTCGTAGTATAATTGCTTAACCACTTCATCAGAGTATCTACCGATTAGCTTTTTAGTAACCCCTACTTCTTGCCTTAGTTGTTCCTTATCTGACGTTGGTAAGCGTTTCCACCACGAATGAGCGGTGCTAGCCGCAATACTCTCTTGGCTATTACCTTTGACGGCCTGCTTTAGCTCACTGAATCTCTTTTTCCATAACTTAGCGCGGCTCTTTCTAGCCAATTCAATCTCTGTAATTTTTGCTTTAGCGTCGCTAATCAGGTCAACGTTGTTTTGCAGTAAGTCTCTCTCAGATTTTTGACTAGCTGCTTTACTGATTTCGCTGTTCAAAAATAACTTAAATTCAGTGATATCAAGTTGATAACAAGCACATTTTTCAATAAGTAACGCTTCGTTATCTTCTGATAATGAACCCCCAATTAACGCACCGGCGACAAGCTCTTTCATGCGCGCCCAGTTTACTAATTTCTGCTCCTCTACTCTATTACTGACGTAGCACGATAGGTCAGCATCATCAATATTAAGTTCACCTGCTTTTATACGGACATCTACGTGTTCCTCTTCGGTTAATACACCGTCTGCCAGCGCAGCGTCCACGTATTTTTTCAATAAGCGTTCATTCTCATTAGAAACGGAAGTAGTTACTGACTGAACTTTTCTCTGAATTGCTTTAATCATGGTAATTTTCTTTAGAATTAATTTATTCTAAATATATCACGTTAAAGTAATATTTTCAAAGACCTTTTCTGACGCTTGGCCAGATGTAACTTTGTCGACTGATTTGCTAGAATATCTGATGTTTGCTGTTACCATTCACTAAGTTTTATATGTTTCTCTCACTCCTTTGCCGTGTATATGCTTCGCCCCTTTGCTGTCGTATTGCTCGCTCTTGTATGGGTGGCCTGCTAAACCGATAAGCCTGCCGCTGTGGTGGAAGCCGAAGCAACGATTCCCGCAACCATTGACTTCAACCTGCACGTAAAGCCGATCCTGTCGGACCGCTGCTTTGCCTGCCACGGGCCCGATGCGGCCAATCAGCAAGCTGACCTACGGCTGGATACCAAGGCGGGGCTGTTCGCTGCGCTTACGGAAGGCGACGGACACGTGATTGTGCCGGGCAGCCTGCGCCGGGGTGCCGTGTACCAGCGTATCGTGACTACCGACCCCAAAGGTGGATGGCCCGGGGCGGAGTGAAGCCCGGTATGATATTCTGGCGTAGCTCGTTTTTACTCCCTCACCCAATCGGCGTAATTGTCGGGGTTGATGACGGTAAATTCGGCCTCGGGATAATTGCCCCTCCAGCCTTTCGGAGGCTTGGGTTGTTTCCTGGTGCTCCACTTAAACTCGTAACCATACAACTGGCCTCCCCGCTCTTCTACCCAGTCTATTTCCTGTTGATCGTAGGTGCGCCAAAAATAGTTGTTCACGATCATTCCGTTGTACTGCTGAAACTTAATGCGTTCGCTGATCACGTAGTTCTCCCATAACTGCCCCACGTCGTTTCTTTGGGCCAGCGGATTGACGTTGGCAACCAGGATGTTTCTGATACCGTTGTCGAAAAAGTACCACCGGCTGGTTTTGGTGACCTCCTTTCTTAGGTTCCGGCTAAATCCCCCCACCCGATGGACAATAAACACTTTAGAGAGAAGATCAAGATACTTACTCACGGTGTTTCCGCTCATTCCCAGTTGCTGACCAATCTCGGTGGTAGAGACCAAACTGCCCACCTGAAAGGCCAGGAGGCGCAGCAGCGACACAATTTTGTCGGAGTTTTTAATCTGCTCAAAAGCCAGGATGTCCTTAAGTAGGTAAGAGTTCACCAAGTCGTTTAGATACCGATTCTTCTGCGCTTTGGTGGTTAGCTGAAGCAGTTCCGGGTAGTTGCCGTAGACCAAACGCTCGTGAAGTTTGTCTTTTCTGATAGGTAAGGGATGTATTTGATCGTATTCACTGTCGGCCAACGCGTGCAAATGATAGGTGAACTTCCGGCCGGTGAGCGGTTCTCCCGTATAGTTTTCTACGTCGAAGGCAGACGACCCAGTGATGAGCACCCGCAGCCCTGGTATTTCGTCGATCATCAGTTTAAGGGACCGACCGATGTCCGGTATTTTCTGGGCTTCATCAATGACTAGCAACCGTTTGCTATCAAGCAGTTGAAGGAAGTTCTCGACACTTCTTCGAGTAAATAACTCGCGCGTTGCGATGTCCTCTCCGTTTAATAAAAGGTACGGGTCGATAGTCTCTTCCAAGAGTTGATTAATCAAGACAGTTTTGCCCACCCGGCGGGGGCCAAGGAGCACCACTACCTTGTTAGGAACCAAGCTCTCTTGCACAAGAGTTTTGACAGTTCTAGAGAGATAATTCATTCTATTGAGCCAATTAACGTTAATTAGCTCAACGCGTAAGCCTAATTTAGGTTAACTGGCTCACTTTGGGCTACTAGTTTGTCTTCGATATTGCGCTGTGCTGTTTCTTGTTTCTCTTCTGCGCCGTCGGCGGTCTTCACCGAGTCGGAGGGGACGGCATCCAGCCCTAGGTTCACCTCCAAACCGGGCACAGCCTCCTCCAGGCGCGCGGCGGCCTGAACAGTTACATTGGTTTGCCATAGATAGAGCTTGCGCAAGTTCTTAAGTTCGCTCAGTTGCGCCACACCTTCATCACTGACTTTCGTGCCGTAGAGGTTCAGATACTCTAGATAAGGCAGGTCTTTTAGATGCGCCATCCCCGCGTTGCTCACCGCCGTGTTTTCCAAGTGCAAGCGCGTGAGGTGCTCGAACTGGGACAGCGTGGCTAGTGCTTCATCGGTAGTAGGGCGGTTGCCCAGGTCCAGCCAGGTGACTTGCTCGGCCACCGGACGCAACTGCTGCAGCACCGAGTCG
>JBASAY010000167.1:0-3689 GCA_049650865.1 Tunicatimonas sp.
AATAAGTAGGGTAAATTTAGATTAACTAAATTATAACAAGGTTTACTTACTAATTAAAATATGATTAGTAAAAATAGGGAAATGATCCTTCATATGTCTCTTCGCAGACAAAAAATTGCTCTGCCGCCCCTAAAGTTGGTAGGCCTAGAGCGCTTCGACACTTACGAAGTTAGAGGGGGACTTGGATGCGTGGGAGACGAAAAACGTTGGTCTACGCGCTTACCTCCCCGAGCCGTTCGGCGTCTTTAACCCCTTGTAGTAGGCTGGGGCTAAGGGGCACATCGTCCTGGCCAGTGTGTAGTACCGAGATATCGCCGGTGGTCTCAAACACCACGGCTCTTACCTGCTGGTAGTTAAGCACGTTGGCCTCTCGAAGCTTAGCCTGCAGGTCGGTTTCGCTGAGGTAGGCCTTGCGCAGGTTATCGCGCAGAATGTGCTCACCGTGCATCAGCAGCAAAGGTTGGTTGTCTACAGCATTGCTAAACCAACTAATCTTCCGGCGCAAAAAGGCAATGGTGGTTTGCAGAAAATACAGACTGAATAAGGCTACGCCGCCCTGCACCACAGTGGTGCTTTTGGTAACGATGGTAGACGCGAGCAAACTACCTACCGCGATGGTCATCGCAAAGTCAAAGCTTGACATCTTAGAGAAGCTCCGTAGCCCGAAAATGCGTGTGTAGACGATTATTAGCGCGTAAATAAGGATCGCCGACACAATGGTGGGAAGAACAACGTCGAGAGAAGTAAATATCCAGTCTTTCATAGCATAAGGGTTTGATTGGCAAAGTTTGGTTAAAAAGTCGGGGTCAGCGATAGAAGCAAACGCTGAAGTAGCACACAATAGCCTATCGTATAGCTGTAAGGGCAAGTGATTTGTTTGATTTTAGAGCCTTTAAATAAAAAATTTAAAAAAATTAGTCAAGTAACCAACCTTACAGTAAAGCATTCGTATTAAATAGTAATACTATTAAGACTAGTTATATTGCTTTCAAATAGAAGCGGACGATGGTTCAGGTATATTTGCTTCACCCCACAAATCATTGCTTATGCGCCCATCGATGTTAGATTACTGTAAAGTGGTTTTGGAAAAGGTTCATTTCGATCAGAGGCTGTTTAAAAAAGAGTACCACAAGGCGTTACGCTGGCTTTCGTACGAAGAGGGCAAGCTACTGCACCAGTGGTCTTCCCAACGCTTTGAGGTTGAACCCAGACTGTTGCCCGTCCGCAAAGAGTAGTTATTCACTGTACCAATCTATCTATTATGAAAAAGTACTGTTTAGCCTTGTTTATGGCCGTTGGCCTAACGGGCTTATCCGTGGGTTCTGTCGCTTCGTTACCCACCTGGCACCTTCTGGAGCCCCACCGGTGCGCTATGATTGTGCTGCCCCCCAGCGACCATCCGGTTACTATCCGTCTCACCGATGGGCAACAACAGGTTTTCTTACTGAAAACTCTAGACGCATCTAACGGCATCAGGGAGAAGATCGACTTCTCAGCCATGCCGATAGGCCGCTACTCGCTGGAGGTTCACTATAACCAGCAGCCCTTTTATAAGCTCGTTCACGTGCACGCCAATCAGGTAACCGATCAAGACGCTTCGGTGGGGTTTCGGGTAGCCCGACACTATCAATTTTAACAACCAACTACTAATACAACAGCTAAAGTACTTTTATCGTCCGTTCAGCAAAGGGAGCCGCCTGACTTGCGGTTCCTTTTCTTTTCGAGCGAATTGATGCTATTACAATAGTCATACTTTCAAAAAAACGGTAGCTTCGCATTTTAAGCGACTACTATGATCCGAATCGTCCTCAACGATAAGTACTTTTTGCGCGACCCGCAACACACCGAATTAGGCATCAAGATTGTCCGCCACAGTATTCTGATGATTGATGAACTCGGGTTTGAGCAGTTCACTTTTAAGAAGTTGGCGCAGGCGATTAGCTCCACCGAAGCCTCGGTGTACCGCTACTACGATAATAAGCACAAACTACTCATCTACCTAATTACCTGGTACTGGAAGTGGATGGAGTACCAGATTGACTACCGAACCAACAACGTGCCCGATGCTCGGGAGAGGCTCAAGTTGGCGCTGAAAACGGTGTGCCAGCCGGTAGAAGAAGATCCTAACTTTGCCCACATCGATGAGGCAGTTTTGCACCGCATTGTGGTGGCCGAGTCGAACAAGACCTACCTGACCAAACACGTAGACGAAGACAACAAAGAAGGTTTGTTTCGCGGTTATAAGGACTTGTGCAAACGGGTGGCCGCGATCGTGCTAGAGATCAACCCCCAGTACACGTACCCCCATGCCCTGGTGAGTACCATGCTGGAAGCAGCTCACCTGCAACCCTTTTTTGCCGAGCACCTACCCTCGCTTACCGAGATCGAGAAAGGAGACAATGTGCATCAGCAAACCTACGACTATTTAGAAACACTGGTTTTTACAGCGATTCAAGCAAGGGATTAGTTAAATGGGGGTAGTCAACTTAAACAAGAAGTTTCGCACGATCAACTAGAAAGCAAGTGCTTTAGGGAGTTTTGAGAATGGGCATGGCGGCGCCTGTCTGATAAAACCAAGCTTCCAGGCTGTCGTTGAGATGCTGCGCTTTCTGGGGGAACTGCTCACTGATATCGTTTCGCTCAGCAACGTCTTCCTGCAAATTATAAAGTTCGGTCGTGCCGTCTTCCAGCGACCTGATGAGCTTGAAGTCGCCGGAGCGGACTGCCGCGCGGGGGCGGCCACCCTGGTTGCTGAAGTGCGGGTAGTGCCAGTAGATGGCCGATCGTGATAGCTGCTCGGGCGTGCTAAACGCGGCGAGCCGACTCACACCATCAATCGGATGAGAAGTTTGGTCAGATGAGCGAACCAAGTCCAGCAGCGTGGGATATAAATCTACCGTCGATAGCACCGATGAATTGACGAAGCCTCCTTCGAAACGCCCCTTCCAGTAAGCGATCAGAGGCACTCGGATGCCGCCTTCGTAAATGGTGCCCTTGCCCGCCCGCAGCGGATCGTTGACCGTTGGCTTGTCGCCCGCTTCGCTGATCGCTAACCCTCCGTTGTCTGAGACGAAGATAATCAGCGTATTATTCAGCAGCTCGTTATCCTCTATTGCCTTCACAATCCTTCCGACCGACTGGTCCAGTTGCTCGATCATGGCTCCGTACACCGGGTGAAAATCGTTGGGCCGGGGGTTTTCTTTACGTCGGTATTTCTCTACCAGGGTGGGTTCGCCCTGCAGCGGCAGATGAACGGCAAAGTGAGTCACCATCAGAAAAAAGGTGGTGTCTTTGTTCTGCGCAATAAAGTCTACGGAATTCCGGGTGATTTCTTCAGTGAGGTGCGGCAGTTCGTAGGCTTGCGTAGTATCGCCAATCTTGAACCACTGGTAACTATCCGCGCGGGGCAGCAGCCCGTAGTCGAAGCCTTCGGTCACATCAAAGCCGTGAAAGCGAGGATCAGACTCACCGAAGGAAGTGTTTTCTCCCAGGTGCCACTTGCCGATCAGCGCAGTTTTGTACGCATCCTTTTTCAGCGCTTCGGCGATCGTCACTTCCTCTAACGGTAAACGGTCGGCAAAGGGAGCGGGCAGCACGGGGGAGTCGTCTACCGTCTTGGTGCCGTACAAGTAGTTAGTTAATCCGATTCGGGCGGGGTAGCGGCCGGTGAGCAGACTCGCCCGCGTGGG
>JBASAY010000168.1:0-7365 GCA_049650865.1 Tunicatimonas sp.
GTCGACACGAACCGTTGCACAAAAAAGATCATCGCTTCCCCTTGAGCCCATGGCCTCTACCCACAAGAACCTAAGCGACTTCGCCACCGACGGCCTTTCCGACGTTTCTGACAAAACTTTTGCGGTGCTGGTATCGGAGTGGAACGAGGAAATCACCCGAGCCCTTGCCGACGGTGCCTGCGCCACCTTGCGGGCACACGGAGTACCCGACGCGCAGGTTCTGGTTCGTACGGTGCCCGGCAGTTTCGAGCTTCCGCTGGCCGCGCAGAAGATGGCTACTCAGGATAAGGTGCACGCCGTGATCTGCCTGGGCTGCGTGATCCAGGGTGAAACTCCCCACTTTGACTACGTATGCCAGGCGGTGGCATTAGGCATTAAAGATGTGGGGTTAAAATACGATAAGCCCGTGGTGTTTGGAGTGCTTACCACCAGCACGGTAGCGCAGGCTCAGGACCGCGCCGGAGGCAAACACGGTAACAAAGGCGATGAGGCTGCTATCACTGCTATCAAAATGTTAGCGTTCTAGTAAAACACTTCTTGGCCCTTTGCCGGTTATAAGGTAGTGTTCCTTCTACGCTTCAATTTGTTCTATGAAAATTCTTAAGTTTGGCGGTACATCATTGGGCAGTCCCGAGCGGATGCACGCCGTGCGTCAGCTTATTCTAAGCGACGATACTCCTAAAATCGTAGTGCTCTCGGCCGTGTCGGGCACCACCAATGCGCTGGTTCAACTCGGGGCGGCACTCAAGGAAGGACAAACCGAGGCGGCCAGTCAGCAAATTGATGCGCTGCGCGACTACTACCGCTCGTACGTGGCTACCCTGCTGAGCCAGGATGCCACCCGCCGGGCGGGCGAAGCGATCCTGGACGAACACTTTACGCTGCTGCATCACACTACCCAGCAGCCGTTCTCTGTCGACCTTGAAAAGGAGATCCTGGCCCAGGGCGAATTATTGTCGACCAAGCTGTTTGCTACCTACTTAGAAGAGCAGGGCACCCGCGCGGTACTGCTGCCCGCCCTGGAGTTTATGCGTATCGACAACGCCAACGAACCCGAAGATGCGTTTATTCGGGAAAAGCTCAACGCGCTACTCAGCCAGTATCCCGACCAAACTATTTTTGTCACCCAGGGGTACATCTGCCTGAACAGCCAAAATCGCATCGATAACCTGCAGCGGGGCGGCAGCGACTACACGGCTTCTATTGTTGGGGCGGCGGTGCAGGCCAGTGAGATTCAGATTTGGACCGACATCGACGGGATGCACAACAACGATCCACGGGTAGTGAAGAACACCTATCCAATCGCCGAATTGTCGTTTAACGAGGCGGCCGAACTGGCTTACTTTGGCGCTAAGATTCTGCATCCCTTCACCATTCGCCCGGCGCAGCGCGCCAACATCCCGGTGCGCCTGCTCAACACGCTGGCTCCCGAGGCGGCGGGCACCCTGATCTCGGATCGGGAAGGCGAGCGCGCCATTACTGCGGTAGCGGCCAAAGACGGGATCACCGCCATCAAGATTCGTTCGTCGCGCATGCTGCTGGCCCACGGCTTCTTGCGTCGGGTGTTCGAGGTGTTTGAGCACTACAAAACCCCCATCGACCTGATCACCACCTCCGAGGTAGCTATATCGCTTACGGTTGATAACCAAAATCACTTAGAAAATATCATCCGCGACCTGAAGGAATACGGTGAGGTAGACGTGGAAACTGATAACACGATTATCTGCGTGGTCGGCAACATGCCCTTCTACAAAGTAGGCATTCTGAAGCGCGTAGTGGATGCTATTGACGACATTCCCATTCGGATGCTGTCGTACGGCGGCAGCAAGTTCAACATCTCACTGCTGATCGATAGCCAGTACAAGGAAGCGACACTAACCCGTTTGAATGAGCGGGTCTTCCACCAGGAGTAGTAGCGAAGCCCTCTCAGTTCTTTTCAGGAAAGCGAAGTTGTGGTTTGGTACGCCCGGGGCGACTTCCCGTAAAACTCCGAAAAGCAGCGCGTAAAATAGCTCTGGCTACTAAACCCCACTCCGTAGGCCACCTCGCTGATGCGTTTGCCCTGCTGCAACTGCTGCGCCGCCGCCCGAATCCGCCGATTGCGAATGAACACGTGCACCGACACCCCCGACAACCCCTTGATCTTTTTGTATAAGTGCGATTTGCTGAGCGAAAGCTGCTCGGCCAGGAAGTCGGCGGTTAGGGTGCTCTCGGCCAGGTTGTCGTCAATTAGGGCGGTTGCCCGATCCAGAAAGGCCCGGTCGCTCGGCTGCACCGCGGACGTTTCAACCGCGCGGTGTTCGCCGCGGCTGACCTGCCGCTTCACCTGCGCGTAGGTGGCCAGGATGTTTTTCACCTTTAGTTGCAGCACCTCCACCCCGAAGGGTTTGCGGATGTAGTCGCAGGCGCCGGTTTGCAGTCCCGCTACCTCGTCTTCTTCGCCCGCCTTGGCGGTGAGCAAGATGACCGGAATGGGCGAGGTAGCAGGATGCGCTTTAATGCGTCGGCACAGCGCGATGCCATCCAGGTTGGGCATCATCACGTCGCTAATGATCAGGTCCGGACTGAGCGTTTTCAGGCGCTCCCAAGCCAATTGGCCGTCGTAGGCCACCACTACCTCACAACCCGGCAACAGTACCGATCGGACAAAGGCGCACAGGTCAGGGTTATCGTCTACGACCAGCACCAGCGGTCGGTCATCACCCACAGGAGCAGCAGTGTCTTCGTGGGTCGCCAGCGCCGGAAGCGGGGCGGTTGGTGCTGGCGGATGAGACGAAGGCGTAACCACTTCGTGAGGCTCAAACTGATCCTGGCCTATGGGCAGCCGGAGATCGAACGCGGTTCCGCCCGCGTCGGACGACACGCTGATGGTTCCCCGGTGCAGGTTAACCAACTGCTTCACCAGGGCCAAACCGATGCCGCTGCCCGGCTGCTGCTGGGGAGAAGCGCGGTCGGTAGTGTAAAAGTGATCGAACACGCGGGGCAAGTCGGCCGCGGGTAGTCCAACACCGGTGTCTTGCACGCGCACCCGCAAAAACTTCCCTTCGAGAGTGGCTTCGGTTCGTAGCAGCACGGTGACGCTGCCCCCGGCCGGAGTAAACTTGAAGGCGTTGGAGAGCAGGTTATAAAGAACTTTGTCGTACTTATCAACGTCGAGCCAGCCGCCCTGCCGCGTGGTGGCCGTTTCGAAGCGCAGCGCCACCCCAGTTGGTTGGGCCATGGCCTCGAACGATTCTACCGTGCGGCGGGTGCACGCTACCAAGTCTACTTCCGACACCCGCAGGGGCATCATCCCTTCTTCCATCCGGTTGAGGTCGATCAGCTGGTTAATGAGTTGAAAGAGCCGCTCGGCGTTTCTCTTCATCAGCCGCAGTTGCTGCGCCACCGGGCGGGGCAGGTGCTTGCTGCTCAGGCTCATCTGGAGCGGCCCCAAAATCAGGGTAAGGGGCGTGCGGAACTCGTGCGACATCTGCGTAAAAAAACGAATCTTCATCTGGTCGTTGCGGTGCACCGCTGCGGCCATGCGCTGCACCAGGCGGGTTTGTTCTACCACCTCCTGCTGCTTCTCTCGCAGCGCCCGGTTGGTAGTCAGCAGCGCTTCGGACTGCCGTTGCAAACTGGCGGTGCGCACACTCACCACCTGCTTAAGCGTTTCTCGTTGCCGAACCAGGTCACCGTGCCGCCACCGGTTCCAAGCTACGATAAGTCCGACCAGCGTCAACCCCACCAGCGTTCGAAACCAAGTTGTTCCCCACCAGGGGGCTAGCACGGTGACCGCCACCGAAGCAGCGGGGGCGGCGGAGTGAAGGTCTTGCACCCAAAAGCGATAGGTGCCCGGCGAAAGGTTGGTGTAGGTGGCCCGTCGGTGCGTGGCATCGGTGATGCTCCACCGCTCATCGAGCCCCTCCAAGCGATACGCGTAGCGACTGGTTAGGGGCGATCGGTAGTTGAGCGTGGCGAACTGAAACATTACGTTACTGGCGCGGTAGGGCAGCACAATTTGGGAAGTAAACGTAGGATTCTGCGCGAGTAGAATACGCCCCTGAACGGTGTCGCCGGAGTTGAGAGACAGGTTGTTGATCTGGATATCCACCATCCGAAGCGGGGCCCGGACGATTACCGGCCGGACCGTGTCCGGGTCGAAGGCCGTCACCCCTTTGCTTCCGCCGAAATAGATGGTTCCCTCCGGGTCCAGAAAGCTGGCTCCCTGGTTAAATTCGTTACTGAGTAGACCGTCGCTGGTATAGAAATTAGAGAAACTGCGCGTAGCAGGGGCGAAGCAAGAAAGTCCGTTGTCGGTACTGATCCAAAGCCTGCCCAGACGGTCGGGTACGATCGCCTTGATATTATTGTTGCACAGGCCATCTTCGGTGGTGTAGGTGCTCACCACCCGGTCGCGCGCGTCGATCTCGGCTAAGCCGTAGGCGGTTCCAATCCACACCCGGTCGGCCAAACTGCTGATGGCTGCCACGTCGTCCGAAGGAAACTCGGAGGAGACCGTCCGGTTAAAGGAAGTTAGGTGACCCGACCGAAGGTTGAGCCGGTGTACTCCCTGCTGCATAGTGCCGATCCACAGCAGGCTATCCGCCTGGAGGTGCAGTGCTTTGATCCACCGCAGGTTGGCAATGGGCAGTTTGTACTCGTAAAACCGATCCGACTCCGGGTGGTAGTAGTGGAGTCCGCCCGTGACAGCGCCCACCCAAAGGCGGCCCGAGCTATCCTGGCACATGGTACGCACTGACCAGGGGCGGTAGCGGTCGGTGCGGTTGTCGTGGTAGTGGTAGTGCGTGGCCGCACCGTCGTCAAGCGATAAACGACTCACTTTGTAGTCGTAGTAGCCCAACCACAGGCTATTGCGGCGGCGGTCTTGGGCAATAGTGCCTACAATTTTAGGATGGTCGGGCTGAGAGTTGCCCCCGTCGTAGGGAATCTTTTCGGTGACTCCAGTCGGTAGACAATGAGCGTATAGGCCATTGATCGTACCAATCCACAGACGGTTACCAGACCGGTTGATGGCGTACGCATCATTGTCCAGCAGGGAGTCGGGCAGGTAGTGCACAAAGGGCTGAGCCTGCAGATCTACCTTTAGCACCCCCGAGCGCTCGGTACACAGCCAGAGGATGCCCTGCTGCCCCTCGAAGACATGCGATATAGCGTCGGTGGGGGGGGGATGTGTCTGGTGGGCAGCGGGCAGCGAGATAAACCGGTCTTCTTGCGGAAGGTAGCGGAACAGTCCGCGCTTGCCCGGCCGGGCATGCGCCCAGGTTGTTCCTCGACTGTCGTGATACACCGCGGCAATCGGATGGGCCCCGGTCACGTCCAAATGCTCCGGCTCATCCAAGAACACCTGAAACGATACATCAGTAATTGTAGGAGTGGCCCGAACCACTCCTTGATCGGTGGCGAGCCACAGGCTGCCGTCGGGGTGAGGGGCAATCTGACGAATGGCATTGGAACGATGCATTGGCCGGGCCATCGGGCGGTAGGTAACAAAGCGCAACGAAGAAGACCCCAGGGGGCGTTCGCTACGGCACAGTCCGTCGGCGGTTCCTACCCACAAGTAGTGCTGCTTGTCTTCGTAGAGCGACAGTGCGGCCTGGTGCGCCAATCCGCTGTTAGCTACGTCGTAGTTAACGAACGTTTGGGTAGCCTCGTCGAATTGGCTTAGCCCCCCGTCGGTAGCTATCCATAGTCGGTGTTGGGTGTCTTGGATTAGGTAGTTGACGCGGTTACCGGCCAGCGAGCGAGGATCGCCCGAACGGTGCGCGTACGTGATGAATCTATTAGTAGCGGAGTCGTAGCGAGACAAGCCCCGTACTGTACGGAACCACACTTGCTCCTGTCGGTCTACAAACATGGTGTTCTGTCGGTTGTGGTCCGCCGCGAAATCACCCCCAATACCTCCCGAATCGGCGTAGAGGGGGTAATGGCTGAACTCTTGGGTCAGCATATTGTAGCGGCTCACCCCCCCCGCCGAATACCGAATCCAGAGGTTCTGGTGGTTATCTTCTTGTACCGCCTCTACTTCGTAGTACAGCAGACCAGTCCGGTCGTCGTTTTGCGGAACGAACGTTTTAAAAGTATAACCATCGTAGCGACTCAGGCCACCGTGGGTGCTAAACCACATAAAGCCCTGACTATCCTGCATGGCGTGGTTCACAATGCTGTGGGGCAGTCCATCGGGCAGCGACAGCGATTGAAACCGGAGTGGCAGGGATTGGGCTTCACCGGCAACAGAAGCGAATAGGCCAATCAGTAATAGCCAGTGAAAATGCATCATAAGCTCAACTATAAAATGATTAAGGCATAAAGTAATAATACAAAAATGCCTAATAGAGAAAGCATCGTTTCTCTTGATGGTTTAGTGGTAAGTTGACCAATGTAGGTACACCAAGCACCCCAGGGGTAGCTTGAAGATCGTAGTAATTAACCTAGTGCCAATTTGAAGATAGTTGAGCGAAGACATAAGAACTGAAGATAAGCATACGGCAATACGTATCGTAAAAAACAATACACAATTTAAAAATCCTAAAAATAGTTAGTAATATCTTCCTGGAGTCACTGCTCGGGCAAGAGTTTGAGCTGATAGCCTTCAAAAAATTTACAATGATAATGTACGTCAAAAGATGGATAATCTAGTGCATAATCGGTTAGCAAAAATTTATTCTCTTTGCTTTATCATCCTAGCAGGACTAAGAGATGGTCAACTAGTGTTTGCTAAAACAGTACGCTGACTCTAGAACTATTTCTTCTTATTGTGCAAAATTTATGGTTTCCAAAACGAACGCCTTTTATCATTAACCTTCTATCAATCCTTTATGAAACACCTTAACTTCACCCCGTACCTTTCCCTGATCGGAGCGATACTGCTTACCAGTGTATGCTTCTCACTCAGGGCCTCCGACATCATTAGCGTATCCCCCATCACCGACCAGATTCTACTAATCTACCTGGAAGATGGCCACGTAGACACGTACGGACCCGGCGAGACCGTGTACGACAACGTAGGCTACGCCAGTCCGCTGCTTATCAAAGACGCCATGGACCTGTCGAACTACTACCTCAGCAGTAGTGATGACGCTAACTACGCCTCCGAAAGAAATCCAGTCCACATTGGCCGGAAGTCTAAGGGAATTGATTTTGTCAATGATGCAGCTCCGACCCCCATTATTCTGGGACACTGGATCTACGTAGAGCTTCCTACACCCATGGTGGCGGGCAAAACGTATACGCTCGCCACCCGAAACGTGGCAGAGAACGTGGACAAGACCACCTTTACCTTTGATGTGGAGGAACTGCGCTCCGAGACCATTCACGTTAACCAGGTTGCTTTCGCGCAAAACAGTAAGAAGTACGCGTACCTGT
>JBASAY010000169.1:0-5067 GCA_049650865.1 Tunicatimonas sp.
CGCCCAGTCGCAGGAGGGTACTGAGTCGTTGCGCGCCCAGGAAGAAGAGATGCGCCAGAACATGGAAGAGTTGCAGGCCACCCAGGAAGAAATGCAGCGCAAAGCACAAGAGTACGAAGCCGTGATCCAGGAACAGAAAACTAAGATTCAAACGCTGGAACATCAATTAGAACGCGTTTAGCGCCCTTTATTGATAGGCTAAGCTTCAAGCAGATTTGGTACCTTTACTATCAATCCGAGACAATCACTAGTTGCTTGTGCGTACGGTGAGGTCCCCGAATCATAAGTACGTAAACTCCCCGCGGCAGATCGTCTACCGATAGCGCAACCTGCGGCTGGGTGACGGTATGCGTGGTACGGCGGTTGCCATCCAGGCTCACTAGTTCTACAGCGTAAGAATGATTAGTAGCTGCATCGGGTAGTGAGAGAGTTAGCTGATCCCGAACCGGATTGGGATACACTGCTACGGGTAGCTTAACTTCGGAGACCGCAAGCTTGCCAACAACGGTAGCCGTTCGGGCGAAAGAAGCATCGGGGGTGCCCGCTGCCCACAAAATCGCTTCCTGCATCATGGTGCGGAAGTTTCCGTTGCTCTGGTAATCGGATGCGTTGTGGCCCAGGGCCGTGTAGAACGAGCGGCCCCCGTCGTATTCCTTGTACCACGTCACCGGCCGAGGGGCATCATAACTGTTACTACCGGTTGACCGTACCTGTAGCAGATTGATGTTACCCGCGAACAAAAACCCGCCGTTGCGCTCCCAGTAGTAGTATTCTTCGTCTTTGTTCCAGGTGTCGCCCAGGTGGGCTACGGCCGGATGGCTACCGACGACATCCATCGTGGCGTTGGTATTGTTGGCCGTGTGGTTGGGGCTAGTTTGCACAATGCCGCCTACCAGTTCGTTGTACCACGGCCAACTGCCGTCGCGATACGTATCGGTGGCCGCGTGCACTCCCACAAAGCCGCCCCCACCCTGGATGTAGGCTTCGAAGGCATTCTGCTGGGTAGCGGTAAGCAAGCCATCACCTGAGGTGTTGAGCCACACTACTACGTCGTACTGCGAAAGGGTCGCGGGGGCAAACACCTCGCTGTCCGTCGTGGCAGTAGTCGTCCAGCCTTCGTTAATGCCTAATTCTTCAACCATGGTGATCCCGGCGCTGATAGAGCCGTGCCGGAAACCGTTGGTCTCGTGATACACCAGCACGTTGATGTCTTCCGCTGCTTCCGGCTCAATAGCGATCCAGCGGGTTTTATTGAGCGGACAGCAGGTGCCGTTTTCGCCGCCGTTGGCTACAATCAGGCGGTCGCCGAAGACCTTGGCCGCCGGAGCCAGCAGGTTTTCTGGCAGTTCGCAGCGCTCGGTCCACTCGTCGGTGGCCGGGTCGTACTCAGTTACGTCGTCAAAGAAGAAACCGCCGCGCCGACCGCCCGCAATAATAATTTTGTCGTTGTGCACCATCGTACCCGGCTCAAAGTGTGAGCGGGCCGAGGGCAAATCGGCCTTGCGCGTCCAGGTGTCGGTGGCGGGATCGTAGACATCCAAAAACTTCTGATCCTGCACCCCAGCGTCGTGTCCGTACTGTCCGCCAATGGCGTAGACAAGCCCATCGACCGCTGCCCCGCTTAGGTGATTTCGGGGGTTAGGCATCGGGGCCGCCGCTTGCCAACCAGCCGCCTGGTTCGCCAGGTCTAATATGTAGTGCTCGCCAACGTCGGTCCGGCGGTCGGGCAGCAAGCCACCGAAGAAATGAAGCTGACCGTTGCTGTATACTGCCGCTCCCGAACCCCGGGGGTTGGGTAGTGGCGGCCCTTCGCGCCAGGTGTCGGTTACGGTGTTATAGATCTGCACTGCGTCGGTGGCTGCGCCGGGGTGATTGCCCACGAAACCCGCGACGATCCATATATCATCACCCGCCACAGCGGCCCCCATGTGCGTTACCGGAATGGGCATGGGCGCCCCGGTCGACCATTGGTCAGCCGCCGGATCGTAAATCTCAGTGGCTCCGGTGATCTTCAGTCCGGCCAAGAACCCGGCCAGCACGTAGAGTTTTCCGTTCACCTTGGCGCTTTGCGCTTCCACCTTGCTCAGCGAAGAATTGGCCAGACTGTTCCAGTCGCAGGCCGTAGGCTCGGTAATTAGGCTCCCCTCGCCGAGGATCTCAATGGCCGACACCTTGGGCTGGTTCACACTGGCCGAAAAGTTCAGGTTGAGCACTTGGTCGTTCACCTGGGTGGTAAATGTCCTTACGGTGGCGGTCATTGATCCTACTTCCGCGTTGAGATCGAGATTAGTAATGATTGGTTCGCCTTCCAGCGTAGCGCTGAACACGCGTTTGTTGCTGCCGCCGGTTCCGCCGCCGGTGGCCCCGAAGTAGATTTCGGCAAAGTGAAGCTTTACGACGTACTCCCCACTGGTGAGCGGAACATCGTAGCCGAAGGACTGCAGACTCTGGTTGGTGCTGCGCTCGGTGCGGTAGAGTTCGTCCTGCGTGGTGTTGGCAATGTTAGTGATGTTGTTGTTGGCGTAAGACTTACCGTTGCCCGTGAAGTAGGCATCCGCGGTAAAGACCGAGTCGCCGAAGGTCACCTGGTTGCCTCCCGCGTTGATGCGGGTCACGACGGGCAGTTCGGCGGGCGGAGGCGTTATTACCTCTACTACGGTGAAGTTAACGGTATACGTCGGTCCGGCGGTTCCGCCCCCCCGATCGGCGGAGTAGGCCGTAGCGGTTACCTGGTTGGCCCCCAACTCGGGCACCCACGGCTTGTAATCGTTGCCGCCGTTGTCACCGCCGATGGCGTAAACCGGCACGCTTTCTGTCTGGTAACTGGGGTTGTCCTGGTAGCCAAAAATAACACTTTCGGTATCGTCAGACACTTCCGCGCGAATGTTCAGCTGATTGGTACCAATCTCAGCTAAGTCAAAAATATCGCCTTCCTCAATTGTTTTGATATCCTGATTGGTTGTTGCATTGACCAGCACCAATGAGGAGATCGTCGGTTCCGAAGGGGCATCCGGCGAAGGTAACGTGGTCACGCTAAAGGTATTCCACGCCGAGGGTTGAGCCCCAAAGTTAACGCGCATGCGGAAGAAGTAGGTGGTATCCGAAAGCAGTCCGGAGTAGCTAAACTCGTCGTAGCCGTAGTAGAGCGCATCAAAACCATCGAAGGGCCCGTTTTCTTGGAACGCGTACTCAATAAGATAGTCGTTGCCGAAGGGAGAAGACGTCCAGCTGATATCAAAAGAGCTTTCGGTCACGTTGGTGATCACGAAGTCAGTGGGCGGATAGGGCAGGTTGGCCACTTCCACGGGATCCGTAAAGGCCGATGCGCCCGCCGCGTTGACCGCCCGGATACGATAGCTTCGGTAGTCTTCCGTACCCAATGTATTGTCTGAGTAGCTCGTGGTGTTGGCCGCAACCGTGGCTAACGGTTCCCAATCCTCGGATGAATAGGGGGCAGAGATTTCGATGTCGAAAGCGGTTTCGGTAGAAGAATTGTCGGTCCAACTCAGTAGAGTAGTGCCGGGAGTGGTCACGGTGGCTTCCAGCGACGAAGGGGCGGCAGGAGCGGTGACTACCGGTTCGTCAACCACCACAAAGTTAACGGTCAGAGAGCTTCCCGCCGTTCCTTGCCCTTTAGAAGCCGAGAAGGGAGTGGCCCGAAGTTCGTAGTTACCGGGAGTAGGAAGCCACGGGTAATAATCGTTGCCACTGTTGCCCGCTAGGGCATAGGGAGCCGCATTTTCGGTACGAAAGTTGGCGCCCTGAAGCGTAAACACCACACTGCCAACCGTGGCCGGACTGGTATTGGCCCTTACACTCAGCGCGTTGCCGTTTAACTCCGCTAGGTTGATAACGTCTCCGTCCGCTAACGTACTAATCTCCGTATCGGTAGTGGCGTTCAGGAGCGTGAACGATGAGATACTTTGCACTTCTAAACGCAAAAAAGTAGAGGAAAAGAAGGCTAATAAAGCTAAAGAGTAAACAGTTCTAGTCATGATGGCAGCGTTCAGTGGCCGATTTATTCAGTACCAAAACTAGTGTTTTACCATACAAAGTCCAACTAAGTAACTTAACCACTACCTTTTAATTCTTTTTTCAGTTAAAGCAGTTCAGGTCAATAATTTGTCTCACTGGCGTTATAGAATTTGATGAAGAAAGGCAAATGCCTTACGCAAGATTTGTTACGATTGCTTTTCAAGCCATACCAATTGCTCAATCTAACCAGAGAACCTTCCGCCGCTATACTAAGACTTGGAGCTTTGCTGCTAATGCTGCTGGCGCATTTTTCACTCCATGCGCAAGGGGTGCGCGGCTACGTTTACACCGCCGAGCAAGAGCCGCTGCCCTTTACCACTATTTATATCCGGCAGTTGGAAACCGGCACCACCACCAACCAGGAAGGCCGCTACGAGATCAAGCTAGCTCCCGGACAGTACGATCTGGTGTTTCAGTACCTGGGCTACCAAACGGTGGTTCGGACAGTGACCGTGGCCGACAGTTGGCAGGAACTAGACGTGATCCTACCCGAACAGGTGGTGCAACTGCGCGCGGTGGAGGTGCGGGCGGGCAAAGAGGATCCGGCCTACACCATCATCCGCAAGGCCATCGCCAAGAGCAAATTTCACCGTTTGCAGGTGCAGCGCTACTCCGCCCGGGTGTACGTGAAGGGGGCCGGACGCGTAAAAGATGTGCCCTTCTTGCTGGAGCGCCGGATGAAGAAAGAAGGGGTTGATTCTTCCACTGTTTTTTTATCCGAATCGGTGAGTGAGGTAACCTTCGAGCAGCCCAACACGGTCACCGAACGCGTAATTTCTATCCGCAGCATTGGCGAAGGTAACAACACCAGCCCCACCCCCTTTATCAACGGCAGCTTCTACAAGCCCACCGTGGCGCAGGCCATTTCACCGCTCTCGCCCCGCGCCTTTGCTTACTACCGCTTCCGCTACGAGGGCAGCTTCGAGGACCGGGGGCACACGGTGAACAAGATTCGGGTGATTCCCCGCTCCCGCGGCGACAACGTGTTCGACGGCTACATCTTTCTCATTGAAGACCAGTGGAGCATCCATA
>JBASAY010000170.1:0-34063 GCA_049650865.1 Tunicatimonas sp.
CCAGCTCCCGCGTCGGCACCATCACCACGCACTTGATGCCATCGGGACGCTTACGCTGCTTGCGGATGTGCAACTGGTGAATCACCGGAATGGCGAAGGCGGCCGTCTTGCCCGTGCCCGTCTGCGCAATCGCCAGCACGTCTTCTCCCTTCAGCACGGGCGGAATGGCTTTGTACTGAATGTCGGTGGGCCGTCGGAAGTCGAGCTGCCGCAGCGCCCGCTTGATCTCATCGGCAATCGGATACTGGTCGAATTTCATAAAAATTGGGTTGGCCACTCAATTGTTCAATGGTTCTATTGCTGGCATCAGCAACTTAACAATTGAGCCATCGGACAATCGAGCCATAAACGATTCGCTAGACTAATTACCTTCCTTTGTCGCATTCTGTTCCAGCGCCTCTAGCGACACATAGTTAAGTGCCGCCTCATGCGTCGCCTCCAACACCACGGGTGGGGCTACGCCCGCTTCGTAGGCTTCCTGCCAACGTGAGGCGCACAGACACCAGCGGTCGCCGGGCTTGAGTCCGGGAAAACCGTAGGCAGGCACGGGGTTAATCAAATCGTTGCCCCGGCTTTGCGAGAACAGTAAGAATGCTTCGGTCACCTGCGCGCAAATCACGTGTTTGCCGCCGTCCTGCGGACCCGTTACGCAGTGTCCGTCGCGGTAGAAGCCGGTCATCGGATCAGTGCAACATCCCTGTAAGGTTGTTCCTAAAATATTCTTTTCCTGAGCCATAGTATCTAAAGCCGAAACCCGTCGCAATGTTCAATTTAACCGTTTTTAACCGCCGCCTACCAACTAATTGCCTCCGTGCTTCGTTGCTCCGGGGTAAAACAGTATCTTACGTCTGCTTTTCTCCTCACCATACACCGCTTAATCCTATGTACCTAAAGTCTCTTTCCTTCACTATCTTTTCGCTCCTACTCGTTGGCAGCTCAACCGCATGGGCTCAGTCGGTTTCTCAAGACTTGAGTAGCGCCATTCCAATGGATACCACTATTCGCACCGGCACGCTCGACAACGGGCTTACCTACTACGTGCGCCGCAACCAGCGGCCCGAGAACCGGGTGGAGCTTCGCCTGGCCGTCAACGCCGGGTCTATCCTGGAGAAAGACAGCCAACTGGGGCTGGCCCACTTTACCGAGCACATGGCCTTTAACGGCACCGAACACTACGAAAAGAACGAACTAGTTAGTACGCTACAGTCGGCCGGAGTACGCTTCGGGGCGCACCTGAACGCCTACACCAGCTTCGACGAAACGGTCTATATGCTGATGCTACCCACCGCCGACACCACCCTGGAAGACGGACTGCAGATTCTGCAAGACTGGGCGCAGGGCATTACCTTCGAGGAAGAAGAGATTGACAAAGAGCGCGGCGTAGTTATTGAAGAGTGGCGCATCGGACAGGGAGCCCAGCAGCGCATGCGTGACGAGTACCTACCGGTGCTACTGTCTGATTCTCGCTACGCGAAGCGCTTGCCCATCGGCACCAAAGAGGTGCTGGAAAACTTCGACTACGCCACCCTGCGGCAGTTCTACCAAGACTGGTACCGCCCCGACCTGATGGCCGTCGTGGCCGTGGGCGACATCAATGTCGACTCAATGGAAGCGCAGATCAAACAGTACTTCGGCGAATTGACCAACCCCGACCAGCCCCGCGAGCGCACCGCCTACGACATTCCTAACCACGATGATACCAAGGTGGTGGTGGTGGCCGACCCCGAGGCTACCTTTAACCAACTGGGATTATATTATAAGTCCAACCAGGACCCCGAAGCCGAAGAAACCCTGCGCGACTACCGGCAGTCGGTACTGGAGAGCACCTTCACCGGCATGCTTAATGATCGTCTGGGCGAACTCACGCAGTCGGCCGATCCGCCCTTTATCAACGCGGGCACCTACTACGGCGATGTGGTGCGAGCCAAGGAAGCCTTTCAGGCCTACGCCATTGTGCCCGAGGGCGGCATCGAACGCGGTCTGAAAACACTGGTCGAGCAGCAGGAAAAGGTGCGGCAGTTTGGCTTCACCCAAACCGAACTGGATCGCTACAAGCGGCAACTGCTCACCATCTACGAGCGGGCTTACAACGAACGCGATAAAAGCGAGTCTAAGAGCTACGCGGGGGAGTACGTCCGCAACTTCTTAGAAGATGAACCGATTCCAGGCATTGCCTTCGAGTACCAGTTCATGCAGCAGTACCTACCCGAGGTGACGCTGGACGAGATCAACGTCCTGGCCGACCGCTGGATGCGCGACGAGAACCGCGTGGTGGTGGTGATGGCCCCCGAAAAAGAAGGAGCCACGGTGCCCACCTCCGACGAGGTGCGGCAGTACTTGCAGGAGGCTGCTGCCGCCGAAGTCACCGCCTACGAAGAGGAAGCCGTAGCCGAGTCACTGATGGACGCGCTGCCCACCGCCGGGCAAATTGCCGCTGAGAAAACCCTAGACTCGTTAGGAGTGACCGAACTGACCTTTAGCAACGGGGTGCGCGCCGTGCTCAAGCCTACCGACTTCAAGGACGATGAGATTCTGATGCTGGCCAGCAGTCCGGGCGGGCACTCACTCTACGACCTGGACACCTACTATTCGGCCAGCAACGCCGACAACGTGATCCGGCAGAGCGGAGTAAGCGAGCTGTCGCTGGTAGCGCTAGACAAGTATCTGGCAGATAAAAACGCCGGGGTGCGGCCCTACATCGGCGAGCTAAAAGAAGGCTTCTCGGGCAACGCCACGCCCCGCGACCTGGAGACGTTGCTCCAACTCACCCACCTGTACTTCACCGATCCCCGCATCGATACCGCCTCGTTCCAGTCGTACATTACCAAGAACAAGGCGGTGTATCAGAACCTGCTATCCAACCCACAGTACTACTACCAGGATAAGCGGTCGCGCATCCTGTCGCAAGACAATCCGCGGGGCGGCGGCTATCCCACCGTAGCGGACTGGGACAAGGTGAAGTTGGAGGACGTTGACCGCGTGTACCGCGACCGCTTCGCCGACGCCAGCGACTTCACCTTCTTCTTCGTGGGCAACTTTGCCGTAGACAGTCTGAAACCGATGTTAGCCACCTACCTGGGTAGCTTACCCAACACCAACCGCGAAGAAACCTGGAAGGACATTGGGGTGCGTCCACCGAGCGGCGCGGTGGAAGAAGACGTGTTCAAGGGCAACGACCCCAAGAGCATGGTAAGTCTGACTTTTACTGGTGAAATGGACTACGACCGCGAAGAAGCCTTTGAGCTAAACGCGTTGATCCAGGCTCTCAATATTAAGCTGATTGAGGAAATCCGAGAGAAGCGCAGCGGGGTGTACGGTATCAGCGCCCGCGGCAGTGCCACCAAGTACCCCTACGAGCACTACACCATTTCGGTGGGCTTCCCCTGCGCCCCTGAGAACGTGGATACGCTGACCCAGGCGGTATACGATGAAATCAAGAAATTGCAGGCCAACGGCCCCACCCAGGCTGACTTACAAAAGGTAAAGGAAACGTTGCGCCGGGAGATAGAAACCAACCTAAAGGAAAACGGCTACTGGCTGCGCACGCTAGAGGAAGCTTACTTCAACGACGATGATCTGAACGAGATCGTGGACTATGAGGAAGCCATCAGCGCGCTATCGGTAGCCGAACTAAAGGCGCTGGCCAACAAGTACTTCGACGTAGATGAGGCCATTGAGGTAGTGTTATATCCCGAAGAAGCCGTTGAGACCAGCGAGCCCACCCCAACGAACGAGGGGCAGTAGGGGGGGGCAAACCAGCGACGAACCACCGCAACAAGACTGACTAATCTGAGAGACCTGTGTCAGTAGGCAAAAAGGGAGCCGCAGTAGCAAAATAAGGTACTGCGGTGAATGTCTTGCGTAGCTCGGCTAGGGAAAGGCAACGCGCGTTTGTTGATATGTGCTACTTGTTGGTAGCGGGAATACGGGCGTGAGTGAATTGTGTCTTAGGAAAAAATCGTCGCCTAATTACCGGGTCGCTATATTGCGGATAAACGCTGGGAGTCCCATGCAGCTGCATCTATGTGGATTTTGGCGGTAAGTCTAAAAAGACAAGAATAGTATGACAATCAATTTAACGGAAATATCCCAAGGACTTCCTGGACTTTCAAAAGTAAGTGGACAACACTTATATGAAAGTTGTGTAGTATGCTTGACAAGACAAAAGCACCAATCAAAAGGAACGGTATTTTCAGTTTATGGAGACAAAGAAATCAACTGTAATCTGACTTGGGAGAACATTTTTAATGACCAAGTGGATAGAACCTGGGCAGACCAGTTTTATGCTACTGAACATGGCGCAGTTTGTTTAGCAATACTGCTTGCCCTGAAACTTACCGACTACACAGTTATAGAAAAATCAGCCAGAAAGAACGGATTTGATTATTGGTTGGGCGAAAAAGGTGACATACTTTTTCAGAAAAAGGCACGACTCGAAGTTTCAGGTATTTTTAATGGTAAGGGAAGTGATATAAATAACCGATATAGAGTTAAGGTAAAGCAAACTGAACAATCTGATGCACTCAAAATTCCTGCTTTTATAGGAATTGTAGAGTTTAGTAGACCAATTGCAAATTTTGGATCTAAGGAATGACAGTTCAAGAAATACATAATAAGGCGATTGAATATGCTGATTTGGCATTCATTAAAAGATTTAATGGACAGTTAAATGAAGCACTTAATCTTTTTTCACAAGCGTTTCAGCTTGAAAAAGAAGCTGCGTTACAAGCTCAAAAGGAAAATATTGGCGAACCTACTATATCTGTATTACTAAAAAGTGCGGCTTCATTAGCAATGAGTGCTGACAACTTAGCTGATGCAGAAAAGCTGATCTGTCTTGCACTGTATGGTGACCCACCGACTGAGATAGCAGAAGAGTTAAGAAATTTGCTTGAAGAACTTTACTTTCAAAGACATTTGAAACTACAAGGGATCAGCATAAACCCAACGGAATTGCAGCTTGTTATTGCAGGTCCTGGAATTGGTTATGGTATGGCAAAATCTGAGTTGGTTTTTGACAAGTTAAACTCTTTTGAAAAGTTAACATTAAGGACTGCTGAGAGAAAAGCAAGAAGACCCTTCAGAAGCAAAGGTAGTGTTTCCAAGGACATTAAAATGAATTTTCAGCCGTACTTATCAGTTCCAAGAGCAGCAAGTTTTGCATTCACAATAAGATTAGGTGCACCTACAAATCAATTGAAATTTGATGGCTTTGAGAATTCGGTTGAGATTATTGAAGATTTAGTTGACAATATTAATCTCATTAATTTAGGTTCATATGAAAAACTAAGAGATAAAATTACTGATGAAACTTATTTCAAAAATTTTATCAGCTTAACTAAAGAACTTGCACCTGACGGTGAAGAAGTAAATTTGGTTGGTTTTACTATTATTAGAGAAGGTTCATCTAAGGATGTTCAATTCACTAGAATAAGAAGTAATATACAAACGAATATTTTTGAAGATACTCAAACGGAAGATGGAAAAGACAATAAAGTTGAATTGATAGGTCGCTTGTATGCTGCAAATGAAGAACAAGGCAATATAAAATTAAAAGTCGAAGGTACAGGAAGTTACTCAATAAATGTGCCCGAAGGACTTGGTGATATTGTAAAGAAATATTGGGGCGAACAAGTCAAAATTAAAGGAACCGAGATTAGCTCTAAAACAGTAAAACTGTCAGATCTTGACCCAGCATAAGAAACAATGATAAAAAAAGCACAAACTTTGTAAACATGATTGCGTCCTGTACCTCCACAGGAGGGTTTGTGGGGGCACAAACCTCGGAATTAAGTCGAATATATTATTTATTTGACGTTCCTACGAGTAGAAAGTTTATCGCCAATGTTGTATGCACTAATTGCTTCCTATCGTTAGCAACTAGGCATATAATGGACATCAACTACAAATCCTCTTCTTATACCTATATCAAACTACACGAAGTATCTGATCTGACCGGCAAACCTACTCCTCCCCACCCCGCTTCACCACCCCAACCTCATCGGCCCAAGCTTCGTAGTCTGCCGCCATCTGCTGCGTCACTTTGGGATACTCAGCCGCTACGTCGCGCAACTCCGTTGGGTCGGTCTTCATGTCGAATAATGACCACACATAATTGGGCGCGTGCGAGACGATCTTCCAGCGGCCCTGCCGCATTGCCTGGTGACCAATGTGTTCCCAGAACAGCGGCCGACTATTATCCGCTAAACTATCGGCTGCAAACAGGGGCAGCAGACTTCTGCCGCGTAATGGCTTTAGCGCTTGTTGTTGGTTAGTTGAAGGGTAAGTAACTCCGGCTACCTCGGCGCAGGTTTTCATAATATCAATCACGTGCGCGTAGGGTTGCACCCATTCGTTTCGTCGCTCAATACCGGCGGGCCAGTGGGCAATCAGGGGAGTGGCAATGCCACCCTCTTCGGTCCACTGCTTGTAGCGGCGAAACGGCGTATTCGACGCCACCGCCCACGGCTTGCGGTAGGCCACGTACGAACCCGGCTCGCCGATGGGCACGCTGGGGTCGTTAAGTTGGCGTCCGCTGATCTCTTCGGCGCAGCCGCCGTTGTCCGACAGAAATAAGATCAGCGTGTTGTCCCAGGCATCGTTCTGCCGCAGAGTCTCAAACACCCGGCCCAGCCCCTGGTCCATGCGGTCCACCATCGCGGCGTACACCTGCATCCGGCGCGCCCACTCGGCGCGATTCGTCACCTCAGACCAGCGTTCGGCGGTGGTGTCCCAAGGAGATAAAGTGTAGGTAGAATCTACCGCGCCAATCTGCTGCATCCGGGCGTAGCGCTGCTGCCGCAGGCTGTCCCAGCCCGATCGGTAGAAGCCATTGTAGCGGGCAATGTCTTCGGGCAGGGCGTGCAGCGGCCAGTGGGGCGCAGTGTAGGCTAGGTACATTAAAAACGGCTGTTCTTCCGTCTGGCCAAAGTGATCGGTGAGAAACTCGGTGGCCCGGTCCGAAAAGGCATCGGTCATGTAAAAGCCCTGGGCGGGCGGGGTCCATTCTTCGTCGTCCAGCACCATGCGGCGCACCCGGGGCTGGTCTTTGATGATCTCGTAGTAGCTGCTGGCTCCGCTGATCAGGCCAAAGTAGCGGTCGAAGCCGCGTTGGCGGGGCCAGTGCTCGGGCTTTTCGCCCACGTGCCACTTGCCCACCATATAGGTGGCATACCCGGCAGGATGAAGCAACTCGGCGATGGTAAGGGTGCTGTCGTTCAGGAAGCCCTGATAGGGGCCTGCTTCGGGCTGGCTCTCAACATCGCTCACCATAGCACCCATTCCCGCCTCGTGGGGATACACCCCGGTAAGCAACGCCGCCCGGGTGGGGCAGCAACGCGCCGCATTATAAAAGTGGCGAAAGCGCAGTCCGCTGGCCACCAAGGCATCCAGGTGGGGCGTGGCGATCTCACTGCCATAACTGCCGATATCGGAGTAACCCATGTCATCGGCCATAATGACCAGGATGTTAGGCGGGTGAACTGCTTCTGGAGCAGAGGGAGGGTTGCAGCCGATCAGAAAGGTTACCAGTAAAACCGCGTAGGGTAGCACTCGAGCGGTAAACGGTATTCGTGGCGAAAGTAATAATTGGGTAACGATGGTTGGTTAGTTAAGGGAGCGAATTGGTTAATTTAGAACCGTACGAATAACGAAGGGCGTTTTGCAGCTATCCGTTGTGGTGAGGGGTTGGTCGGTAACGATGGTAAGGTGCACCGACGGAGGAATTTTAGTGCGGGCGCTGGTTAACAGTGTCTGGTAGTCCTGTTTGTTAAACGCTTCTTCCACATCCAAGCGTATCTCTACCTGATCAGAATGATGCTGGATAAACTGCGCCTGCCGCAGGTGCTTCACGTCGCGCGGAATGTTATTAAGGGCCTGAATGCGCTCTCCCTTCGGGGTGATCAAGAACTCACTCTCTCGCCCAATGATGCGGGTAAACGGCTTCAGGCCGAGTGCTACCTGGGCTAGGTCTGCTTCGGTATAGTGCTTGGGGTACGCGATGTAGTCGCCAGTGTCGTAGCGCACCAACGGCATCTTATTATTCCAGTACCCTGTGGCAACTATTTTAGCCCGTCGCAGGTGATCATCAGCTACCTGCTCATGGTCGGGGAAGAGCTCCACGAAGCCGTAGGCCGGATGGAACCAAGCCTCATTTGGGTGACGCTGGTAGCTTAAGCACACCCTTTCTGCCTGTCCGTAATAATCAATAAGCTCACCTCCGAAGGCTTTCCTTATACGATCCCAGGCGGGGGGCGATAGCATCTCTGACGAACTCAGCGTTACCGGAACGGACAGCTGGCGCTGCCTGGCCAAACACAGCGAAGCCAGAAAGTCGGCCCCCGTTGGATAAACCCAGAGAATGTCCGGTCGGAACTTGATCAGTTCGTCAATGTACCAGTCGGCGGTAGCGTTGTTTAGGTGAGGAAAAGAAAGTGCCAGTTGATGGGGGTGGCGATACGATCCAAAGGGAGGCGAATAGTCTGCCGGGCTTTTTACCGTGTCGCCCCGGAGTACCGCCACGCGGGCATCGCGAAACTTCGGGATGGGGGGGGGGATCAGAGCGTCTAGAAAAGCTTGTTCGGCGACAATGTTCTTAAGGCTTCGCCTGAGGCGAAGGGGGACTCCGCTCGACCCACTGGTAGAAGCTGGAACAGATATCCACTGACTAGTGTGGAAATGGACGGGGTTTTGCCGAACAACTTCCTTGGTGAGAACGGGCCACTCAGCTAGGTTCAGACTGCGCCCCTTACCGTATGCTGTTTTAGCAGCTTCTTCAAGCGTCTTTTGGAGTAGAGGCTGTACCGCCGCCCGGCGCTCAGAGGCTGACGTCTGTTTAATGGCACGAATAATAGCAGCAACCGTAGCGTAGTAGAAGGGATTGTAGCGCAGTAGGTTGTTTAGTTTAGGTAGCGATTTTGCGACCCCTGCTAACGCTAGTAACTGACTTTTCATAGAGGAAATGTGAAGGACGGATTTGTTGATCGCCCTATTATAGTAGGAGCAACCAGACACATCAAATTTTGTGCAAAAGGTTTTCTAATGATAATACTTTAAACTCACTTAGTCCAAACTTGTGATGCATTTACTCTACACTTTGTGGGGATATTCTAAGACGAACAAATTAAACGATGAGTCTATAGGTAAGTTAATCTGGCTATCTACGTGCTCTGCCCGTAAATACTATTCAACGCGGGAGTCGGACTGTTTTTTGATGCATGTATTTGTTAATACGCAATGCTATATGGCTTAAAAGCAGGCATCTTCAACAAAAATACCTGTGCTCATTTAGCTATAATAAATTTCTATGAAGAAGACCGTGTTGATAGTGGATGATGAGCAGGAGATATGTTTCCTATTGGCAATGTTGCTCAAGCAACTGGGGTACGAAGCCGACTACGCCCACTCGGTGCACGACGGACTGAACAAGTTATCCGCAAATAGCAATCTTGACCTAGTCTTCTTGGATCTAAACCTCCCCGATGGGTTAGGTTATACCATGATTCCCGAAATAAAGCGCCAAAATCAAGCGACCAAAGTAGTGATGATCAGCGCGCACGATAGCACGTTGCGTCGCATCAAGGGCGAGGTAAGCGACGTCGACGACTACATTAGTAAGCCCTTTAGCCGCGAGCACATCGCTGACACCCTCAGGCATTTAGCAGTATAGCTAAAACAAACTCCCCCCGAGTGCATTATATCTATGCACAAATTTTCTTTATATTTATCTGACGGAAGGTACGAAGCCTCCTGATCGTTCTACATCAGATTACTTTCAATGAATAAAGTTCTTATCGTCGACGACGACCAAGACATCCGACTGCTTCTGGACCGGTTTCTCTCTAAGAACAACTTTGCTACCGAAACGGCCGCCAACGGAGAAGAGGCCAGTCAGTTGCTGCGCGAACAGAACTTTGATCTAGTCTTGTGTGACTTCAAACTGCCCGATCTTAACGGCCTTGAACTCATTCAGCGCATTAAAATCCTCCGCCCCCAGGCGGCAGTCATTGTAATAACCGGCTACTCCGACGTAAAGGTGGCCGTTAAAACAATCAAACTAGGGGCCTACGACTACGTAACCAAGCCATTGTATCCCGACGAGATTCTACTCACCATCAAGCAGGCGATTAAAAGCGGGAGTCAACCCAAAAAGCCAGACGGAGAGGCCCCCAAGGGCAATGGGTTTATCATCGGTGAAAGTCCGCAGTCGATGCAGGTAATGCAGCACGTGAAGCTTATCGCGCCTACCGATATGTCGGTGATTATTCAGGGCGAGACGGGCACGGGCAAGGAGTTTGTCGCTAACGAAATCCATCGCCATAGCCAGCGGAAACAAAAGCCTTTTGTGGCTATCGACTGCGGGGCGCTACCCAAAGAATTGGCCGGTAGCGAACTGTTTGGCCACGTGAAGGGAGCCTTTACCGGGGCCATCAATGATAAAATCGGTAGCTTTGAGTCGGCTGACGGGGGTACTTTGTTCTTAGATGAGATTGGCAACCTCTCGTACGAAAACCAAATCAAACTACTGCGTGTAATTCAGGAGCGGAAGATCAAGCAGATTGGCAGCACCAAAGATATTCCCATCGACGTACGGGTAATTGTAGCTACCAACGAAAATCTTTCGGAAGCTGTGAAGCGGGGCGAGTTTCGAGAAGACCTATACCACCGCTTCAACGAGTTCAAGATCGATCTCGCCCCACTGCGCGAGCGTAAGACCGATATTCGGGTGTTCGCTCAGCATTTTCTAACTACTGCCAACCGCGAACTGAACAAGCAAGTACAGGGTTTTGAAGAAGCGGTGATGGACAAAATGAAGGACTATTACTGGCATGGTAACCTGCGCGAGTTGCACAATGTGGTAAAGCGCTCGGTGTTGCTCACCTCCGGCAACTTGGTAACCCTTGATGCCCTTCCCGACGAGATAAAATCGCCGCGCTACTTCGAAGGTACTACCTCTGATACCCCATCTAATGAACCGGCTAACCTAAAGGCAGTGTCTAAAATCGCCGAGCGTGATGCGATCATCAACGTGCTTGAGAAAACTGGCTATAACAAATCGAAGGCAGCCAGCGTACTCAATATTGATCGTAAGACACTCTATAACAAGATGAAGTCGTACGATATTGACCTATAGCCCCCCGCATGGAACCTATCCCCATAGAGTCGTCTGACCTGATCAGTATTTTCCTGGCGAATACCGAAGAGGGAGTTCTTTTGTACCGCGCGTTACGCAATGCTGACCGACAGATTACCGACTTTGAAATTGAGCGCTTCAACGAGCAAACACTGCGCTTCGTTCGGCGAGAGGCCGATGAGCTACGGGGGAAAACGCTGCTCCAGGTGTTTCCGGGAGTGCGAGAGGCTGGTCTGTTCGATGCCTACTGCAAGGTGGTGAACCGGCAGCAGCCCTTCCGCACCGAGCAGTTCTACGACTACGATGGACTGCACCACTGGTTCAACATTGTGGCCAGCGCTACCGGCGACCACCTGCTGGTCACCTTTCGCGACATTAGCGAGTACAAAAATGCTATTGTGGAGAATGAGCAAAGCAAAAATCTGTATACCGCTCTGGTGCGTGCTCTGCCCGGTATCGACGTCGCGCTGATTACCGATGACCTTTGTTTCGAAATTGTAAAGGGAGCTCCGCTGGCGGCCTTTGGGCACAACCAAGCACTGTCTTCTGGCGACTGCCTGTTTCAGGATGTTCCGCACGATGTCTCCGAACGCTTCGCGCAGTGGTGGCGACAACACTGGAACGGAAGATCGGCCCGGATAGAGGTAACCTCTGCTCAGCAGCAGTACCAACTTAACCTGATGCCCCTAACCACGCAAAGCAAGGGCGTGGCGCTGCTGGTAGCCATCGATGTGAGCATCTACGGGGCCACCGATACCGAACTGCGCAACCAACTCTACGAACTCGAAAGCACGAAAGAGAGCCTGGAGCAGTTCGCCTACGTGGCCTCGCACGATTTGCAGGAGCCACTCCGCAAGATTCGCGCTTTTGGCGACCGGCTCAGCGTTAAGTACAGCGACCAGCTGGCGGGAAACGGACAAGACTACATTGCCCGCATGCAGAATGCTGCCGAACGAATGCAGCAGCTTATCGACGACCTACTCCAGTACTCGCGGGTGGGGCGCGTGCGCGGCGAGTTACAGCGGGTAAACCTGAACCAACTACTGGACGAGGTAGTAGAAAACCTTGAAGAGAGTATTACCCAAACGCAAGCGCAGGTCACCTACGACCAACTGCCCACCGTAGAGGGCGAGACCTGGCAGCTGCGCCAACTGTTTCAAAACCTACTAAGCAACGCCATCAAGTTTCGTAAGTCTGATCAGGCACCGGTGGTTACCATTCGGGCTGAAGAGGCGTCGCCGGAACAACTGGCGCACCTGCGCGACGGTGTTCTGCCCACTGCGCGCCACTACGCGATTACCGTAGCCGACAACGGCATTGGTTTTGACGAAAAGTACCTGGATCGTATCTTTGCCATTTTCCAGCGCCTGCACGGGCGCAACGAGTACAAGGGCACGGGTATTGGCTTGGCCATCTGCCAGAAAATAGTAGAAAGCTACCACGGGGCTATCTACGCCCAAGCGTCGCCCGACCAGGGGGCTACCTTCTTTATCGTATTACCCGAAACGCAACCCGCTATCTCATGAGTAGTCAACCCCAAACGATCACCATCTTGATGGCCGACGATGATCCCGACGACCGGATGCTCGCCGAAGAAGCCCTGGCAGAGAATCGGCTGGCCAACGACCTGCACTTTGTAGAAGACGGGGTGGAGCTGATGGACTACCTGCACCGGCGGGGCAAGTATACTATTGAGAACGCTCCCGAACCCGGACTCATCCTGCTAGACCTTAATATGCCCAAGAAGGACGGGCGGGAAGCACTGGCCGAAATCAAGGCCGACCCCGTCCTGCGCCGCATTCCGGTGATTGTACTTACTACTTCCAAGGCCGACGAAGACATTATCAAAAGTTACGACCTGGGCGTTAGCTCATTTATCAGTAAGCCGGTAACCTTCGAGGGTCTGGTAAACGTGGCGCGGGCCATTGGCGACTACTGGTTTGGTATTGTGGTACTTCCTAAAGACAAGCAGGCGTAGCCGATGAGAGAGAGGATGAACATACTGCTGGTAGACGACGACGAAGACGACTACGTGTTGGTGCGCGACCTGCTTAACGACATGGAGCAAACCGACTTTCGAACGGAGTGGATCAGTGAGTATGACAAAGGATTGGCCAGGGTACTGGAGAACCAGCACGACGTTTACCTTATCGACTATCGTCTGGGCAAAAAGAATGGACTAGACCTACTGCAAGCCGCCATCGCTCAGGGGGTGCGCGCTCCTATTATTATGCTAACCGGCAAGGGGGTTCCTGAAGTAGATTTGCAGGCCATGCGAATGGGTGCTGCCGACTACTTAGTAAAAGGGCAGGTGAGTGCCCCCACCATCGAGCGTAGCATACGGTATGCTCTTAAGAATGCCCGTACAATTAGCCAGCTGCATCAGGAAGAAAGACGCTACCGCAGCCTGTTCGAGCAGTCGATAAACGCCATCTACATTACCGATGAGCACCTTAGATTCACCGATGCCAACGTATCAATGCTTCGGCTGTTCGCCTACGACATGGACCGGTTGCAGCAGCAGCGCCTGCCCGAACTATTTACCATCGAGAACGACCTGAGTGACTTCAAGCAGGAACTGTTCAGCTACCACTTGGTGCGTGACTTTGAGGCAATCTTGCAGCGTAGCGACGGCAAGGTGGTAGCGTGTAGCCTGTCGGCTGCCTCGCTCACCGATGTGAATGGCAATATAACCGGATACCAGGGGGTGATCGTAGATATTTCAGAAAAAAAGAAGGTGCAGCAAGAACTGATTCGGCTGGAAAAACTTATGATGACGGGAAATATTGCCCGCAGCATTGCTCATGAGGTGCGCAACCCCTTGACTAACATTGGGCTGTCGCTTGAGCAGCTACGTAGCGAACCCGCCGACAGCGATGATGCTACGATCTACTACGATATCATCAAGCGTAACGTGGGCCGCATCAACGAGTTGATTACGGCGATGCTCAACTCCTCCAAACCTTCGCAGCTAGACCTGCAGCCTCAGTTGCTCAACCAAGTGATCGATGAGGCGGTAGCCATTGCTGAAGACCGGCTTCGCCTTCAGGAGGTTACCCTAGAGAAGCGCTACGCCGAAGGCCTGCCCCCCCTTCCGCTTGACCAAGAGAAAATCAAGATGGCGCTACTTAATATTATTAACAACGCTATCGAAGCAGTGCCGACGGGAACGGGGCGAATTACCATCAAAACCGGTGAAGACGCTCGCAATCAGTACGTACAAATTACCGATAACGGACCGGGGATAGAAAGCGACATCCTGGATAAGCTCTTCGATGCATTCCATACCAGCAAATCCGGTGGAATGGGACTTGGCCTCACGGCTACGCAGAACATCATTAACAGCCATGAAGGCAAAATCTATCCTACGAGTACACCAGGGGAGGGTGCCACCTTCACCATCGCCTTCAAAAAAAGGTTTAAGCTTCGGAAGTGACTATACTACCTGCCGCCACTAACGCAACAATATATATTTTCACACCACCTAAAGCTATCCTATGGGCATCCGATCCGTTATGAGCCGTCCGCTGGCGGCCTACGTGGCGCAGCAGCAGAAAGCGTGGAGCCTTGCTCCCGAAAAAACGCAGGATCAAGTTTTTAAGCAGCTAATCATTAAGGCTAAGAGTACGCGGTTTGGCCAAGACCATGCCTTTGCCCAAATCGATCACTACGAGCAATTTAAGCGGCTGGTGCCCATTCGCGACTACGAAGGACTGAAACCCTACGTAGACCAGATACTAGCCGGTCGCTCCGACGTGCTGTGGCCTGGCAAGCCAGCTTACTTGGCCAAAACTTCGGGCACCACTTCGGGGGTGAAATACATTCCGATTACCGCCGATTCGGTACCCAATCACATCAACTCGGCCCGCGACGCCCTGCTCAGCTACGTGCACGAGAGTGGTAGCGGCCACCGTGGCAGCGGCCACCGTGGCAGCGGCCACCGTGGTAGCGGCCAGTTTCTCGACGGAAAACTGATTTTTCTGTCGGGTAGCCCTACCCTGACGCAGAAGGCGGGAATCCACACCGGGCGGCTATCGGGGATTGCCAATCATCACGTGCCGGGTTACCTACGCACCAACCAGTTACCTACCTACGAAACCAACTGCATTGAAGATTGGGAGACCAAGCTGGAGCGCATCGTAGACGAAACGGTGGATCAAGATATGAGTCTGATTTCGGGCATTCCGCCCTGGGTGCAGATGTACTTCGACTGGCTCATCGAGCGCACGGGTCGGCCGGTGGGAGAGCTGTTTCCAAATTTCTCGGTACTGGTGTACGGAGGGGTAAATTTCGCCCCGTACCGGCGTAAGCTTTTCGAGTCTATCGGTCGGCCGGTAGCTTCTATCGAAACTTACCCAGCCTCCGAGGGGTTTATTGCCTACCAAGATTCGCAAACTGAAGAGGGCCTGTTGTTGCTGCTGAACAGCGGTATCTTCTTTGAATTCATCCCCGCCGACGAGTACTTCGACGAGAATCCGACGCGCCTGAGCGTCCACGACGTGCAACTGGGGGTAAATTACGCGTTAATCCTTAACAGCAACGCCGGGCTGTGGGGCTACTCCATTGGCGATACGGTAAAGTTTGTCTCCAAGAGTCCGTACCGGGTGGTGGTAACCGGGCGCATCAAGCACTTTATCTCGGCTTTCGGCGAGCACGTAATCGGCGAGGAAGTAGAAAAAGCAATGCGCCTCACCACTGAGCGATTTCCCGAAGTAGAAGTGGTAGAGTACACCGTTGCTCCGCAGGTGGAACCCGATGAGGGGCTGCCTCGGCACGAGTGGTACGTGGCCTTTGCCCGCCCGCCCCACGACATGGCGGCCTTCGAGCGCACCTTAGACGAACAGTTGGTACAACTGAACACGTACTACGAGGACCTGATCACCGGAAGTATCCTGGAGCCGTTGCGAGTAATTTCGCTACCGCCCGATGCTTTTCGCGACTATATGAAAAGCCAGGGGAAATTAGGGGGGCAAAACAAGGTGCCGCGCCTGTCGAACGACCGGAAGATTGCGGACGCGCTAGCGGCAAACGTATAATAGGCTATGATTTGTTTGTTTTGTAGAGCGGCTGCACCTCTTGTACTACGTTCTTTTGCTCAGCGAGCCAGAGGTCATACTGCATTTGTTGGTTCATCCACCACGTTGGGTCAGTGTTGAAGGCCCGCGACAGGCGGAGGGCCATCTCGGGACTGATACCAGTGTGTCCGTTTAGGATTTCTGAAAGGTTTTTTCTGGAGACACCCAGCGCCTGAGCTAACTGAGTGACGGTTAACTTGTAGGGTTCCAGGTAGTCTTTGCGCAGTAGCTGACCCGGGTGGGGTGGGGAAGAAGCGGAGGGTGAATAGCTCATGGAAGATACCGAATGGCCAAACTAAATAAAGCTACCGCAATGGTAACCCCGGTAGCTACCGTAGAGACCACCCAAACGATGGTATTGCGGTGGTAGCGACTCATTCTTTCGGCCACATTAGTTTGATGCAGACTCAGTTTCTCGGTCATATCGCGCTGGTACTGGCCAAGTTTTTCAGTCATGTTACTCTGGTGCAGGCTAAGTTTTTCAGCCATGTCGCTCTGATGCGAGCTAAGCTTCTCAGTCGTATCGTGTTGGTGTGAGTTAAGCCGCTCAGTCATATCGTCTTGGTGCAACCTGAGCCGTTCGGTCATGTCGCGCTGGTGCACACTTAGTTTGTCGTTCAGATCAATCTGAAGGTTGCTCATACTTTCGGCGAAGTTACGCTGCAGTTCGCCAATTTTCTCAGTAACCTTTGCCCCTAGTAGCTCCAAATCGGCTTTGGTAGCTAAATGATCAAGCGATTGGTGCTGTAACTCTTTCATAACCGTAACTGCTTCCGAAGCTCGCTTGTCGCTTAGCCCCGTCTCTTGCAGGATTTGGTACATTCTAACTTCAGTAGTGTTCATCGTATAGTAGCTTTTCTAACGTTACTATGCAAATGTAACCCATTACGTTATAAGTGACAAATATTAATGTAACTACTTTTGTGACTTAGCTCGCAGATGATTGACGCGCCCTTTCCGAAATACATTACGGTCTGCTGTAGTCTTATTCTTCCTCCGCAAGCGCTGCTCTTCAACGGGCAGTTGCAAAAACTCCTGACAATCCGTGGAGCAGCAGCCGTCGTAAGCCGCCGCGCAGTTGGGGCACTGAATAAACAACAGGTGACAGGCTTCATTGGGGCAGTTGGTGTGCGTGTCGCAGGGCGCGCCGCACTGGTGACACTGGCTGATAACCTCATCGGTAACCCGCTCGCCCAAGCGCTCGTCGAACACGAAATTTTTGCCCCGAAATTTGTTCTTCAGCCCTTTCTCTTGCACGTCGTGGGCGTACTTGATAATGCCGCCCTCCAGTTGGTACACCTTCTCAAAGCCCTGGTGCTTGAGATAGGCGCTGGCTTTCTCGCAGCGGATGCCCCCGGTGCAGTACATCACAATAGGCTGCTCGCGCTGGTCCTTGAGCAGGTCCACTACGATTGGCAACGAGTCGCGGAACGTATCCACGTCGGGTAGGATCGCGTTCTCAAAGTGACCTACCTCGCTTTCGTAGTGGTTGCGCATATCCACCACCACCGTTTCGGGCCGGTCGGTAAGGGCGTTAAACGCTTCGGCGTCCAGGTGCTGCCCGTGTTGCGTTACATCGAAGCGCTCATCGTCTAGGCCATCGGCCACAATCTTCTCTTTTACCTGAATCTTTAGCTTAAAGAACGATTTACCTCCGGCGTCTACCGCAACGTTCAGCCGCGTCTCCTTAAGGAAGCTAATGTCGCGCAGGACTTGCTTGAAGGCATCGAACGTATCGTTGGGTACACTTACCTGGGCGTTGACCCCTTCGTGCGCCACGTAAGCCCGGCCGAGCACTCCTAACGCGTGCCACTGCTGGTACAGGTGGTCCCGCAAAAACAAAGGATTTACAATGCGGGCGTACTGATAAAACGATAGGGTAGTACGAGTTTCTTTACTGGCCTGGAGTTGGCGTTTGAGTACCCTTCCGTCGATGTGATTATGCAATGGCATACCAAAAATCAAAATAGTTGACCAAAGTTACGTTTAAACCATCCTCTTTTGCAAAGGCAAGGTACGCTTGTTCTATGGATGGATTTATGCTTCCATGGCTTGGAAGAAGGCCTCGTTGAGCGTTTTTCCCTCATCTTCGAGCAGTCCGGTTGCTACCTGAATGCCCGCCTCTTGCAATCGCGCAATGCCGCGACCGTTTACCAGCGGGTTGGGGTCACGGTTGCTAATTATCACCCGGCCCACGCGGTGTTGTACCAACAGGTCGGCGCAGGGCGGCGTTTTGCCGTGGTGTGAGCAGGGCTCCAGTGTCACGTATACCGTGCTGCCGACCAGCCGGTCCGGCGCGCTGAGTTGGTTCACCGCATTGCGTTCGGCGTGGGCTTCACCGTAGCGTTGGTGCCAACCCTCAGCGATAATCTGTCCATCTTTCACAATAACGCATCCTACCAGCGGGTTGGGGGCTACTGCGCCCCGCCCTCGGGCCGCCAGTTCAAGCGCTCGACGCATAAACATTTGATCTTCTGAGCTGAACAAATCCATAAAGTGAACACGGATGCACGTCTAAAAAGTTGAGCGGCTCTAAGGCTCCTTTCGATCCGAAGCAGACCTTCGGGGCACCGGATCGTAGCCATGTGTACCCCAGGGGTGGCAGCGGGCAATGCGCTTGACTCCCAACCATACGCCGCGTACCGCCCCCCATTCCTCAATAGCCAGCACGGTGTACTGCGAGCAGGTAGGGGTGTGCCGACAGTGCGGACCTAGCATTGGCGAGATCGCGTACTGATATATTTTGATAAGGAAGGTTAGAAACGCTTTCACCGGGATGCGGTTAGTATCTTGAGTAATTACGTAAGCTCCTGGTACATTCCACTGGCCTGTACGCCATCGAGGTGGTACTTGGTACTTCGGTACGAGACGTGCTCTCCTCGAATGTCCTGGAAGTAGATCTGACAGACTTCCACATCAGGATAAACCCGTACGGGCTGCACCGCGGTAATTTCTAGCGTCCAGCAACCCGACGAACCGATATTACCCAGTCCGGCGGTAAGATGCACCACAATGCCTAAGCGACCAACGGAAGATCGCCCCTCCAGCATGGGCACGTAGTGTTCGGTGCGAACGCTCTCTACGGTGCGCCCCAAGTAGAGCCGCCCCGGTTCTAGTATTAGTCCTTCAGGAGGAATGGTCATCCGTTGGGTCGGATTGTCCCGCTTCATATCCAATAGTGAGTCTTGGTACACCAAAAGTTCGGGGTGAAGCCGAAGGTTGTAACTGTTAGGGTTAATTTGTTCGGGACAAAAGGGGTCAATAAATATTTCTTTATCAATCAGCTTGCTGATTTCTATTCCGGATAGAATCATTGTTTTTGCGAAAAAGTACGGGTCGGCGCAATACCCCGCAAGGGCATATTCTGCCGTACCTAATCTACGTAAGAAATCACGAAATATTACAGAAGAGCCTACGAAAGCGTATAGGTGGTTTCACCCGACTTTTCGTCCTTTAACTGCACTCCTATTGCCGCGAGCTGGTCACGGATCTGATCCGACGTGGCGAAATCTTTTTTCTCTCGAGCTTGCCGACGGGTGTCGATGAGTAGCTGCACCAGCGAATCGGTGAGCTGGCTATCGTCCTTTTTCTCAGAAACCAGTCCTAACACATTGTCTACCAAGCTAATAAACGTTTCCTGAAGGTACCCAAACGTACGTTCGGTGACAAACAGTTGCCGCTGGTGCATTTGGTTGATCTTAGCGCTGAGATCAAAGAGCGTAGCGATAACCTGGGGGGTGCCAAAGTCATCACTCATCTGCCGGTAGCAGGTTTCGCCCAGACTGTAGATTTGTTGATCGGTAGCCTCATCTACCGTACCGGGTTGGTGGGTAAGCTCCCCGATAAGTTTCCGGGCACTCAGTAGTCGTTTTAGGCCCTTCTCAGCTGCCTGCAGGGCTTCGTTCGACATGTCGAGCGGACTGCGGTAGTGCGCCTGTAGCATAAAGAAGCGCACCGTCATCGGACTATAGGCCTGGCTCAAGCGCTCATGTTCACCACTAAAGGTTTCTTCTAGGGTAATGAAGTTGTTGAGCGACTTGCTCATCTTCTGGCCATCAATAGTTACCAGGTTGTTGTGCATCCAGTAGCGGGCGGGGTGCGCACGGAAGGCCGCTTGGTTCTGCGCGATCTCGGCTTCGTGGTGCGGAAACTGTAGCTCTAGTCCGCCCCCGTGGATATCGAAAGTCTCGCCCAGATACTTGGTGCTCATGGCGGTGCACTCCAGGTGCCACCCCGGAAAGCCGTCGCCCCAGGGCGAAGACCAGCGCATGATGTGCTGCGGATACGCTTTTTTCCACAGGGCGAAGTCGTGCGGGCTTCTCTTCTCGTCCAGTCCCTCGGTTTGTCGGCTTCCGGTACGTAGTTCGTCCAACACTTTGCCGGACAGCTGTCCGTAAGAACCCTCCTGGGCGTACTTGTCTAGGTCGAAGTATACCGATCCGTTTACCTCGTAGGCCAGGCTGTGGTCGATGATCTTTTGGATAGTTGCGATCTGTTCAGGGATGTGGCCACTAGCGACCGGCTCAATGCTGGGCGGAAGGGTGTTGAGCTGGCGCAACGCATCGCGGTAGTGGTACGTGAACATCTGAACCACCTCCATAGGCTCCAATTGCTCCGCTTTCGCCTTCTTGCTTACTTTGTCTTCGCCTGATTCATCTATCTCGTTTTCCAAATGCCCTACATCGGTGATGTTGCGCACGTAGCGCACCCGGTAGCCCAGGGTTTTTAGGTACCGAAATACCGTATCGTATACCACCGCCGAGCGGGCGTGCCCCAGGTGCGGGTCACCGTACATAGTAGGCCCACACACGTACAGCCCTACCGAGGGCGGCGCCAGCGGCTGAAATGCCTCCTTCTGGCGAACAAGGCTATTGTAAATGGTAAGCGGAAATGCGTCAAAGAGGGGGGGAGATTCCATAATAAAGGTTGAGCGGATGCTAACGAAGTTTTAACTGAACGGGCTGGTCGCCGTCGATAGATCGGTAGAAGCAGGAGCTGCGCGCGCGGCCCGACGCATCTTTGGTGTGGCAAGCCCCCTGACCGAGCGCTTCTACCCGAAACACCAGCGCATCTTGATCGCAATCGACCCAAACCTCGTAGAGCTTCAGATAGTCGCCTGAAGTCTCACCCTTGGTCCACAAAGTATTGCGCGAGGTGCTCCAGAAGGTGGCTAGCTTCTTCTGCAGTGACTGCTGAAGCGCCGACTCGTTTACGTAGCCAACCATCAGTACGTGGTTAGACCGCCGGTCTTGCACCACCACGGGCAGTAACCCACCCCGCTTATCGAACTGCAGACGTAGATCACTGGTTTCTTCTATGCTATTGTTATCAATCATAAAGGGACGGCAAGTTACGTTTTTTTAGTATATTATTGTAGCTAGCAATTATCAGCCAACGCGTATAGTTGGGCAAGTAAGTGCTTTAGTAAGTTCGTTATTTTAGAATTATCATGACATGATTAACTACTCCGGAAGGGTAATGACTATTATCCTCTTCGTACTAACAGCGTTGGGCACGGCGTGGGCTCAAGAAGTTGAGTTACCGGGCACCGTAATGAACGGGGAAGACCTGCAGGAGATGGACCGGGGGGTGGAACTAATGAATGGGGGCGAGTTTGTGCAGGCCAACCGCTACTTCATGCGTGTGTTGGCAAATGTATCGGTAGTACCTGCTGACCTATGCTTCTACTTCGGTAAGAATTCGTACCACCTCCAAAAGTACCAGCAGAGTCAGGATTGGCTAACGAAGTACATAGAGCTAAAGGGTACTACCGGGCAGTTTTTCGATCAGGCAACCGAGTATTTGGAGTTGGCGCGAGCCGATCACGAAACGGTCGACACCGCGCCTTCTGCCGTTACCAAAGCGCCCGCCAAGCCCAAACCCGTTGCGGTCGATTGTCAGGAAGTTTCTTACGTGCGCTGTCCGGTGTGCGGTGGCCGGGGGGTAATTGCGAAGCCGGGCAAACTCGGCACCATGATGTACCAAACCTGTCCGTACAGCGACGACAGCGGACGGATGACGTGTTCGGATTACCACAAGTACCTACGAGGTGAGCTAAGCGCCCCTAAGACAAGCGGTCGGTAGTGCTACTACCGAGCGTATTTCCCCTGGTACTTTTTGGTTTTGGGAATCGTCTTCTCAATATTTCGGATTCGGGTTTCGGGGGCGGGGTGGGTAGATAGAAACTCCGGTGGTCGTCCTCCTCCCCCCTGGGCTGCCATGCGCTGCCAGAAAGGAACCGCCGCCTGGGTGTCGTAACCCGCCATTGCCATAAAGTAAAGCCCTAGCTCGTCAGCTTCCGACTCATGCGTGCGGCTAAACGGAAGCAGCACTCCGTACTGAGCCCCCAAGCCGAAGGCAGTATTGGCCAACTGTTGGGTTTGCTGCGGCTTACTGCTAAGGGCCACCGATAGCGCGGCCCCGCCCAACTGCGCTGTAAGTTGCTGCGACATACGTTCGCTGCCGTGCTCAGCAATGGCGTGGGCAATCTCGTGCGACATTACTACGGCCACGCCTTGCTCGTCCTGGCAGATAGGCATAATACCCGAGTAGAAGGCTACTTTGCCCCCTGGCATACACCAGGCGTTCACCACGTCATCGGCCAGCAGGTTAAACTCCCACTGGAAGCCTTTGATCTCATCTTGCATGCCCTGCTCGCGCATGTACTGTTCTACCGCGTAGGAAATCTTTTTTCCAACGCTCTTTACCAAGCGCGACTCTTCGGTGCCCGTAACTACTTTGCTCTCCTGAAGCACCTGTTGGTAGTTCTGGAAGCTGAGCGAGTTGATCTGAGCGTCAGGAATCAGGCTTAGCTGCCTTCGGCCGGTGAGCGGAACCGTAGAGCAAGCGGCAATAACGAGGGTAAACAATATTATAAGAGGTGACTTTTTCATAGCAGTAATAATTATTAGTGAGTGGAACACGGTACGCTTCGCATTGTTAGCAGATGTACCATTTGTCCGTATTTCTTCCAATATCCTTGCCAAAAGCAGAACTAATAAGTGGATAGTGTTTCAGCGTACTCGCTACAGAGTGCAAATGATTGAGCTTCCTTTTAAGTGGTCGCTGGCACGGGAGCAGCCGCCCGGATTCCGAGTACCCGCTGATAAAAGTCGACCAGGCGAACCCGTTCGTAGTCCCACGAGAGTTCGTTGAGCACCCGGTTGTAGCCAAACGTACCCATCTGCTCTCGGTCTTCGGGATGGTCGAGTAGGTGCATAATTTTGTTCGCAAAGTCTGCAGTATCGTCGTTTTCAGCGTACAACGAAGCTTCCAGGGCCGAGGCACGGCCCTCTTTCAGGTTGTACTGCACGATAGGTTTACGCAGGGCCATATACTCCATGATCTTGTTCATGGTAGAGAGGTTATTCATCTCGGTAGGCCGGTCGGGATTCACGCACACATCGCAGGTGTTAAGCACGTCAACCAGCTTCTCGTCGCTTACCCGGCCGTAAAAATCAACGTACTCTTCTAAGCCCATTTGTTTGGTTTGGGCTTTGATCTCCTCCAGCGCGGTGCCGCTGCCCACAATAGCAAATTGTACATCGTGGCGTTGTTGCACAATGTGCTGCACCGACTCCAGCAGCAAATCCAGACCTTCCTGCACCCCAATCACGCCCACGTACCCAATAAGAAATTCTCGGCCTTTCTTGTACTCGTTGTTACCCGAAGTGAGTTTTAGACGCTTCAGGCTCGGGCCGCTACGCACCACCTGCACCCGGTCGGCGGGCATGCCGCCCCGCTCGATGGCAATTTTCTGGTACGATTCGTTGGTAGCAATGCTGTAGTCGGCTGCCCGAAAGGTAAGCCGCTCAAAGAACAGCATGCAGCGGTAGAAAAAGTCCTTCCGGCCGAACTTCGCCAAGTAGAGTTCAGGATTGATGTCGTGGTGGTCGAACACGTACTTCACCCCGAACGGTTTAAAGAACAATGCGGTGATAAAGATTAAATCCGGTGGGTTGCAGCCGTGAATCACCTGGAAGCGCTTCTTGATGAAAATCCGGACACTTAGTAGTAACTCATAAAAAATGGCCGTGCCGTATTCCATCAAGTAGCCCAGCGCGCCGTGTCCTTCCACCGGAAGCGGGTGCCGGTAGATATCGATGCCGTCGATCTGCTCGAACGAGCGGTCGTACCCCTTCATCTTGGGGCAAATGATAGATACTTCCGCACCGCTTTCTTTCAGGGTAGTAGCCTCCTGCCACACCCGACGGTCGAAGGGAGCAGGAAGGTTCTCGATGATAATAAGGACGTGCTTACCAGCAAATACCGACATAGTTGTCTTGGGTTACTTTCTCTTTGTCAATACGAACCAAATCGATGATTGTTTGGTCGGAGGAAGCGTTGGCCGCCGCCTCTTTAAACTCTGGCGCCTTATTACCAATAACTACTACCTCGGCGTGGGCCATCACCTCATCGACCGATTTTTTGAGCAAGCGGGTGATGTGCGGAATGTGTCCAGTGAGATAATCTTTGTTCTTGCCCATCAGTTGCGACAGCAGAATATTGCTGTCGTACAGCGCTAAGTCGTAGCCACGGCCCATTAGGGTCTCGATGAGCTCTACCACTGGGCTTTCGCGTAGGTCGTCGGTGCCTGCCTTGAAGGCAAACCCCAGAAAGCCAATCTTCCGCTTGCCGGTGTCGCCAATCATTTGAAGTCCGCGCTGGATTTGGTACTCGTTGCTGGGCAGCAGACTGTTGAGCAGGGGGGTGTTTACGTCCAGCATCTTGGCGCGGTAGTTCAGGCCGCGTACGTCCTTGGGCAAGCAGGAGCCCCCAAAGGCGAAGCCCGGCTTTAGGTAGTAAGGCGACAGGTTCAGCTTGGTGTCGCTCGACACAACTTCCATCACCTTGTGTCCGTCCACTCCCAACTCTTTGCAGATATTGCCGATCTCGTTAGCGAAGGTCACCTTCATGGCGTGGAAATTATTATTGGCGTACTTAATCATCTCCGACTCTTCGGGGCGAAGCTTAAAGATCGGAGCCTCGATGGCCTGATAAAGGGCTTCCAGGTGCTGTTCGCTCTTCTTGCTCTCGGTGCCTATTACCGTGTACGGCGGATTCCAGAAGTCGTAGATCGCCGTGCTCTCGCGTAGAAACTCCGGATTGGAAGCCACCCCGAAATCTTCCAGATGCTTTTTGCCTGATACATCCTCGATGATCTGAGCGCACTGCGCGATGGTGCCCGGAATCACCGTGCTGCGAATGACCACCGTATGGAATGAATCTTTCTGCTGCAGGGCGGTGGCGATTTCGCTACATACCCGGTAGATGTAAGTAAGGTCAATGTTGCCATTAATCTGACTAGGAGTGCCCACGCACACAATAGAGATGTCGGAGGCAAGCACTGCCTCGGTTACGTCGGTGGTGGCATTGATCGTTCCCTTCTCAATGCCTTCGGCCACGTACTCGTCCAGGTCTTTTTCTACAATGGGCGACTTCCCGCTCAAGATCAAATCTACTTTCTGTTTGTTCACGTCGACGCCGATGACCTGATGGCCCAACTTGGCAAAGCAGGCGCAGGACACTGCCCCTACGTATCCTAATCCAAATACACTAATGTTCATATGCGATTATTTTAATAAGTGCTTACAATAAGTAATTAGAAAAAAGTTGGTGATGTGCTAGTAGGCATTTTCTTCGCCCCGAACAGCGTTCCACACCGTCATGAAAATTATTTTGAGGTCAAGCGAAAGGCTCCAATTCTCCAGGTACCAGGTATCGTACTGCACTCGTTTCTCCATCGCCGAGTTGTCTTTGGTTTCACCACGGTAGCCATTCACCTGAGCGTATCCGGTAATGCCGGAGTTAATGAAGTGACGCACTTTAAAGTTTTCGATGATAGCTGAATACTCTTCGGTGTGTTTAAGCATGTGGGGCCGGGGACCTACGACCGACATGTTGCCAATCAGTACGTTGAAAAACTGGGGGAGCTCGTCCAGACTAGTTTTGCGCAAGAAGGACCCTATCCGGGTGATTCGAGCATCGTTCTTCTTCGCCTGTACGCTGTCTGACTGACCGTTAACGCTCATGGTCCGAAACTTATAGCACCAAAAAGGTTTGCCATTTCTTCCGGAGCGCAGCTGTTTAAAAAATACCGGGCCGGGCGAATCCATCTTAATAAGCAGGGCAATGGGTGGAATGATAAAGGGAAACAAAATGGCGATAACCAAACTGGAAAACGCAATATCGAAGGCGCGCTTCACCTGCCGGTTAAAGAAGAAACGCAGCGGTTCGCGCCGGGGAGTAAGAATTGGAATTTTACCGTTGTCGAACAGGTGAGTGTCCACCTTGCTCTCTAACAGTCCCCCGGCATCCTGTACCAATCCGAAGTAGATGTAGTTATCATCGGCAAATTTCGCCAGGCTTCGGACATACTCAATGTTATTGGGCAGCGCGTAAAAGATTTCATCAATGTTTTCGCGTACGCAGTAGTCTCTAACCTCTGATAAGTCGCCCCGTATTAGTGCCTGGTGCTCGGGAACTACGGTAGTTTGGTCGGAGAAAAACCCCATAAACTTGTAAGCCAGCGCCTGATTATTCACAAAAAACTCGTAAAGGCTACGTCCGGACGATGTGTAACCAATCACGATTACTTTCTTCCGGTTCTTATCCAGGTTGCGGTAGTACTGATACGATTTGAGAAGAACGACTTTTAGGCCAATGATGCTTACTACGCAGATCGCGTAGGTTACTATCAGGAAGTTAGAAGGATAGTGAAAAGCATTAAAGCCGAAAAGGTAAAGGCTGATGATGAAGAAGTGAAAAACGAAGCTGAGCAGTGTGCTGCTAAGGATGGTTTTTACCTTGCTTAAATTCTCAGTTTGGTAAATTTCGCAGAACAACGCCGACACGACCCAAGCGAGCACAAAAATAGTGGCAAATGACACGTAGTGGTCTTGCCATACCGAGTCTGAACCATTCGCTGCAATGTATCCTACTTCAAATGAAAAAAGCACAAAAAGAACGTCCAGCAGCAGTAGCAGAACAACCAGTGACTTAGAATAGCGGTTCTTTTTTAACTTATTAAATGAAATCATAGGGATAATCGCTAAACAGCGAAGAGTAGCATAATTTGTAATTATTTATGTAAATATATGTATTTTATGACTAACCAACAATTTTATTTCTTTTATTAGAAAGCTTATTCATACTGGTAAGCTACCGAACAAAATTGTAACCATGATTGGTAGACAAATTTGTTGTCTAATCATCGTTGTACATGCTCAATGAGTGTGCCATACCCCGCACAGGTGGCTCACAAAGCTTGATTGGCTAGCCTATCTACAAAAAAAATGATTTTATTTTTTGCTTCATTGAAAAACCCCCTATTTTTGTATCCCGAAATTGAATGTCCGGTGGTGTAATGGTAACACAGAGGTTTTTGGTGCCTTTATTCAGGGTTCGAGTCCTTGCCGGACAACTTCTAATTAAGAATTGAGAATTGATTAATTAGGAATTAGTTAGTTCTTACTTAATTCATTCTTAATTCCTAATTATCTTATGGCCGCAGTAAAGTTCTTTTCAGGCACTGCCACCCGTTACTTGGCCGAAAAAATTGTGAGGGACTACGGGAAAGAACTCGGCGAGGTAGTTATTGAGCGCTTCAGCGACGGCGAACTCTCCACGTACTTTGCTGAGTCAGTTCGAGGCTATGAGGTGTTTCTTATTCAGTCAACCTTTCCGTCGTCTGATAACCTGATGGAACTGTTACTGCTGATTGATGCCGCCAAACGGGCTAGCGCTAAACACGTTACCGCCGTAGTGCCCTACTTCGGCTACGCCCGGCAAGACCGCAAGGATAAACCTCGGGTAGCCATCGGTGCCAAACTGGTGGCCAACCTTTTCTCAGCTGCCGGGGCCGACCGCCTGATGACCTGCGACCTGCACGCCGGGCAGATTCAGGGCTTCTTCGATTTCCCGGTAGATCACTTTAGCGGCAGCATCATCTTCGTTCCTTATTTAAAATCTATTCCGCAAGAAAACCTCATTTTCGCTTCGCCCGATGTAGGGGGGGTAAAGCGCACCCGCAACTTTGCGCAGTACTTCCACACCGATATGGTGATCTGCGACAAACAGCGCAAGCGGGCCAATGAGGTGGCTACCATGCAGGTGATCGGCGACGTGGCCGGGCGCGACGTGGTGCTGGTTGACGACCTGGTTGACACTGCGGGCACCCTGTGCAAAGCCGCGCAGGTGCTCAAGGAAGAAGGGGCGCAGTCGGTCCGGGCAATCAGCACCCACGCGGTGCTGTCGGGTAACGCCTACGAAAACATCGAGAACTCGGTGTTAGAGGAGTTAGTCGTTACCGACACAATTCCGCTTAAGCAAGAGTGCCCAAAAATTAAGGTGCTTAGCGTGGCTGAACTGTTCGCCACGGCGATCAAAAAGATTCACAAAGAAGAATCAATCAGTCCGTTATTTATTTCTAAATCCAGATTTTAGTATTCATCCATCCGGTTCGCTATGCAGTCTGGGGCTGACGAACCTTTTATTTTATCACTTTTATGAAAACAGTAGAGATTATAGGGTATCAAAGAGCAAATCTCGGCAAAAAAGAATCAAAGCGGCTACGCGCTGAAGGTTACGTGCCGTGCGTCGTGTACGGAGGTGACGAACAGGTTCACTTTTACGCTCCGATGATTATGTTTCGCGATATGGTGTACACCGCCGACGCCCACTTTGCGCATCTTAACATCGAGGGCGTAGAAAAGCAATGCATTCTACAGGACATCCAGTTTCATCCGGTAAACGAGATGATCATGCACGCCGACTTCCTGGAGTTGCACGAAGGCAAGAAGGTGAAGATGGATATTCCGATCCGGCTGAGTGGCACTCCGATAGGTGTAGGCAAGGGAGGCAAGCTGATGTTCAAGCGTCGTTCGCTGCGGATCGAAGCGCTGCCCAAGAATATGCCTGAGCACTTGGACCTGGACGTTTCGGGGCTGGACTTTGGTAAGTCGGCGAAGGTTGAAGACGTAGAAACCGGCGACTTTAACGTGTCGGAAGACCCCGCCCTATCCATTGCCGTGATCGAAGTGCCTCGTGCGCTACGCAGTGCTAGTGCCGACGATGAGGAGCTAGAAGGTGATGAGGAGGCAACCGAAGAGGGAGCAGAGGGTGCTGAAGGAGCCGAGGGCGAAGCCGAAGAAGCCAAGGAGTAGCCGTTACCTGGTTGTGCCTTTGTTCCGAGTAGGGACGGGGGCCAACTTCAAAAAACAATACCACGTTATCAGTCCTGTTCGGAGGCATCCGAACAGGACTTTTTTCTATGAAGTATCTAATCGTTGGACTGGGCAACCCGGGTCCAGAGTACGAACTTACCCGGCATAACATTGGCTTCTTGACGCTCGACCGACTGGCCGAACAGCAGGAGTGTGCCTTTCGTACCGACCGCCTGGCCGAGGTAGCCGACCTTAAATTTAAGGGGCGTACGCTGCACTTCATTAAGCCGAGCACCTATATGAACCTTAGCGGCAAAGCGGTGAACTACTGGATGCAGTCGCTTAAGGTAGCCAAAGAGAACGTGTTGGTAATCGTAGACGATATCGCCCTGCCCTTCGGCACGCTGCGGCTGCGGGCTAAGGGTTCTAGTGCGGGCCATAACGGCTTAAAGAACATTGAGGACTTAACCGGCGGGCAGAATTACGCCCGCCTGCGCATGGGGGTGGGCAACGGTTTTGGTCGCGGACAGCAGGTCGACTACGTACTAAGTCCGTTTCCGCAGGAAGAGATCAATGCCTTGCCCGAGCTGATGGATCGTGCCGGAGAGATGATTCGATCGTTCGCCACCCAGGGGGTGGCCCGCACGATGAGTCAGTTTAACAGCCAAAAGCCAGAGTAACCGCTATAAGCGTTAGCGAGCACTTGGTAAATGTTCGGTCTAACGTTGTGCCTATTGCGGTACGTCAGACTATCGACATACGCTGTTGTTCCGAGTCGCAGGCGTAGTAGTACGACACTCCTTTACGGAAGGTAGCGTACTGAGCTAGTTTGGCGGGCGGATTTGTGTCGTCTACCTTAATCTTTTGTTTTTCTACGTAAATACCTTCTACTAGCTTCACTTTGGCCGGATCATCTTGCCAGAGTTGGTGCTGGAAGGTCTGGAGCCACTTTTCCAGCTGGCGTTCGGAAGTAAAAATGCGCGTCTCGTGAATGATCTCCTGCACTCCTTCGTGCGCGATACCGTTCTCGCTACTGATGTAACGTTCTTTCAGGGTTGCTTTAATCATGATCGTAAGGATTTTGATGACAGAAAAATTATAGTACTATTGATTGATCTAGGGCTTACGGTTCTTGGCCCGCGGCCCTTTCAGGTCTTCCTTTTCCTTGGTTACAACCAGGTGGTGGCGTGAATTATCGGTGTGCCAAGGGCGGTAGTTCTTGGCCGCTGGCCCCATCCGCTTCTCGGAACGAGGCGCTTTCACTTTTACCGGCGAAGCATGGTAGCGATGGGCGGGATAATTCTTGGCCCGGGGGCCTTTCAGGTCACCAAGCTTGCGCCGTTGTTGCTGCTTTACCTCGGTTTTATCAGGCAAGTTGACCGAGGACCAAGGTGGCTGATGAAGGGAGTCTTGAGCAAGAGATGCTGTGTATAACAGGGCAATTGATGCAGTAAGGGCGAACGTTTTCATGGTTCCTATATTTTGGGTTGCTTTCAATTAATACAACGTGCTGAATATCAGTGCGTTGTTCCCAAAATACCGGTAACTTTATTTGCGGCATTTACGCGATCAGGTTGCGGAAAATACGTAATGCGATTAGATGAGCTTCTTCTCGTAGGCCAGCCGAACCATCTCGGCGGTGTTGGCCACGCCTAGCTTCTTCATAATGCGCGAGCGGTGGGTCTCTACCGTGCGGGTGCTCACAAACAACTGCTCAGCAATTTCTTTGGTGATCTTGCCTTCGGCCACCAGGCGTACCACCTGAATCTCTCGTTCGCTCAACAGCGTTTCGGGCGACGGCTCTCCTGATAGGTTAGTCACAATCAGATCGGAGATCTTGTTTTTAAAGTACTTTTTTCCGTTGTGTACTTCTCGTAGGGCAGTAAAAAGTTCTTCGGCATCAGCTTCTTTAAGTAGGTAACCGCTGGCCCCCTGCTTGAGACTCCGCAGCACGTACTGCACATCGTCGTGCATGGTGAGCATAATGCACTTTACCTTCGGGAAGCGCTCTTTAATAATAGGTAGCAGGTCAATTCCTGACGTGGGCGGCATAGAGATATCCAGCAGCACAATGTCGGGGTTCTGCGATGCCAGCACGGTAAGCAGCACCGGACCGCTAGCGGCTTCCCCCACCACCTCAACCTCTTCGGAAGCGTGCAGCATAGCCTTCATTCCGTCGCGGAACAGCTGATGATCGTCGGCAAGTACTACCCGGATACGGCTCATAATAGCGGAATTTCAGCCTCAATAACGGTTCCCCAAGGGGATGCTTCCGAAGTGGATACTTCCGAAGTGGATGCTTCCGAATCAGACGTTCCTCGGTCGTTATAGATACGCACGCTGCCGTTCAGGATACGAACTCTCTCCTGAATGTTTTTCAGCCCACTTCCTTTGCCCATTGCTTGGGATAAGCTAAGGAGCCCCCGCCCGTTGTCTTTGTAGTAAAAAACTACCTGATTGTCAAACTCAGTAAGTGACATAACTACCTCGGTGGCCCCAGCGTGCTTAAGGGTGTTGTTAATGGCTTCCTGCGCAATTCGGTAGAGGGTGATACTTATCTCGTCCGGTAGGCGCGACGTACTCGATAGATCATTAGCGTAACGAAAGCGAAGACGGGTGGTTTGCCGTATCTGCTCCACCAGCTGATTCAGCGCTTCGCCCGGGCCAAAGTCGCGCAGTACGGCGGGCATCAGGTTGCGCGAAATCTGCCGTAGTTCGTTAATCACTTCCCCAAGCATCAGGCGAACTTCTTCCCGGGCCCCGCTGTCCGGTAGCATCGATAGTTTGAGCTTAGCGGTAGTTAACAGTGGCCCGACACCGTCGTGAATGTCGCGGGCGATCCGCTCCCGTTCTCCTTCCTGCGTGCTAACGAGTAGTTTCTTGGTCTGTTGCGCCTGCTGGTCGCGGTATTCGTAGAGTTGCACCAACTGACTACGCATGGTAAGGAGCGCCTGGCCGAGCTCATCGCGTGCTCCTAACGGGGTGTAGTCGGCGTCAAACCTTCCGGTGCCAATATGCTGCGCAAAGTGAACCGTTCGGCTCAGTGCCTGAATAAGTTCGCCAAGCGAAGCGGTGATACTCTCTATCTCGACGAGTCGAGAGGTCGGCTGGGGGGGTGGAGGAAGCTCACCGTGCGCGAGTGCGGTGATGGTGCGTTGTATCCTGCGGATAGGACGGGAGAGCTGCTTCGCCAGCAGTACCGAAACGACACCAAATACGACCAACAAAACCAAAGAAAGTCCTAAGAATCGATTGCGCAGTGCTTTGATCGGCTGTAGCGCTTCGTCAACGTCTATTTCAGTAAGGATAACTCCGGTTTGCTGGGGTAGCGCCACCGTGCGGTAAGCGCCTACGATCGGCACTCCCCGGTAGTCAGCGTATACGCCTACCCCCACCTGCCCCGCTCGGGCTTGCCGGAAGCCTTCGGTATCTACCCGGATGCTGCCGGGCAGCGTATCAGGAAAGAAGCGAGAGGCGGTAATCATGCTTCCCCGTTCATCAACCAAATACGATTCGCCGGTGGTTCCCATGCCCGTTCGTTCGGTAAGGATGTCTTCTAGCTCCGAGGCCATCGCCGAACGATGCGCAGTATCTGGCGACACCGGCTCGAGCGGGCGCAGGGATTGCTCAACAAGTCGCTTCTTTAGAATATTGATGGAGAGCAGTTGGTCTTGTACCCGCTCTAGGGTGGCCTTTCGCAACTGGGTGTAGAAGACCAGCGATACGAATCCGGTAAACACCACGATCAGGCTGAAGAAAGCTAAGGAAAGCCACTGTTCTAGTTTCATACTGCTGCCGGAGTGGTGCTGTTATAGCGCGAGAATTAGTTGGCTGTTTCATCAGTGCACACAGCCAAACTCTGGTGGTTCAGCTCACCCCGCTACCGTTACCCACTTCCTTGTCGGGCTGTACGAAGGCTAACGAGCCATCTTGGTTTTCGGCCATCAGCACCATGCCCTGCGACTCGATGCCCATCATCTTGCGCGGGGCCAGGTTGATAAGCACGCACACCTGTTGGCCAATAATGTCTTCGGGAGTATAGTGCTCGGCAATGCCGCTGAGTACGGTGCGCTGGTCCAAACCAGTGTCGAGGGTAAGCTTAAGCAATTTCTTAGATTTTTTTACCGCCTCAGCAGCTTTAATGGTAGCCACCCGAACATCGAGCTTCACGAAGTCATCAAAGGTAATCTCGTTTTTCTGTGGACTTATCGGAGTACTTTCGGGGGCGGGGGTAGGCTCGTTGGTCATTAGTTTTTGGGTTTGGGCGTCTACGGTATCGTCTTCAATTTTCTCGAACAGCAGATGCGGTTCGCCGATGGTGTGACCGGCCGCCAGCAGATCGTGGCGCTGGGTATCGTCCCACTGCTCACTACTGAAATTAAGCATCTGCTGCAGTTCTCGGCTGGTGAAGGGCAAAAACGGTTCGCACAGCACCGATAGGTTGGCGGTGAGCTGCAAACTAAGGTGCAAAATGGTTTTCACCCGGTCTTCATCCTCCTTAATCAACTTCCAGGGCTGGGTGTCGGCCAGGTACTTATTGCCCGCGCGCGCCAGATCCATCATGTGCGCCAGCGCATCCCGAAACCGAAACTCCTCGATGGCCAGCGCTACGCGCTCGGGAATCTGGCGCATCTGCTCAATGAGTTCCTCATCTACCTGCTGCCACGCGCCCGGATCGGGCACCACGCCCTGAA